>NZ_PTSB01000002.1:0-329950 GCF_002965125.1 Escherichia sp. MOD1-EC6162
CCATCCCGCCGAGCATACAGGCCTCGGAAGAACCAATGGTGTTGGTGCCAACGGCCTGACCGTTTTTCGGCGCAGGCGCGTGCCACAGATCAGCAACCATGTTTACGCAACGCAGGTCAATTGCTGCGGACTGCGGATATTCTTCTTTATCGATCCAGTTTTTATTGATCGACAGATCCATCAGCTTATGAACATTTTCATCGTCCCAGGTCTGACAAAATGTGGCGAGGTTTTGTCGGGCATTGCCATCCAGGTATAATTCATCATTGATAATCTGGAAGGCGATATCATCGCGCATTTCATGCAGCGGAAAACGTTTCGATTCCGCGATAGTGGAAATAGATTTCGCGCCAAAACGTGAATCGAGTAGTTCAGACCTTAAATCCGTTACTTGCTTCTTATCCATTTCAAACTCCTTAAAATGATTGGAACGCATTAAAAAAAGTAGGATTTATTGATAAAGTAAGCAAGCGTAAAGGCCTCGGTTTCAAATAACAAAATCCTAATTTTATTTTGTTGTTTGAAAATGGATTTTTTATTTTGACAAGTAAAAACAATAAGATAGGAAGATAATCAATGATAACATCACTCTTTTTATTGTTATTTTAGTCCGTTCTATTACCCTCCGAAATTATCACATAAAAATTGGCCTTTAAAATATCATTATTAGTTCGCGGTTAATTTTTTGAAAAACTTTCAAAGGTTGTCAAACAAACACGTTAATTATACAGAATACCCCGCCAACAAAGTTGGCGGGGGTAAGTTATTATTTTGGCAGCAATACTCCAGTGTAGGTATTCGCGGTTTTACTCAGATATTCTTTAACTGTAGCATTAACATTTTCCACAGTCATATTCTTTAACACTTTCTCCTGCGTCATCCACACAGCAGGATCATCATATTGAATAATACTATTCACAATAGTGTTCGCTGATTGCTGAACGCTATTTTGCTGAATATCGAGGCTGCGTTGAATATTTTGCTGATATTCGTCCAGCTCTTGCTGACTGATCCCTTTAGTCAGACGTTTAGTCATTACCTCATTCGCCAATGTTAACAGTTCGCTATGACGTTCAGGTTGACAGGTGAAAGCCAGCAAATGACTGATATCTTTGGCCTTAGGATCAACAGAGAGACGAGAAGAAACGCTGTATGCTCCGGATGCCTGTTCACGAATATTTATCCGCAGATCTTTTGCCAATGCGACGTTGAATGCATCCAGTGCCATGCGTGTCGCCAGGTTAATAGGTGTGTGGGGATCATACCGCGTCCACTGTGAAACTTGTGCTACAGGTTCATTTTGTTCTTTTACAGTAACAGCCGCGTTACCCGTCGCGCGGGTTAATGGTTTACCTGCTGCCAATGCTGAATCAGAACGTTTGATTGATCCTAAGTAACGCGTAATTAACGGCAGGAGTTTGTCTTCTGCCACATTACCGACAATCACAAAAGTGATATCTGCTGGGGAAGAAAACAACTGACGATCGGCAGCCAATGCGTCTGCGGCAGAAAACTGTGCAATCTGTTTTTCTTGCAGTAATTTCGTGCGCTCATCGGCATAGCGTGTTTCGTACATCTGCTGAGCGAATTTCTCTGCCGGGCGTTGATCGAGCGTTCTCAACGCTTGAATTTGAGCATTTTGTAACGATGACCAAATGTTGTCGTTAATTGTGCTGCGGGTGATCCGCTGGTTAATTAACTGAAAACCGGGTTCAGGATTATTAGCCCGTGCGCTAACAGACAGTAGTGTATTCAAGCCACTGACTTTACTGCTCATGGTCACTGAGTTTTCTGCGCTCCAGCGTTTCAGGCTGGAAGAGGAGAGATCGCCAACTCCGCTACCGCTAACGGCTTTATTTGCCAGCGCAATAAGTGATTTTTGTCCCGCAGGGAAACTCAAATCGCCTTTATCAGAGACGGCAATAATTTGCAGCTTTTCTTCTTCGCCCGTAGATTTTGCCAGAATGACGTTTGCGCCATTAGAAAGGGTCAGTGACGTCAGATTTTCAGCCAGTCTTTTTTGGCTGGTTATTTTTGCTTGCGGATCAGCGTTTACCGTTAAAGATAAATTTCTGCCAGGGAAGACATAAGCCGCCAGTTTTTTGTTGGCATATTCATTTTCCAGCGCCGTAATGGCTGCAGGAGATAATGCATTTTGGGCTGCAGTATCATTGTTGACCATTTGTTCCCAAAATGTGTCCTGGTTCTTTCTTAATTGCTGCCATTTTTTCGCCAGGCTTTGCACGGTAATTTGTGGCCACAGGCGTTTAGAAAGCTGGTATGTCTCTTCCGGTGAAAGGAATGGCGTATTATTTAACGAGCTGGATGCCAGGCGGCTGGTCAGCATCCGCAGATCGCGTTCAGCCTGTTGCTCAGCCGCATTTTTCAGCCAGGTCAGACGGGTGGCTTTTACATCATCAAGCTCTGCAACGGAAAAACCATGTTGGTCGATAGTTGCCAGTTCTGCCATTAATGCATTCGCAGCATCCTGCATATTATCGTCCCGTGCATTTACACGGAAAAACAGCGACTGATAATCAGGCGCAATTTTAATACTGCGCGCGGTGCCACCGGAAATAGTCTTCAACTCACCGGACTGGATCCGTTCCAGCAATCGCTGATTAAACAACTGGACCAACATGCTCCATTCTGCCTGTTCGACAAAGCTTTGTTCATCGGTCACCTGAACCATTGGCATGCGATAATAGAGTGCGATACCGTTCACCCGATTTTCTTTATCATTAATGATATTAAAGCGCCGGCGGTTTTCTGCTTCCGTTGGCCATACGCGATTTTCAGCCGCTTTGTTTGCCGGAAGTTTACCTAAATTTTCCTTTATCAACGCCAGCGCTTCTTTACTGTCGATATCACCAACGACGATAAAGGTCATATTATTCGGCTGATACCAGCGTTGATAAAATTGGCGCAGTTGTTCCGGCGCGACCGTTGCGACAATATCCATCAAACCGATCGGTTCACGGTCTAAATTGCGTGTATTTGCCAACAGGAAAGGGCGACGCGCCTGAGATGTGCGCCATTTAACATCCTGATGCGCGCGCCATTCCTCGGTAATTACGCCACGTTCAGCGTCTACTTCGTGTTTTTCAAAGGTGGCGGCATTGCTCCATTCACTGAAGATTGCCATCACTTTTTGCAAATTTTGTTTCTGCGTTGTTGGCAAACTTACCTGATACACCGTTTCGTCATAGCTGGTATAGGCATTAACATCGCGGCCAAAACGCAGCCCCATCGATTCAAAAGTTTCGATGACTTTATTACCAGGCCAGCTTTTTGTACCGTTAAACATCATATGCTCAACAAAATGCGCCACGCCGCGCTCGTTGTCCTCTTCCTGCAATGAACCGGTATGAATTTGCAACCACAAATTCACTTGATCCTTAGGGTGTGAATGTGGATAGATCATATATCGCAAGCCATTTTCCAGTTGCCCGGTAATTAACTTGTCATCCTGTGGTAATGCCGCGGCAATAAGTCGTCCAGGAAGCAACAACAGTGTTGCCACTAAAGTCAGTAAGAAACAGAGGTTTCTCATAATCATCTCCATGCGAAAACCAGGTGAATTTACCCGGTAAAGTAAAATCCGAAGTTTTAAAATTTCATGCTGACATCAAGCCAGAAAGTACGACCGCTGGCGTAAGTCGCCACACCGGCGGTTGTTGTATCAACAGCGGTTTTGCTATCCAGCACATTCAGAATGTCGGCGCTAATCGTCAGGTTTTGCTGCTTAAGAAATTGGGGTGTCCAGGATAAACGGGTATCCCAGGTCAGGCTGTTATCCAGTTTCTCGTCAACGTACTGCTTGTAATCTGAATATTCGCTGATGTATTGCGCGTTCGTCTTACTCAGAATGATGCGAGCTTTGCGTGCTTCTTGCCAGGCCAGTGTATTCGCCCACACCAGTCCGCTTGGTTGATGAGTGAAATCCATATTTAAGGAAATCTTTAACGGGTTATTAAAATCCGCCAGCGGGACGCTGTCATAAGAGACAAGTTTACCGTTGTAAACTACCTTGTTATCATCGGTATTGCTCTCTTCATAACCATTATTCAATGACAAATTGCCTTTGCTCTTGATATAGCTGAAGACAATTTGCGGATTAATAGCCACCTGGCTGACATGCAGAGGTTCTGTCAGTTCAAAACTCACGTTGAACGAATGGGTTTTAGTTTTACCGTCATTGTTATACTCAGTAATCGTTGTTTTCGTTGCGCTGTCGGTACGACTACTTTTACTGATTTGATCATGCGCCTCACGGTAAACATAGTTTGCCCGCGCAATAACGTTATTACCGATCTTTTGCTGCAAACCTATTGCCAGTTCGTCATTATAGGGTGTTTTCAAATCCTGATAACGGGTGAGCGTTTTATTGCCTGAAATTGATTCTGTCCAACTATTACGGATGTCTCGTAACCCCATATCGAGAATATTTCCGCCATAATAGCGGTTATATCCGGCGGTAATTATTGAGGTTTGATCAGCGAAAATATCCCATTCCGTCATAAAGCGGGGAGAGATATTGTGGTTTGACAGGTAGTTGTCATAGTCATAACGCACGCCAGGCATCAGCGACACATTGCGCCAGCTAATACGATCCGCGATGTACAGCGTGTAGTTGTCAATTCCAAGGCTACCTTTACCTTTATGGTAAATGGTATGGTTAGTTTTCTTTCCTGCGGCATTAATTACATAAGATTCAGACTGATTATGGCGTTCAGTCCATGCATCGGAATAGATGTATTCCGCACCGAAGTAAGGCTGATGCGAGAAATTGCCCACTTCAACTTTTTGCCAGTCAAGTCGTGTTTTGAAGGTGTAATTATCAACAGCCTGCGAAATATGCCCCAGCCCGCCACGGGTGCAACGTCCTGTAATATCACCATATGTGCATGAGAGTTCGGTGTACCAAATGTCATGGTCGTGACGGGTATAGTCACTGATATGATCCCAGCCGACAGTGGTATGCAGTTTGGCCCATACGAGTTGTGTGTCCATATCCCATGCCAGGCCATAAGATTTGTTGCCCATTTCTCGGTCAGACTCGGGGAAGGTGCTGGTATTATAATCCCGGCGAGAACCGGTATATTTAAAGGTTAAATCGTGGGTAAAACGCTCACTGGCAAACCAGGTAAATTTACTTAATGCTGTATCGATAACGTTTTTATACTGCGCCCGACCTGCAACAATACCGTCATTCGAAACATAATCTGCGCGGATAATGTCAGACTGGCGGCGGGAGAAACCAGCAGTCACGCCAAAGTTATCAGTGAGTTCCTGATTAAATGACAAGGTGTAAAAGTTCTTTTTAAAGTCGGGAGAATAATAAGTACTTCCTGAAGACCCCTGGTTAAATGCATTCTTGTTATTCTCATCGATATGAGACGTTAACCAGTCCGAACGCGTTGTGCGATAACTCAGCTTTACGCTGTCATCATCAGCATTAAAGCGTTTGATCCTTGCATCTATCACCCCACCATTAAAGTGACCAAATTCAACCGGAACAAAACTGTCATAAAGCGTGACATTGTCCAGTAAGCTGACATCAAGATAATAACCCTGTGACATCCCGCTAATATTGGTTGCACTGCTGGCATCCGATTCATTCGCCGGGTTCAGGTTATTGGTGGCGCTAATACCATCAATCAAATAGGCATTCTGGTAGGGCGATGCACCGTGAATGGATATTTTCTCCGGGCGGATCTCCCCCTGATTCAACGAGGTGCTTTGCGTTGAATCCATACGCACCGCTGGGTTTGTTTTTAATAAATCGCTGATATTGCCATTACCTGTCGGTAAACGCTCGATGCTTTCACTGGTGTAATGCGTGTTACCGTTTACGGGCACAGGGACAGGGGCATAGACTGTCATCTCTTCAAAAACAGGCATATACTTGTCTTTGTCGTCGACGGCCTGCGCCATATCAGCGCCAGCGCCACATAAAATGACGCCAGAAATAAGAACTCGCTTCATTTATTTTTATCTCCGTATAGCAGGGCATTTATCGTTTTTATAAAACCGCGCTAATGTCACAAATATCATCCGCCAGATCCCAAACACCAGGCTGATGGGTCACCATAATCACACCGCTTTCAGGTAATTTTTCGCGCACTAAACGCAGTAAACGGATAGCCTCTTGCTCCTCCAGATGTGACGTTGCTTCGTCGAGAAATATCCATTTCGGACGTCGTAAAATTAACCGAGCCAGCGCAATACGTTGTTTTTCGCCGCTGGAAAGAATATCTCCCCAACGATCGTGGTTATTAATGCGCGTAGCCAATTTACCCAGCCCAACCTGATGCAACACCTCGCTCAACGGCTCATCGTCTATAGGGTGCGGAAGTGCTTTACAAATGTTCTCTTTCAGTAAGCCGGTTTTGATTAACGGCGTTTGTGACACATACCAACTGTCTGCAGGAGAAGAAATATCACCTTTAAACCACGGCCAGCAGTGGGATAATGTTTTAAGCAGCGTTGTTTTTCCCGCACCAGAGTATCCTTTCAGCAGTAGCCATTTGCCTGGAGAAACATGAAAGTTCAGGTTTTCTAATATGACTTTATTATCGGGGGTACGGATACTGGCATCAGCAACCTGAACGGCATGATCGCAATTTTTGGGTTTATTTGTCGGGCGCTGTTCAGTAAGTTGATGAAATTCATACAACCGGTCGATAACCGCTGCCAGCTCTGCAAGTTCATCGTATTTATAAATAAACCAACTCAGATTGTTGGATACCAACATAAATGCCTGACGTGATTTCATCAGCCCACCTAAATTGATCTGCCCGCTGATAAACTGCGGTAGCAATAGAAAGTAGGGGAGAACACTAAGCGAGCGTGAATAAACATTCTGCCAATAGTCAAGCCAACGCTGACGATTCATTAAACGGTGCCAGTTGTCTTTTATTGTATGAAAATTGTCGCTCAACTCCTGACGTTGCAGCGTTTCAGCATTGCTTAACGCAATTAACTCCGCTTGCTTATTATGCTGCACAAGGTTAGTTCGAAAAGTCGCTTCGCTACGTTGCTTCTCCACATTAAGCGGGCGGATACGTTTACCCACTTTATGGGTAAACAACGTGCCACCAATAACAATGAGCACGACGGTATAAACCATATAACCCTGGATATTCCACTCCGTTCCACCAACCGTGAATGAGAGTGTCCCCGCGCTTTGCCACAGAATAACGGTGAAGGTAATCAGCATACTCAGTGACTGAATGAATCCGAATGAAAGGCTAAGTGTTTTGCTGATCAATAGAAGGATATCTTCAGCGATACGTTGGTCAGGATTATCGGTATTCTTATCCTCGCCGTAGATCTGTGTGAAGTAGTAGTTTTTATCTGTAAACCAACGATTGAGGTAGTAATCTGTTAACCATTCGCGCCAGCGAATAGTCAGTAGTTTAATTAACCATGTTTTGTTAACGGATATTAATACGAAGATCCCCAGCAGAGCAGGAAACCACAGGACAAGCTGCCAAAGTTTATCGGTTTCTTTCTGGCTTAGCGCATTGAAAAAATCATTGTTCCAGTCATTCAACCAGACCTGAATTTTAACCACGCCAAGGATCATGGCGAGGATAATAATGATTAATAATACTGAAGTTTTATTATTCTTACGTAGCCAAAAAGGCTTCAGCAAGCAGAGGTACTTTGCAATTAGCATACAAATGGTAATGGGAACAATTATCATTAACGAAATTTGATTGTGCCACCCAATGATTGGCTATAGCAATGATTTACTGATGAAATTTACTTAAGTGTCTGTAACTATATGATATATATTGATAATTGTTGTTGTGCTGGTTACTTTCATGCCCTTGATTATCAAGAGTATTGCAAAAGCATGTCTGAAGACGCTCCTCCAGAACAACAGATAATGATGGCTGAAACCCCCGGCCTGAGTCTGTGCCGGGTGTTCTGCTGAAGTCGTAAGAAGGATGATATGACCGGAGTGAATGCAGGAGTATTATTTATTACTCTCCATTCGTTTTGCGACATCCATAATGTGATAGAGGGGGACTTTATTTTTAGCGAGTTCAACCATTGCATTCATATATGGCACCATAGTTGTAAATAGGATTTTATAACCTTCACAGAAGTACGATACTACCTCATTATTCACTTTTGTGATGCGATGTTTAGGACAACCACCATTACAAATTGGCTTGTAAACACATTGCTGGCATTTTTTTGATATCAACTTTTTTTGTGCAGTCAACTGCACGCTTTTCATCGTTTTTAGTGCAGCGTTATTGATGTTGCCAATTTTATACTGCGGGTAGACAAAATGATCGCATTCATAAATATCACCATTACTTTCCACTACCAGATTGTCTTTACATGACTCCTGGAAAATACAGCTAGTATGCCCATTTCCCAGAAAACGGCTGACAAAACTTTCAAACTGGCGGATGAATATTTCACCAACATCATTTTTAACCCACTGCATAAAAATAGCTGACATAAACTTGCCATAGGCGGTGGGTGGAACAGAAAAATCGATGATACTGAACGTATTCTCACCATTGCCCGTAAAATCTACATTCGGTGTCCCCGTCTCCAGTAGTTCTATAAACTGCATATGCTTACTACCGATAGATTTTAAAAAGTTATAAACCTCAAGAGGATGTTGGACGTTAATATTGTTAATGACAGTTAGCGTATTAAACTCAACCTTATACTTCTTCAGACGATCAATTGCCGTCATGACTTTTTCAAATGTCCCATTACCAGAATTACTGCGTCTGTAACGATCATGTAATTCTTGCGGGCCATCAATTGAAATACCGACCAGAAACTTATGCTCTTTGAGAAAGGCGCACCATTCATTATTCAATAAAATACCATTGGTTTGTAACGCATTATGAATACCTTTTCCCCCAGCATAGCGTTGTTGGTAGTGAATAACCTTACGAAAAAAATCAAGACCCGCGAGAGTAGGTTCGCCGCCTTGCCAGGTAAAATAGACCTGTTCACCTGAGGCAGCAATGTATTGTTTAATGAACTCTTTCAGAGTGCTGTCATCCATCCATTTTTCATGACTAAATTGCGACTCTTTTTCAAGATAAAAACAGTAATCACATTTGAGATTACATTGAAAACTGGAGGGCTTGGCTGTCACGTGCATTGCTATCTCACTCAATAAGGCGGCGGAAAATCTCCGCCGCATAAGGGGTTAGTTATTTGGCATCGCTAAGTGCTTTCTTAATATTGTTAAACTTCTCCTGATTCACCTGACTAAGCGGCGGTTGGCTGCTGTTGATAAACTCGCTTACCACACCTTGCATCTCTTTAACAACTTGTGGTTTAGCAGCAGCGAGATTCTCTTTTTGTTGTAGATCGGTGAGTTTGTACAAACCTAACTGGTTATTTTCCACGGTATAGACAAGAGAGTAATCATTATTTCTCACCGTATAAGAGAACTGGCTTAAGTCCTCGGTATTCGGATTGTGAGGATAATCATCTGACTCATGGCGGACAAATTTATGGTAATTATCCCAGAATGGAATATTTTCCTCATCAAACCAGTGAGAGTAGGACGTTACCCAGGTCAGGTTTTTATGGGGTTCGCCTTGCTTCTTATCTTGCAACCACGGGAGTAATGAAACGCCGTCCAGTTTAAGATCTTTTGGAATGTTGATATCGGCAGCATCCAGAGCAGTAGGGTAGAAATCCATAGCAGAAATTAACTTGTCATAATTTCCTGGCTGAAGTTTTCCTTTCCACCACATGAACATCGGCGTATGCGTTCCGCCAGGATAAGTCTGACTCTTATAGCCTTTTTGCGCACCATTTAGCGGTAGTGGGCCATCGATGACCGCACCATTATCAGACGTAAAGAGAATAATGGTGTTGTCGTACTGACCATTTTTCTTCAACTGTTCGAGAATCCGTTTTACACCTTGATCGACGGAGTAAACCGATGCGTAGTAATTATCTGCAGTTTGGCTACCGGTATTGAATTGCTTCTGATATTGCTCCGGTGCTGGATTGTCATTCGGCAGATGCGGCGCGTTATAAGCCAGATAAAGCATAAATGGTTGGTCGAGTGCTTTAGCCCGGTCAACAACACCAATTGCTTCGTCCGTTAACTGATCGCTGATATAACCCTTGGCAGGTACGCGTTCACGATTTTTGAACAGCGAAGGTGAGTTGTAATAGGCTGTTCCCGCTGCATGGAACCCCATAAAGTAATCGAAGCCGCGGTTTTGTGGTTGCCATTCTTCCGCGGAGAATGTGGTGAAGTTGTCATGATAGTCACGGGTTTGTTTATCTTCCGGAACCGGGACATTACTGATTTTAGACAGATGCCATTTACCCACAGCCGCGGTGTAATAGCCATGATTCTGGAATAATTCGGGCAGGAAAGTTTCGGTCAGGGGAATACCATCCTGAGCATCGGTATTGGAGTAAACACCAAAACGGGCAGGCGCTCGGCCCGTCATAATTGCAGCACGGGATGGACCAGAAACACCGTGAGCGACATAACCATTAGTAAAACGTACACCTTCATCCATTAAAGAAAGAAGAGTTGGCGTTGATTTTTGAGCCGCTTCGATGGCTTTATCAATACCTATTTTGTAGGTATTGACAACTTCCCTGTTTTCCATTGTTTTTGGATCAAAAGACCCTTTATCAAACGGTAGTTGTCCATACCCAAGATCATCCATGGTCAGTACGATAATATTCGGCTTTCCTTCGGTACTGTATTCAGTCGGCGTAAAATCCGAAAAAGCCACGTTAGTTTTTGTTGCTTTCAGTTTTACATCTTCTGCTGCATGAGCCGCGAATCCGGCCATACCAGATGCCAGTATTAAGGATATGGATGTGCTCACAACACTTTTTTTTAGTGCAGACGTCATAAAATTTCCTCTTTTTATTGTACTTAATTCCAAAGTAATTTTACGAAGAAAAATAAGTGAATGTAAGTGAAGTAAGTCACATTAAGGGACAGTAGATTTGACTAAAAATAAGCAAACTAAAGGCCATAATTGGTTGACAAATGAAAGATGTTAACTAAGTAAATTCTGATCACCAAATAACTATCATCTTGAAAAGATTAGATATTTTTTGGTGTTGGGCGCAATGCAAACATTATTGCTTCATATTTTTTATTGCAACTTTCCACTCCGGTGCATAAAGTTGTGATGTTCATCACAATATAAACTGATGCGTCGGGAAGATAAAAAGAGGGGCGCTTATAGATACTTTATTAATTAAGCGTTCTAATGCATGCTTTTATTTTATAATTTAAATGTTCTTGCTATTTTATCTCCTTATCACTGTGAAATATATTTCTATCAATAAAAGCCAAATTAGCTCTACCACAAAAAATATTTCATCTCACGCTGTTTAAATAATGAAGTTGCTTTGATTTTTTAGCAAAAAATAGAACGTAAGAATCTATTTTACGGCTTGCACAAAAAGCTAAATTTGCACTCACAAACAAAAATATAATCCCGGCCCTGTCATCCGGCGAGTAGTCGCAACCACTGAATATTCAGGGTGACGATGCGCTTTCTTTCATAAAGGTATTTCCTTTTCTGCGGAAAAGGAAACCGGGAAATACCCGGTTTTTCTGACAAGCAAACGTTTTATTTGCGTTTGCTTATGTTCGTTAATTCGTTCATCAGGAAATTATCTCAATGTCACGTTTAAAAAAGGCTTATAAACAACCACGTTTTCGTTATTCAGCCCTGGCCCACTGCGTGGCGTGGGCAAACATCTCTATTCAGGTTCTTTTCCCACTGGCTGTTACCTTTACACCGACAATGACGGCGCGAGCGCATAATGCGGCTCTGCCACGTCTAAGTACGGAAAATACTGCGGTTGCTACTGACAATAATGCAGACAAAAACATCGCGTCGTTTGCCGCGAATGCCGGTAAATTTTTAAGCAGTCAGCCGGATAGCGATGCGACACGCAATTTTGTTACCGGAATGGCCACAGCGAAGGCTACTCAGGAAATCCAGGAGTGGCTTGGCAAATATGGTACGGCTCGAGTCAAATTGAATGCCGATAAAGATTTCTCGCTGAAGGACTCTTCGCTGGAAATGCTTTATCCAATTTATGATACCCCGACAGATATGCTGTTCACTCAGGGGGCAATACATCGTACCGACGATCGTACTCAGTCAAATATTGGTTTCGGCTGGCGTCATTTTTCAGGCAATGACTGGATGGCGGGGCTGAACACATTTATCGATCATGATTTATCCCGTAGCCATACCCGCATTGGTGTTGGTGCGGAATACTGGCGCGATTATCTGAAACTGAGCGCCAACGGTTATATCCGGGCATCTGGCTGGAAAAAATCGCCGGATATTGAGGATTATCAGGAGCGTCCGGCTAATGGTTGGGATATCCGCGCCGAGGGCTATTTACCGGCCTGGCCGCAGCTTGGCGCAAGCCTGATGTATGAACAGTATTATGGCGATGAGGTAGGTCTGTTTGGTAAAGATAAACGCCAGAAAGATCCACATGCCATTTCTGCCGAGGTGAACTATACGCCAGTGCCTCTTCTGACACTGAGTGCAGAGCACAAACAGGGCAAGAGCGGTCAGAATGACACTCGCTTTGGCCTGGAAGTTAACTACCGGATTGGCGAACCTCTGGAGAAACAACTCGATACGGATAGCATTCGCGAGCGTCGGGTACTGGCAGGCAGCCGCTATGATCTGGTTGAACGTAATAACAATATCGTTCTTGAGTATCGCAAAGCTGAGGTGATCCGTATTGCCTTGCCAGACCGTATTGAAGGTAAGGGCGGGCAGACGGTGTCTCTTGGCCTCGTGGTCAGCAAAGCAACTCACGGCCTGAAAAATGTGCAATGGGAAGCGCCGTCTTTGCTGGCCGCAGGCGGTAAAATTACCGGTCAGGGTAACCAGTGGCAAGTGACGCTCCCGGCTTATCGTGCAGGCAAAGACAATTATTACGCGATCTCTGCGGTCGCATACGATAACAAAGGCAATGCCTCGAAACGCGTGCAGACAGCGGTGGTCATTACCGGAGCGGGTATGAGCGCCGATCGTACTACGTTAACGCTTGATGGCCAGAGCCGTATCCAAATGCTTGCTAACGGGAGTGCGCAAAAGCCGCTGGTTCTGTCTCTGCGAGACGCCGAGGGACAGCCAATCACGGGCATGAAAGATCAGATCAAAACTGAACTGACGTTTAAACCTGCCGGAAACATCGTAACGCGGGCCCTTAAGTCCGCTAAATCACAGGCACAGCCAACACTGGGTGAGATCACCGAAACAGAAGCCGGGGTGTACAAGTCTGTCTTCACCACCGGTACGCAATCAGGTGAAGCAACCATTACTGTGAGCGTTGATGGCATGAGCAAAACCGTCACGGCTGAACTGCGTGCCACTATGATGGATGTGACAAAATCGACTCTGAGTGTGAATGAGACGTCAGGTGATGTAATTGCCGATGGTCAGAAATCTTACACGTTGACGCTTACTGCGGTGGATACCGATGGCAACCCGGTGGAGGGAGAAGCCAGCCGTTTGCGCTTTGTTCCACAGGACAACAGCGGTGTTACCATTGGCACCATTTCGGAGATAAAGCCGGGGGTCTACAGCGCCACGGTTTCTTCGACCCGTGCCGGAAACATTGTTGTGCGTGCCTTTAGCGAGCAGTATCAGTTGGGCACGTTACAACAAACGCTGAAGTTTGTTGCCGGACCGCTTGATGCAGCGCGCTCAACCATCACTCTGAACCCGGATAAACCGGTGGTTGGCGGCACGCTTGCGGTAACCTGGGCGGCAAAAGATGCCTATGACAACCCAGTGACCGGCCTTACTCCAGATACACCGTCATTAACGGGTGCAGCCGCTGCGGGTTCTTCAGTCTCAGGCTGGACGGATAATGGCGACGGGACGTGGATCGCGCAAATTTCTCTGGGTACTACGGCGGGTGAATTAATTGTTATGCCGAAGATCAACGGTCAGGATGCAGCAGCTAATGCGGCTAAAGTGACTGTGGTAGCTGATGCTTTATCTTCAGGCCAGTCGAAAGTATCCGTTGCAGCGGATCGCATTAAAGCAGGGGAAAGCACGACAGTGACGCTTGTGGCAAAAGATGCGCATGGTAACGCTATCAGCGGTCTTTCCCTGTCAGCAAGTCTGACGGGTGCCGCGTCTGAAGGAGCGACCGTTTCCAGTTGGACTGAGAAAGGCGACGGTTCCTATGTTGCTACGCTGACTACCGGCGGAAAGACGGGTGATCTTCACATCATGCCGCTATTCAACGGCCAGCCAGCAGCCACCGACGCTGCGCAGTTGACCGTTGTTGCGGGGGATCAGGCGGTTTCTAACTCAACGTTGACGGTAAAAGATAGCGTTCTTGCTGTTGAAAGCGCAACGGAACTGACTTTCTCCGCCAGAGATCAGTTTGGAAATGCGCTTACCGATATCGACACTGCTAAACTTGGCGTATCGCTTTCCGGTGATGCCGCGTCTGGTAGTTCGGTTACAGGCTGGAGCCATAAAGGCAACGGCGAATACACGGCTATTCTGCGTTCGGGAACACGGGCAGGCGCGTTGAACATTATGCCGCAGATTGATGGCAAAAACGCTACAGCAAAGGCAACTCCGATTAATGTTAAAGCGGGTACTGTTTCGGTTGACCACGCGGAAATGACGGTATCGAAAACGTCGATTACCGTTGGTGAAAGCGTCACACTGACGCTGACGATGACGGATAAATACGGCAACGCAATCACCGGCATTACGCCTGAAACACCACAATTTGGTGGTGATGCATACAACATCAACCAGCAGCGTCCATCCGTCAGTCAGTGGACGGATAAGGGCAATGGAACCTATACGGCGGTGCTGACTGCTGGCGCAACGGGAGTTGGTGAGCTGACTATCATGCCGCGAGTTGATGGCTCTGACGCTCTGAAACAGGCGGTTTCTGTCACCATTGCCGCCGGGGAGATGTCATTAGTGAACTCCACGTTCGTAGCTGATAACGATGCCCCGATGATCAAAACAACGACACAACTGATCTTCACGGCGAAGGATGCGAACGGTAACCCAGTCAGAGGTCTGAAACCTGATGCTCCAGAAATTAGTGGCGCAGCCAGCACAGGGACGGAGCAACCTTCGGCAGGAGCCTGGACGGAACAAAGTGATGGCACTTATGTTACGACGTTAACTATAGGCTCTGCAGCCGGCCAACTGGTTATCTGGCCGCGGGTGAATGGCAAAGATGCTGCTTCGCAACCGCTATTGCTGAACGTTGTGGGTAACGCATCTGAGGCTAACATTCACGATATTTCAGTGAATGTTGATAACCAACTGGCTGATGGACAGTCTGCCAACAAGGTTACTCTGACCGTAACGGATTCCTATGGTAACCCGTTGCAGGATCAAACTGTAACGCTGACTCTGCCGGAGGGAGTGAGCAGTAAGACGGGGAATAAGGTAACAACGAATGCTGCAGGTAAAGCCGATATTGAGCTGATATCAACCGTTGCCGGGGAACACAAAATCACGGCTTCGGTGAAAAACTCCCAGAAGACTGCCACGGTGAAGTTCAAAGCGGATGCCAAAACTGGCCAGGCAAGCCTTCAGGTTGATACCGCCCAAAAAGCAGCAAACGGCAATGATGCCTTTACGCTGACGGCAACTGTTGAGGATAAACACGGCAACCCTGTTCCCGGAACTATGGTCGCCTTTAATCTTCCCCGGGGCGTCACACCGCTTAATGACGAGAGTACCTGGGTGAAGACTAACGATGAAGGTAAAGCCGAGCTGCGTGTTGTTTCTGTGGTTGCAGGAACGTATGCAATCACAGCCACGGCAGGAAATGACCAGACTTCGGATGCGCAGAGCATCACGTTTGTGGCCGACAAGGCTACGGCAACCATCTCGAACATTGAGGTGATTGGCAACCGCGCACTGGCAGATGGTAAAGCCAAACAGACTTATAAAGTCACGGTTACTGATGCCAATAACAATATCGTGAAAGATAGTGAAGTGACGCTGAGCGCCGAGCCAGCAACGTTAGACCTGGAGCCGAACGGGACTGCAACAACCAATGAGCAGGGGCAGGCTGTATTCACCGCCTCTACCACTAAAGCGGCGATATATACGCTAACCGCGAAAGTGAATCGGACTGACGGTCAGGTATCGACGAAAACAGCCGAATCCAGATTCGTCGCGGATGATAAAAATGCGGTACTTGCGGTCTCTCCTGAACGAGTAGAGTCTCTGGTGGCAGACGGGGTGGCGACCGCAACACTGGAGATCTCTCTGATGTCGGCAGGCAACCCTGTTGGGGGGAGTATGTGGGTCGACATTCAGGCTCCGGAAGGGGTGACGGAGGATGATTACCAGTTCCTGCCATCGAAAGCCGATCATTTTGTGAGCGGAAAAATCACGCGTAAATTCAGTACTACTAAGCCAGGGGTATATACATTCACATTCAACACTCTGACGTATGGTGGGTACGAAATGCAGCCAGTGACGGTGACAATTAACGCAGTGGAGGCTGCTACTGAAGAAGGTGAGGAGGCAATAAAATAATTTCTCCAGGAATGAAAAATTCGCTGTAATAAAGAATAATGGCGTTGACACACACAACGCCATTATTTACTGAACACCTACCCTGATACTGATTAGACAGTAGCAGGGTAGGGTAATCCTCAATGAGATATAGATACAGGCTAAGCCGGGCGAACGGGGATAAAAATTTCGCAAACAACATAGTTGTTATTCTTTTCTACAAAAGTTTCATTGCAGTAAAAACGTTCGATATCACAACCGTTTACTCTGACTAACCCCCTGGCAGGCAGTTCTATCAGATAGAGGTTCCGCACCCAGTTCGCATAATACTCCCAATCTCCTTCATAGCGGAAAGAGGCATAAAGCCCTCCAGCCGTTATCCATTCCTTTGGCATCTCCGTATCCGCATGGTCGCATACTGTACCGGCGAAGGTTTCAACTGTGAGCAAATCTACCGATTTTGTAGATGGTGTATATGTTGAGACGTAATAGATATCCGTCTTCAAATTCTGAAGACATCTGGATAAATGATTACGCCGCAGTTTTACTTCTTCATCTGGTGGTTTGTTAGAGATTTCAATGTCATATTTAAATGAATTACCCCAAATACGTGTCTCAGGTAAATTGATTAATCTGCAATCAGTCTTTTGGTACTGACGCGTTAATAAAGGAGGCAAGATGTTGGTGAGATCCCAAAAGTCACGGAGCCGATATTCTCTGGGAGAACATCCAAACAACTTTTTAAATTCGCGGCTGAATGACTGCTGTGAATCAAAATGCAAAGATAGTGCAATATCAAGCATTGATTTAGCTGTAAGTCTGACAAGAATGGCTGCCCGACAAAGTCTTCGTTTGCGGATGTATGATCCCAGGGGCATGTGCATGAAGTTTTTGAACAGAAGTTGAATATTGCGTCTACTGTAGCCAGATTTCTGTGCGATATCTTCGATTGAGATAGGGTGATCGAGATTGCACTCAATCCACTCCAGGAGCTGCTGTAAAATCTTCTGCCTGATCATAACATTCTCCATTTATCTTTAGTCACTTTGCACATTTTCCTTGCGACAATGACTTTGAGTATATCAAAAACAGAAATGCCCGAGGCTAAACAAACGATTGATAGTGCATCTTCATTTTGCCGGGTAATCGTGAATGCCATAAAAGTGGTTTTGGCCAATAACATGGGGGAGGTGTCATGAACATCACGCTATGAGGTGGCCACAGTGGCTGAGTGCATTCTGATACTATTCATTTAACATAATATATATTATGCGCACCAAGGTTATAACTGCAATATTCTAATGTTGCGCGGCTAGGTTTTCCCTGGGCTTGTTATGTTGTGATCCCAGGATGCTGCCGGTACTTCACCGGACTCATTTTTCGCGGTCGAGATTGTCTTGCTCGCTAAAACCGGCCAAACCCCATATCTCACTTAATTCCATATTCTCGGCTTAACCGACCGTGCAACCTCAACACATTGGTTTCAATTGCCGTCAACACGTTCTCCGGAAAATCTGCCGGTAATGAAGCCTTCACGTTATCCAATGCTGCGGGAATCATTCTGGCAAAGTCACTCAGGATTTCATGCATCTGCACTTCCGGAAATTTCAGTGCCTTTGCTGTCGCCAAAAAATGTCGCGGATATATTTTATCGATTTCCGTTTTTCTGCCTTTGGATGCGTTAAGCCCCATTGCCAGTTTGAGATCGCTGATATGTATTCCCGCGCCACCCAATACCGGAAATGCTGAAATGATGTCGTAAAATGGCGTGAGTCGATAACTGCCACCGGCCTGGATAAACACTGAGAAATGCACCAGTCATTGCCCATTCTGAGCAGCGCAGTCTTCTCCTGCGCGCCAGCAACCGAGATGCGAAAGTCATTTTCCTCCCTAATCATGCCTAGCGGGATATCTGCTTTATAAGCCGTTAATACTTCTTCAAGTCTGGCTTCAGTAAGCTTTTCCCATACCATTATTGGGCGCGTCACGGTTTCGTCTTCTGGTAATAACGTCACGGCGCCAACGCTATCTCGCCCTATTTCTGACAATAAATCAAACGGTTGCCTGGATTTAGCATGATAACGTTTAACGATGCGGTCGCGTACAATCGGGCTATCGGGTAACAGGTTATCGAAGAAGTTAAATACAGCATCAGAGGTGATATTCCCCCTCTGCAATGGCAGCGAAAGCGACAATGGCCTGGCATAACGGTTGGCCAACCACTCCGGCGCATACTTAAAGGTATGGGCACCGTTGGTCAGCTTCGTCAACTCGCCTACCCGCTGGTTGTTCATCCACGTGACAAGTTTTGGCATTACCACTCCAGATCTTGCTGATCGGTTGATTCTGGCGAGTCATTTTTCGTGTCGCATAGCGTCATCGAGAGATTAAGTGACTGTAATATCTTAAAAAATGTCGTTAGTGTGGTGTTGTCAGGGTTATTTTCGAAATTGGAAATAGTCGCCTGTTTTATGCCGATTTTTTTCGCCAGCTCGCTCTGCGTCCAGCCATTTTGCTGACGAACCAGTTTCATTGCATTTGCTAATTGCGTTGGGCTATAGATCATCGGAAAGCTCATCATGCCATACATCCACAAGAATTTTATCCGCTTTAGGGGATATTTTCAGTTTTATCCTTTAGTGAGGATAAAGTCAATCTGTAAACGCATTTTATCCGCTCTACGGGATAAACACTGCGATATCCCCGATCGCGGATAAAATGGAGGATTTAAAAAACGGCACTGACGTGCCATTTGAGGTTGCTGATTTAAGCTGCATTACAAGCCTCATCACAGCGATCTCACCATTCTTGATGTACACTCGCGGCAAGTCTGGCACTTCGGGATCAGGCGCCTTTTCCCATGATTATATTTCTTTTCAATTTAATGGCATTCCTCAGTTCGATATTGAATTTAGCCTCGTCACTGAGGTTGTCCTTAAGATCAAGCGCAATGCGTTTTAATTCCGTAAATGCAAGCGGTCTTTGCCCATGTAAAAATTGAACGCCAGAACGTTCATAATACTTATCAATATGCTTTAACCTGTATTTTGCTAATTTTCTTATTTCACCTATAGACCCCTGCTGCCCATTGTCTATTAGGCGGTTGATTGTATACTCAACAAACTCTTTTTTATCTTCTCCGAAATAACTTAAAACTAACGGAAGTAAGAATCTTTGCATACAGATATCATATGAAAAAACCATAGAAAAATCGGAACCTAAAAGATCACAAGCCCCATCGAAATCGTTATATATAAAGATATAACGGTAAAAATCCTTAAACCTACTAATTATGCTTGCGTCGGTAACTTTATTTGCGCCAATATAGCAGCCATAAGGACTTCCTTTTGCAAAGTCAATGTTTTCTGTTGATTTGAAACTATCACATCCAGCGACTATAGCGAGTAGATTATTCATTGTATGTTTGTTTATCATTAAAAATAGATCATTCATCTCACTCCAGGATATATACTTTTTAATGCCAGGGAAAAACATTCCCTCATCGGGTGAGCCATGACACTCAAAATGCACTATCGGGATTAAACCTTTTTTTATGACTCCTTTTTCCAGCTCCTTAAAGAAAGATATTAGCATGGGGATATTATGGATCTTAACAAACACAATGGGGATGGGGACTTTCAAGCTTGAGATCGATTTAAATAGTTTTGAAGCGGTATTGCTTTTAAGTGTTATATCATCTGGTCTATTGGTGTTAATTTTGATGTCACTCGAGGAGTCAAGATCTTCATCACCTAAAACATCGATGATATATATAATGTTGAATGCAAATTTTCTCGTCATATTTTATATCGCTATATCCGATAGAGTTAGCGTCCAAAATGCCAGGAGTTTCACACAAAAAACTTCAAACCTGGTTCCTGTCCTAAGGATATCAAAAAAAAGTCACTTTGTGATTATTCACTATCCACAGATAGATATTAATTTTGAATATATTGCATGTTAATATATTTATATGAAATGAATAAAAACAACAAGAAGGAGGATTTATTTGTTTTAAATTGATTTTATGCGAAATTTACTCTTCCCTACCCCGTTAGGCTCTAATATTTTATTGATTAATAAATATCTCTGATGAATCTTGACCAGCACGTAGTCAATCACTTTTAGGTATCCTTGATTTAATGCGCGTGTTCGGTGGATTGATGACGTGAGGCGAATTCATCAATTTTATCTACACTTGGGTTAACGCGCTGACGGGAGTAAAAAAATGGCTGACTGGAACCCTTCTTTATATTTGCACTTCACCGCCGAACGGTCGCGACCAGCGGTAGAACTGCTTGCCAGAGTTCCTCTGGAAAACGTCCGGCAAATAGCCGATCTCGGCTGCGGCCCAGGCAACAGCACCGCCCTGCTACATCAACGTTGGCCAACGGTAAAAATTACTGGCATTGATTCGTCTCCGGCGATGATTGCTGAAGCGCGTGCAGTGTTGCCAGAATGTCAGTTTGTTGAAGCAGATATCCGCAATTGGCAACCGGATCACGCATTCGATCTGATTTTCGCCAACGCCTCGTTGCAATGGTTGCCTGATCATTACGAACTGTTTCCACATCTTGTGTCGTTACTCAATCCGCATGGCGTACTGGCGGTACAAATGCCGGACAACTGGCTGGAGCCGACACATGTATTAATGCGCGAAGTCGCCTGGGAGCAGCATTATCCGGATCGTGGACGCGAACCACTGGCAGGCGTTCATGCTTACTACGATATTCTGAGTGAAACCGCATGTGAGGTTGATATCTGGCGAACCACCTACTATCACCAGATGCCATCTCACCAGGCGATTATTGACTGGGTGACCGCCACCGGATTACGCCCGTGGTTGCAGGATCTGACTGAGAGTGAACAGCAGCATTTTCTTACGCGCTACCATCAGATGCTGGAAGAGCAGTATCCACTGCAGGAGGATGGTCAAATACTGCTGGCATTTCCGCGCTTGTTCATTGTTGCCCGGCGAACAGAGTAATTGTTACGTCAACTGGTAATGGCGGTCGGGAAGAATCTTCGGCGGGATCTCCGTTTCATCGTTCATCTGCAACAGGTCAATTTCAATAGCGTTGCAGATGGCATCCAGCGGTAAATCATTGTTTTCTGTACCGAACGGGTCTTCTAACTCTTCCGCCAAACAATCAAGCGAAATGAAGGTGTAGGAAATCAGTACTGAGATAAAAGGCGTCATGTAATGCAGATCCACGACCAGCGCGAACGGTAGCATGATGCAAAACAGGTAAACGGTACGATGCAAAATGAGTGTGTAAGCAAAAGGAATTGGTGTATATGCGATGCGCTCACATCCTGCCAGCACCGCAGAAATATCATTGAGCCGATCGTTCAGACTAATAAATAGAATGTCAGAAAGTTGCCCATTCCGGCGCTGAACTGCTAACCACTTCCCCATCATCAGCAAAATATGATTAGCTGGGGAGTTTGTAGCCTGCACCCGCTGAAGATCTTCTTCATTGAGGTAATGTGCCAGCACTTTTGCCTGTGGCAGTTTGCGTAATGTCATGCGTAAACAGTGAGCAAAGGCAATTTGTAGCCGGACAAACTCCTTTACGCTTGCTGAATCGGGCAACGTCGTTTTTACTTCACGCAATAATGACCGTGAGGCAATCATCAACTGTCCCCACAGTTTGCGCGCTTCAACATAACGAGCGTACCCCGCGTTATTACGAAACCCCAGAAAAATGGCGATAGCAACACCGAGAATGCTGAACGGCGCGAGGGTAAATTTGATGCCCAGATGCGTATACCAGGGCAGCATGAAAATAACCGCGATAGAAAAAAGAAAGTTGAGTAGCAAGCGCGAGGATATTTTGGATAATACTGAACCGTGCCAGACAAAAATACGGCGCAACCAGTGTTGTTGTGGGCGAACAATCATGATTATCTTCAAACATGGAAAAGTCGCCCTATTAAACGTGATTGCGATCACGTTCTCAAGTGTCAATTTACAAATTACCTACAAGACTACAACAATCACAGATGCGCCATGTGGCACCTGGTTATGATAAGGGTATATAGGATGTTGTAACTAATAATGCATAATAACAAACCCGGCCGAAACCGGGTTCAGAGATTGCGCCGTTAATTGCCTGATGCGCTGCGCTTATCAGCGCCTCCAACTAGCTATGTGATTTCAGTTAGTTGGAAAAGTGCGGCAGGATGCAGCATAAATGCCTTATCCGGCTTACAAAATAATGCAATTATTAGCACAACGGACGTACAGCTTCGCGCATCCCTTTTTCCAGAATCGCATCCAGGTCATTGGCCACCTGCTCTACCAGACCAGGCACTTGCGTCAGATCCTGCTCCCAGTGGTCTTTTTCTGCCAACACAATAGCAACCAGTGCCTGGGTGTCGATGACACGATCACGATGCTGACTCCACAATTGCTGATAACACTCCAGCCAGTGAGCATCATCCTGCACCGGATAGGTTTCACCGTTACGCTCACCGCGATAGAATGCAATCAGTGCCGCTAACGCGAAAGTGAGACGAGCCGGGAGTTTACCATTCGCCTTCTGCCCTGCCAGCAACTGCGGCAGGATGCGGGTACGGAACTTGGTCATACCGTTGAGCGCAATGGACAGCAACTGATGCTTAATGTACGGGTTACGGAAACGTCCGGTGACTGCACTGGCGAAAGATTCCAGCTCATCTCGCGGCAGATCCAGTACCGGAATAATCTCTTCATAAATGGCTTTTTCAACGAATGCACAGATTTCTGCATCGTTCATCGCTTCGCCTACAGTATCCAACCCAGCCTGAAACGCCACCGGCACCAGCGCGGTGTGAGCACCATTAAGGATTGCTACTTTGCGCTCTTTATACGGTTTAATATCGTCAACAATCAGTACGTTGAGCGGATATTTATCCAGACGCAATTCAGACGCTAAGGATTTCGGTCCCTGAATCACAAACAGGTAAAAGTGTTCAGCGGTGTCGAGGAAACCATCGTGATAACCGAGTTCTTCTTCCAGTTTCGCTACTTCATCACGCGGATAACCGGTAACGATACGGTCCACCAGCGTAGAACAGAAGCTGTTAGCTTTATCCAGCCATTGAACAAACGCTTCCGGTAGCTGCCACTCTTGCGCATAACGCAGCACCAGTTCACGCAGCGCATCACCATTATAATCAATCAGTTCACACGGAATGATGATCCAACCTTTATCCAGCGCACCGTTGAAATGGCTAAAACGTTCGAACAGCAAACGCGTCAGTTTTGCCGGATAGCTTACCGCTGGCGCATCATCAAATTTGTCGCCCGCATGATAGCTGATGCCCGCTTCGGTGGTGTTAGAGAAGACGAAACGCATTTCCGGATTGTGCGCCAGCTTCAGGAATTCATCGTAGTCACCGTAGACGCTAATTTCACGGTTTACAGAACGAATCAAACGCGCATCGCTGACTGCTTCGCCCTTCTCATTCAGGCCACGAATAATGGTGGTGTACAAACCATCCTGAGTGCTAAGTGACGGCGGGAATGAAGTTTCAATCGGACGAACAACGACCACACCAGAATTCAGATCGGTGTGCTCATTCAGGAGATCAATTTGCCAGTCAACAAAGGCGCGCAGAAAGTTACCTTCACCAAACTGAATGATACGTTCTGGATACTGTGCACCGGGAAAATCGCGACGATTTAGTGTTTTCACAATGGGTTCCCTTTTGATTAGTCATACAACCTGTTTGAATTGGTATAACAGATTAGCAAACTTTAATACGCTGAACCCCTGTTTTGATCAACTCGTGGTGATTAATTAGCAGGTTTAAGAGAAAAATGTGGCGCAGATCATGGTTCTGACGGTATTTATTCAACCGCCAGAGTGGTAGAACACATTATTCTGAAACAGCGGAAAAATAATAAAGCTGTCAGACAACTTCCTCACCATAACGCATGGTGCTGGTGCGGTTACGCCCATCTTTTTTCGAGCGATAGAGACACGTATCAGCTTCAACCATCAATTTATTGAAGTCATCAGTTAGTGTACTGTATGAAGCACATCCACTACCGACACCGATGCTGACCGTAAGATAGAGCGTCTTTTGTTGCCAGGTAAAAGGTTGAAGTTCGACAGCTTTGCGGATTTTCTCCGCCATCAATAGACCATCGACGGGATTCACTGAAGGTACAGCAACGGCAAACTCTTCTCCCCCCATCCGCGCCACCAGCCCTTTATCGCCCACAATTTTCTGAATATGCTGAGCAAATACGCTTAAGACTTTATCGCCACATTCATGACCATAGTTGTCGTTAATGCTTTTGAAATAGTCGATATCAAGCAGCATGACGGTCAGATGTTGTGTCTGTTGCAGCGATGGACTTTTCAGCGCCTCATAAAGACCGGATCGTGAGTACACCTGTGTCAGAAAATCAAAATCGGCACGCAGAGAAACTTGCTTCATCAGTGAATTAATCGCCGCCACGCTAAAGGAAACCATAATTGGGCAAATGGCCATCGTGGCAATGCCCAGACGAGCGGAAAACATTTGCGGAATCGAGAACGGCGAACCGACGGCGATATCAATCACCGAATTAGCCACCAGCACGATTTCTACCGCTCCGGTGATAAAGGTCAACAGACACGTAGCCTGTGGCGTATAGCGCACCGCACACCAGATTAATGCCGGCAGCGGAAATGCCAGACTCCCTGCACCGCCAATCGCCACTGAGGCAATGACCGACACGATCAGCGCAATGACAGGCATCATCTGCTCTGCTTTAAAACGCGGTAATACTCCCGGAATTGCCAGCGTCAGCATACAAGGAACAATCAACACGCCTGTTGAGAATTGTTCACTAAACCAGTCAGCAAGCAAAGGCCAGAAATCAAGACTATCAATACTGACCGAACCAATCGCGCCGACGATGGCACATAATAAAGCGGCAATCAGACAGTAATTAAATAACCGTAAGGCACTTACTGGTTCATATTTATTTTTCCCCAGACGCTTATCCCGTACCACCAACAGAGCAACGGTCACAATAAACATCATATTGGATAAATTAATAACCAGCGAGACCAGCCCCCATTCGGTGGTCATGGCATCATAAGCCAGCATTGCCACGTAACAGATAGCATAGTAATGCAGACGATTAAGCCAGACATAGCGGGCAAATACCCCTGCCATTACACCATTGAGCGGCCAGAAAAGAGAGAGTTCATGAACCAGGCGTAGCTCTGCACCAATAAAATAGAACAGCGTCGTTAGCGCAAAAATTGCAATGCTATTACGTAGCAGATGACCTTCCTGGAACAAACGGAAAGTGGATATGGGGTGTACATACATTAATTATCTGTCCATACAATTGCGGATGGCAATTATCTCAACGCAATAAGTAAATTCTCATAAAGGATAGCATGTTCGCTGACAGCGGCGACAAGGAAAGATATCAGTCAGATGATCTTTTGGCTTTTACCACCATTCTTATGGCTGATTCATCTGTATAACCAGCCAGTGGTAGATAACCGTCACGATATAACGTTGTTGTTCCTCACTTAACGAAACACCCTGCGGAATGTTATGCCACTTAGCCAGACAACCACGGCAACAGGTCGCGGTGGCGTGCTGAGCGATAAACACCGGATGCCCACGCATGGGGGTTTGCTTACCATCGTTCGCCGGTAATGCCGGAGCAAGACGCTTAGCGACAAAATCCGCCGCATGTTGTTCTATAACCGGCGCGCCCTTCTCCAGACAATACTGACGCTCTTTCACACCCAAACGAAAGCGGGAGCGAAATTTTGAACGGGATAAACGCGCGAAGAGTGGATCAAGTGACTGCATTAATAAACCGAGCGTCCTAATTGTTTCGTCAATTGTTCAAGTACTGCGATACCGGCAAGAGAGTTGCCCGCATCATCCAGTTCCGGGCTCCATACCGCGATAGCCATTTCATGCGGGACGATCGCAACAATACCGCCGCCAACGCCAGATTTCGCCGGAAGCCCCACTCGCCAGGCGAATTCACCCGCGTTCTGGTACATTCCGCTCGTTGCCATCAGCGCATTAATTTGCCGTGCCTGCATCGGCGTCACTACTGGCTCATCGATATGAAAAGCTTTCCCCTGATTCGCCAGAAAGACAAACGTCCGCGCCAGCTCAACACAACTCATTTTCAGTGCGCAGTAATGAAAGTAGTTTTGCAGAACGGTAGTTACATCATGATGGAAATTACCAAACGACTTCATCAGCCAGGCGATCGCCGCATTTCTCGCAGAATGTTCAAACTCGGAACGCGCCACCACCGTATCGTAGGCAATATCAGACACGCCGCTTAAGCCGCGCACCACTTCCAGCATACGCTGCCGCGGGGCGCTTAACCGCCCTTGCAGCATATCGCAGACGACCAACGCACCGGCATTAATAAACGGATTGCGTGGAATGCCCTGCTCCATTTCCAGTTGCACCAGGGAATTGAACGGCGATCCAGACGGATCTTTGCCGACGCGTTGCCAGATCTCCTCTTCGGAGTAATGACGCATAGCGACAACGAGACTGAGCACTTTGGAAATAGATTGAATGGAAAAACGTTCTTGCGCGTCTCCGGCCTGAAAAAGCTGCCCATCAACGGTACAAATGGCAATCCCCAGGTGGGAGCCATCGACGGTTGCCAGTGCCGGAATATAATCTGCGACTTTACCCTGACCAATTAGCGGCCGCACTTGCCGCAAGATGTTTTCTAAAATTACATTATCCATGGCGACAGCCACACTCTGCTCCTTGCTCGCAGGTCTGAAAAGACCTGCGAGTATAACAGAGCTAAATATGTGACGTCAGATCCGGTCTTTCCACACCGTCTGGATATTACAGAACTCATGTAAACCGAAATGGGAAAGCTCACGACCAAAACCACTCTTCTTCACACCACCAAAGGCGACTCGCGCATCGCTGGCGCAAAAACCATTGATAAACACGCCACCGCATTCCAGACGTGCTGCCATCTGTCTGGCTCGTGTTTCGTCAGCGGTAAAGATCGTCGCAGAAAGACCGAACTCGCTGTCATTAGCCAGTTTCAGCGCATGTTCCGCATTTTTTGCTATGGTGATTGCGGCAACGGGGCCAAAAAGCTCTTCACGAAACGCCGTCATTTCGGGGGTGACATTAGCCAGAACCGTTGGCGGATAGTAGTTACCTTCCCCTGCCATCTTTTCTCCGCCCAGTAACAAACGCGCCCCCTGCGCCAGTGTTTTTTCCACCTGATGATGTAGCTCATCACGCAAATCAAAACGTGCCATCGGGCCGAGATCGTTCTCTTCGTCACGTGGATCGCCCATTTTTAACGCCGCTGCAGCCGCTACGAAACGTTCGGTAAATGCCGAAGCAATTCCCTCTTCGATGATAAAGCGTTTTGCCGCCGCACATACCTGCCCGGTATTCTGATAACGTCCGATAACCGCAGCTTTCACGGCCAGCTCCAGATCGGCATCGTTAAGCACAATAAACGGATCCGAACCACCCAGTTCCAGTACGCATTTTTTTAGCGCTGCGCCGGCCTGTGCGCCAATAGCCGCTCCCGCACGGACACTGCCGGTCACCGTGACCGCTGCAATACGCGGGTCTTTAATCATCCGGCTGACACCATCGTTGTCAGCATTCAGCCAACCATATACGCCTTGTGGGATACCGGCATCTTGAAATACCTGGGCAATTAACTGTGCACAACCTGACACATTCGGCGCATGTTTAAGTAAGTAACTGTTACCCGCAAGAATGATAGGAACAGCACCGCGCATGACCTGCCATAACGGGAAGTTCCACGGCATAACCGCAAGGATTGTCCCCATTGGGCGATATTCAATGACCGCTTGCTGGTTCTCAACCAGTGTAGGTTCAGCTTTCAGCATTGCCGGGCCATGCTCTGCATACCAGTCGCACAAATTCGCTGATTTCACCACTTCGGCACGCGCCTGTTTGATGGGCTTACCCATTTCACGGGTGATCATTTGCGCCATCTCTTCGCTACGCGTACGCAGAGCCTTAGCGATATCACGCAGTTTCTTCGCCCGGTAATCTATGCTTGTCTCGCGCCAGTCGCGATAGCCTGTCGCCGCAAGCTGAAGAGCGTTTTCAATATCGTCAGCACCAGCCCACGGCAGTGAAGAAAGTTGTTCACCATTGGCTGGATTTATCGAAATGGCATGGGTCGCCGGAGTGATGGTCATTGGGGTATCTCCTTCATGAGTCAGGGTAAAAAGATACGCAGATTTACTCTTACTTTAAAATGAATAATATTAAGCCACTTATTCACGAATTGAGAATACTATGGATCTAACCCAACTGGAGATGTTTAACGCCGTTGCTGAGGCAGGCAGCATTACCCAGGCTGCGGCAAAAGTGCATCGTGTACCTTCTAATCTCACGACCCGTATACGCCAACTGGAAACAGAACTCGGCGTTGAACTGTTTATTCGCGAGAATCAGCGGTTACGGCTTTCTCCCGCCGGGCATAATTTTTTACGCTATAGCCAACAAATTCTCGCGCTGGTGGATGAGGCGCGGAACGTTGTAGCTGGCGATGAGCCGCAAGGTCTGTTTTCTCTCGGGTCGCTGGAAAGCACCGCCGCTGTGCGTATTCCGGCAACGCTGGCTGAATTTAACCGTCGCTACCCTAAAATTCAGTTTTCACTCTCTACCGGCCCATCCGGCACCATGCTGGACGGTGTACTGGAGGGGAAACTGAATGCGGCATTTATCGATGGGCCAATCAACCATACTGCCATCGACGGGATACCGGTTTACCGCGAGGAGTTGATGATCGTCACGCCACAAGGGCATATGCCAGTAACCCGCGCCAGTCAGGTTAATGGCTGTAACATTTATGCCTTCCGTGCCAATTGCTCGTATCGCCGCCATTTTGAGCGCTGGTTTCATGCTGACGGCGCAGCGCCGGGGACTATTCATGAGATGGAGTCATATCACGGCATGCTGGCTTGTGTTATCGCGGGTGCAGGCATTGCGCTTATCCCTCGCTCTATGCTGGAAAGTATGCCAGGGCATCATCAGGTTGAAGCCTGGCCGTTAGGTGAGCAATGGCGTTGGTTAACAACCTGGCTGGTCTGGCGTCGCGGTGCGAAAACACGTCCGCTTGAGGCATTTATTGAGCTGCTGGATGTGCCAGACTAAGCATGATGAAAAAATTTTCTGCTCTGTATGTTGTACCTGCCACTCACGCAGTAGTTGGCACAACATGAAGCGGCAAAACGCGACACAGGTCACAAAGTCATTGTATTCAGATCATTAACCGTTTTAAGATCATTTCATTACCTTTTCGCAACTCACCCGATAATCTGTTATGACAACGAATATTGTTTCCCGCAAAGTGGCGTGGCTACGGGTAGTTACGCTGGCAGTCGCCGCTTTTATCTTCAATACCACTGAATTTGTTCCTGTTGGTCTGCTTTCTGACATTGCGCAAAGCTTCCATATGCAAACCGCACAAGTCGGTATCATGTTGACCATTTATGCGTGGGTAGTGGCGCTAATGTCACTGCCTTTTATGCTAATGACCAGTCAGGTCGAACGCCGCAAGTTGCTGATCTGCCTGTTTGTGGTGTTTATCGCCAGCCACATCCTGTCGTTTTTATCGTGGAGTTTTACTGTTCTGGTGATCAGCCGTATTGGCGTAGCTTTCGCTCATGCTATTTTCTGGTCGATTACGGCGTCACTGGCGATCCGTATGGCACCCGCCGGAAAGCGAGCGCAGGCATTGAGTTTAATTGCCACCGGCACAGCACTGGCAATGGTATTAGGTTTACCTATCGGGCGCATTGTGGGGCAATATTTCGGCTGGCGAACGACATTCCTCGCGATCGGTATCGGGTCGCTTCTTACCCTTCTGTGCCTCATCAAGCTACTGCCATTACTGCCCAGCGAACATTCCGGCTCATTAAAAAGCCTTCCGCAACTGTTCCGCCGCCCGGCATTGATAAGCATTTATTTGCTGACTGTGGTGGTCGTTACCGCCCATTACACGGCATACAGCTATATCGAACCTTTTGTGCAAAATGTTGCGGGATTCAGCGCCAACTTTGCCACGGCATTGCTGTTGATGCTCGGTGGCGCGGGCATTATTGGTAGCCTGATTTTCGGTAAGCTTGGTAACCAGTATGCTTCTATTCTGGTCAGTGCTGCGATTGCGCTGTTGCTGGTGTGCCTGGCGTTACTGTTACCTTCGGCAAGTAGCGAGATACACCTCGGCGTACTGAGCATTTTCTGGGGGATCGCGATGATGATCATCGGGCTTGGGATGCAGGTTAAAGTGCTGGCGCTGGCACCGGATGCCACCGACGTTGCGATGGCGCTATTCTCCGGGATATTTAATATTGGCATTGGTGCCGGGGCGCTGGTGGGTAATCAGGTCAGTCTGCACTGGTCAATGTCGATGATTGGTTATGTGGGCGCAGTTCCGGCACTCGCCGCATTGATATGGTCGATCATAATATTCCGCCGCTGGCCTGTGGCACTCGAAGAACAGACACGATAATTGGAAGGCCCGAACGCGGTGCCGGATTCGGCGGGAACGCCTTATCCGGCCTACAAAACCACGCAAATTCAATACATTGCAGAGATCAGGCCTGATAAGCGTAGCGCATCAGGCAATTTTGCTTTTGTTATCAGTCTCAAAGGCCCATTCGGGCCTTTTTTAATGGTAAGTTTTAATAATTTCCAGGATGCCGTTAATAATAAACTGCACACCCATACAAACCAGTAAGAACCCCATCAGGCGGGAGATCGCTTCAATTCCTCCCTTGCCCACCAGCCGCATAATGGCACCAGAGCTACGCAGACTTCCCCATAAAATGACCGCCACCAGGAAAAAGATCAGCGGCGGCGCAACCATCAGTACCCAGTCCGCGAAAGTTGAGCTCTGACGCACAGTGGACGCCGAGCTAATGATCATCGCAATGGTTCCCGGCCCGGCGGTACTTGGCATTGCCAGCGGCACAAAAGCAATATTGGTGCTGGGTTCATCTTCCAGTTCTTCCGATTTACTTTTTGCCTCCGGAGAGTCCGTTGCCTTTTGCTGTGGAAAGAGCATACGAAAACCGATAAACGCAACGATTAGTCCGCCTGCAATCCGCAGACCGGGAATCGAAATGCCGAAGGTATCCATCACCAGTTGCCCGGCGTAATACGCCACCATCATGATGGCAAATACATACACTGAGGCCATCAACGACTGGCGATTACGTTCAGCACTGTTCATGTTGCCCGCCAGACCGAGAAACAACGCTACGGTAGTAAGCGGGTTAGCTAACGGCAGTAACACCACCAGCCCCAGACCAATCGCTTTAAACAAATCTAACATTGGTGATTGTTATCCTGTGTCTCTTAGTTATCAGCGAAAAGTATAAAGGGTAAACAAGGAGAAAGTTTCACTCTTTAACTTTCCTTGCATTGCGCTGACCAAAACTTGAACCGATTTAGCAAAACGTGGCATCTGCCAACCCATTCATTTGACTTATACTTGCCTGGGCAATATTATCCCACGCAACTAATTACTTGCCAGGGCAACTAATGTGAAAAGTACCAGCGACCTGTTCAATGAAATCATCCCATTGGGTCGCTTAATCTATATGGTTAATCAGAAGAAAGACCGTCTGCTTAACGATTATCTGTCACCGCTGGATATCACTGCGGCACAGTTTAAGGTGCTCTGCTCTATCCGCTGCGCAGCGTGCATTACACCGGTCGAGCTGAAAAAAGTGTTGTCGGTCGACCTGGGAGCACTGACCCGTATGCTGGATCGCCTGGTCTGTAAAGGTTGGGTGGAACGGTTGCCTAACCCGAATGACAAGCGCGGCGTGCTGGTAAAGCTCACCGCCAGCGGCGCGGCAATATGTGAACAATGCCATCAATTAGTTGGCCAGGACCTGCATCAAGAATTAACAAAAAACCTGACGGCGGACGAAGTGGCAACGCTTGAGCATTTGCTTAAGAAAGTCCTGCCGTAAACAAAAAAAGAGGTATGACGATGTCCAGACGCAATACTGACGCTATTACTATTCATAGCATTTTGGACTGGATCGAGGACAACCTGGAATCACCACTGTCACTGGAAAAAGTGTCAGAGCGTTCAGGTTACTCCAAATGGCACCTGCAACGGATGTTTAAAAAAGAAACTGGCCATTCATTAGGTCAATACATCCGCAGCCGTAAAATGACGGAAATCGCGCAAAAGCTGAAAGAAAGTAACGAGCCAATACTCTATCTGGCAGAACGTTATGGTTTCGAGTCCCAGCAAACTCTGACCCGCACCTTCAAAAACTATTTTGATGTTCCGCCGCATAAATATCGGATGGCGAATATACAGGGCGAATCGCGCTTTTTACATCCATTGAATCATTACAATAGTTAGTTAAAACGTGACAACGTCACTTGAGGCAATCATGAAACCACTTTTATCCGCAATAGCAACCGCGCTTATTCTCTTTTCCGCGCAGGGATTTGCGGAACAAACTACGCAGCCGGTCGTTACTCCCTGCGGCGATGAAGTGATTGTTCCTCCATCGCAGGAACAACCCCCTTTCGATTTAAATCACATGGGGACAGGCAGTGATAAGTCGGATGCGCTGGGCGTGCCTTATTATAATCAACACACCATGTAATTAATTCTGGCCCCGGGATATCGGGGCTTATTAGCCTCTCACCTTCACCGCTTTACGCCAGCGCAAACCAAACACATTGATATACAGCCCACCCATTATCAGCACCGCACCGAAAAATTGCAGACCCGTTAATCGTTCATCCAGCAATAATGCCGCACTTGCCAGACCAACTACCGGCACCAGTAACGATAACGGTGCAACACGCCAGGTTTCATAGCGACCCAGCAGCGTCCCCCAGATCCCATAACCGACAATTGTCGCCACAAACGCCAGATACATCAGAGATAAAATGGTGATCATGTCGATAGTGACCAGGCTGTGAATCATGGTTGCAGAACCATCGAGAATGAGTGAAGCGACAAAGAACGGAATAATGGGAATTAATGCACTCCATATCACCAGCGACATCACCGCCGGACGCGATGAATGCGACATGATCTTTTTATTGAAGATGTTGCCACACGCCCAGCTAAATGCTGCCGCCAGGGTCAACATAAAGCCGAGCATCGCTACATGCTGACCGTTCAGGCTATCTTCGATTAACACCAGTACACCAAAAATCGCTAAGGCGATCCCCGCCAGTTGTTTGCCATGCAGTCGCTCACCGAAAGTAAACGCGCCAAGCACGATAGTAAAAAACGCCTGAGCCTGTAATACCAGCGAGGCCAGTCCAGCCGGCATACCGAAGTTAATGGCGCAGAAGAGAAAGGCAAACTGCGCAAAACTGATGGTTAAACCATACCCCAGCAGTAAATTCAGCGGTACTTTCGGCCGTGCGACAAAAAAGATAGCCGGGAAAGCGGCCAGCATAAAGCGCATACCGGCCAGCATCAGCGGTGGCATGTTGTGAAGTCCCACTTTGATGACCACAAAATTAAGCCCCCACACCACCACAACCAGTAGCGCCAATAACCCATCTTTTCGCGACATTCTACCGCCTCTGAATTTTCATCTTTTGTAAGCAATCAACTTAGCTGAATTTACTTTTCTTTAACAGTTGATTCGTTAGCCATCGTTTCCGACGGCATTAATGGCAAATAAGTCGCTATACTTCGGATTTTTGCCATGCTATTTCTTTACATCTCGAAAACAAAACATAACAAAACGCACCGCCGGACAGCCAAATGAACTTATCCCTGAGACGCTCTACCTGCGCCCTTCTCGCCTCATCGTTGTTATTAACCATCGGACGGGGTGCCACGCTACCGTTTATGACCATTTATTTGAGTCGCCAGTACGGTCTGGGAGTCGATCTGATCGGTTATGCGATGACAATTGCACTAACCATCGGCGTGGTTTTTAGCCTTGGATTTGGCATTCTGGCGGATAAGTTCGACAAGAAACGTTATATGTTACTGGCAATTACCGCCTTCGCCAGCGGTTTTATCGCCATTCCCCTGGTGGACAGCGTAACGCTGGTGGTGCTGTTCTTTGCTCTCATCAACTGCGCCTATTCCGTTTTTGCTACCGTGTTGAAAGCCTGGTTTGCCGATAATCTTTCATCCACCAGCAAAACGAAGATCTTCTCGATCAACTACACCATGCTCAACATTGGCTGGACCATCGGCCCACCGCTCGGCACGCTATTGGTGATGCAAAGCATCAATCTGCCCTTTTGGCTGGCCGCCATCTGTTCCGCGTTCCCCATGCTTTTCATTCAAATTTGGGTAAAGCGCAGCGAGAAAATCATCGCCACAGAGGCGGGTAGCGTCTGGTCGCCAAAAGTTTTGTTACAGGATAAAGCTCTGCTGTGGTTCACCTGCTCTGCTTTTCTTGCTTCTTTCGTGAGCGGTGCTTTTGCCTCGTGCATTTCACAATATGTTATGGTGATTGCTGATGGCGATTTTGCCGAAAAGGTGGTCGCGGTTGTTCTTCCGGTTAATGCTGCGATGGTGGTTACGTTGCAATATTCCGTGGGTCGTCGCATTAATCCGACCAACATTCGCGCATTAATGACGGTGGGCACCCTCTGTTTTGTCGTCGGTCTGATCGGGTTTATCTTTTCCGGCAACAGCCTGCTACTTTGGGGAATTTCAGCCGCGGTATTTACCCTCGGTGAGATCATTTATGCCCCTGGTGAGTACATGTTGATTGACCATATTGCGCCGCCGGGGATGAAAGCCAGTTATTTTTCCGCCCAGTCATTAGGCTGGCTTGGCGCAGCGATAAATCCACTGGTGAGTGGTATCGTGCTCACTACCATGCCGCCTTCCTCGCTGTTTGTCATCTTAGCGTTGGTGATCATTGCGGCGTGGATGCTGATGTTAAAAGGTATTCGCACCAGAACGTGGGGGCAGCCGGTGCTTTGTTGACGGACGAGCCGTGCCAGTGTGGTACGGCGCTGCGGATTATTTTCCTGCGACAAAGGCGATTAATACGCGTACAGGATTATCTGCAAAATTCGGCTTTTAACATCGATAAAATTGCCGAGCTGACGGGGTTTAGTCATTCAGCGTTACTGCGTCATCATTTTCACCAGCGTTTTTTATTATCCCCTTCACAATATCGGAAAAACAACCGACCACCATCACATTAACCACCTAATTCAGCCTTCGTTTAGGTTACCTCTGCTAATATCTTCCTCATTGAGATGAAAATTAAGGTAAGCGAGGAAATACACCACACCATAAACGGAGGCAAATAATGCTGGGTAATATGAATGTTTTTATCGCCGTACTGGGAATAATTTTATTTTCTGGTTTTCTGGCCGCGTATTTCAGCCACAAATGGGATGACTAATGAACGGAGATAATCCCTCACCTAACCGGCCCCTTGTTACAGTTGTGTACAAGGGGCCTGATTTTTCTGACGGCGAAAAAAAACCGCCAGTAAACCGGCGGTGAATGCTTGCATGGATTGATTTGTGTTTTGCTTTTACGCTAACAGGCATTTTCCTGCACTGGTAGCGGATCGCTGACACAGTAGCATCACGTTTCTCAATGAATGTTAAACGGTGTTTAAACTCGAGTAATCACGCTCTGTTCATCAATAAACATGCAGCGGTTTCTTCCGGTCTGCTTACCTTCATACATTGCTCTGTCTGCTCTTCCGATTACCGCATCCAGCGACTCTTCAGGAAATGCCCGGCTGACTCCAGCGGTCACGGTTATGCTGATATGCCCGTCAGAATGTGCAATTGCGTGGTTATCGACTAACTGGCAAATACGAACTCCGGCACGGCATGCCTCTTCATCATTAGCAGCTTTGACGATGATGATAAATTCTTCGCCGCCATAGCGATAAACCGTTTCGTAATCACGCGTCCAGGTAGCTAAGTAAGTTGCCAGCGTGCGTAATACCACATCGCCTATTAAATGCCCGTAGGTATCATTAACCAATTTAAATCGGTCTATATCCAGCAATATTAAATAGAGATTCAACGGCTCAGCATTGCGTAATTGATGATCAAAGGACTCATCAAGAACCCGACGACCGGGTAAGCCAGTCAGAACATCCATATTGCTACGAATAGTTAAAAGGTAAATTTTGTAATCGGTTAATGCCGCGGTAAAAGAAAGTAACCCGTCCTGAAATGCGTCAAAATGCGCTTCCTGCCAGCGATTTTCAACAATAGCCAGCATTAACTCCCGTCCGCAGATATGCATATGCTGATGCGCAGAATCCATTAGCCGAACGTAAGGTAATTCATCGTTATCGAGTGGCCCCAGATGATCAATCCACTGACCAAACTGGCACAGCCCATAAGAATGGTTATCTGTAATTTCTGGCTTACTGGCATCTTTCGCTACCACGCTGTGAAACATACTCACCAGCCACTGGTAATGGGCATCAATAGCCTTATTGAGATCTAACAAGATGGCATCGATTTCCGTTGTCTTCTTGATCATTGCCACTCCTTTTTCACAGTTCCTTGTGCGTTCTATTGTAACGGGAGAAAAGAAAACTTATGTCAACAATTCCATAGAAAAATATTTACTAATGGATAAAAACATAACCGCGTGATTTAAAACAAAATACGCAGAAAAAATAATTAAATCTGGCAAAACAGGTTCAATTTAAGCCAGAAGATATAATACTGATTATGCCGAAGGGGGGAAAACAATGGCCAGATGGATTAGAGCATCTGGCAGTATTATAATTCTACAAATGTACGGAGATACCGAATAACAATTCCAGACATAGCAGTGGGAAACTAAAAACAGAAATGAATAACATAGTATATATTGCCCCGGGCAGGAATCAGTCCGGGGCAATATGGGAGAGTTAAACATCCAGCCCGCGATGTTGCAACATTGGTGCAATCTGTGGTGCCTTACCGCGCCATTGACGATACAGACGTTCTAAATCTTCGCTGTTGCCTTTAGAGAGGATTGCCTCGCGAAAATATTGCCCATTTTCACGCGTTAATCCGCCCTGCTCAACAAACCACTGATAACCATCGTCTGCCAGCATTTGTGTCCACAGATACGCGTAGTAACCCGCCGCATATCCTCCGCCAAAAATGTGGGCGAAATAACTGCTGCGATAACGTGGCGGTACAGCAGGAAGATCCATATTTTCCGCCACCAGCGCCCGCTGTTCGAAATCGTCCACATCCTGCATCGCCTCATTCTCTTGCAAACAGTGCCAACGCATATCGAGAAGCGCAGCACTAAGCAGTTCGCTCATCTCATAGCCTTTATTGAACAGGCTGGCATCGCGCATTTTCTGTTGCAGAGTTTCCGGCATGGCTTCTCTGGTTTGATAATGTCGGGCATAGCGGGCGAACACCTGCGGATGCGTTGCCCAGTGTTCGTTGATTTGCGACGGAAATTCAACAAAATCACGCGGCGTATTGGTGCCGGAAAGCGTGGCATAACGCTGGCAGGCAAACAGACCATGCAATGTATGTCCAAACTCATGGAATAAGGTAATAACGTCATCCCACAGCAACAAGGCAGGCTCACCAGCGGCTGGTTTTTGATAATTGCAAACGTTATAAATTACCGGGCGCGTTTCATTGAGCGTAGATTGCTCGACAAAATTACCCATCCACGCGCCGCCACTTTTTGAATCACGGGCGAAGAAGTCACCGTAAAATAGCGCCAGTCCAACACCGTTATGATCAAAGATTTCCCAGACCCGCACATCCGGGTGATATACCGGTATATCAAACCGTTCGACAAACTTAATGCCGAAAAGCTGATTGGCGGTCCAGAATACCCCTTCATTCAGTACCGTGTTTAATTCAAAATAAGGTTTGAGTTGCGCCTCATCAAGATCGAATTTCTCACGACGTACCTGTTCGGCGTAAAACGCCCAGTCCCACGGCTGTGCGCTAAAACCGTCTTGCTGTTTTCCGATAACCGCCTGAATAGACGCTAATTCATCGCTCGCACGCTGACGCGCCGCCGGAACAATTTCCCGCATAAAGTTGAGTGCCGCTTCTGGCGTTTTTGCCATCTGGTCGGCTATTTTCCATGCGGCATAATGAGGGAAGCCAAGTAATGTTGCCTGTTGCGCGCGGATCTCCACCAGCCGTTGAATGATAGCGCGGGTATCGTTGGCATCGTTTTTTTCCGCACGCGTCCAGGCTGCAGTGAACAGTTTTTCACGTGTGGAACGATCGCGGAGTTCCGCAAGCGCCGGTTGTTGCGTAGTATTCAGCAGCGGGATAAGCCATTTGTTATCCAGACCTTTCTCGCGAGCCGCCCCGGCCGCCAGGGCAATCTCTTGCTCACTCATGCCTGCCAGTTGCTGAATATCGTCAACCACCACTCCACCGGATTTGTTCGCAGCTAATAACCGCTGGTTAAACTGACTGGTCAGCGTCGCGGCTTCGGTGTTCAGCACTTTTAATTTTGCTTTATCCGCATCTTCAAGTTGGGCTCCGGCAAGGACAAAACGCTGATGAATAACGTCAACCAGTCTAATGGATTCACTATCAAGCCCCAGGGAGCCGCGGCGCTGCCAGACTGCATCCACCCGCGCGAATAATTCGCCGTTCAGATAGATATCATTAGCCAGTTCCGCCAGTTCGGCGGAAAACTGTTCATCAAGACGCTGTAACTCATCGTTGGTATGCGCCGCTGTCATGGCAAAAAAGACGCTGGTGACGCGGGTAAGCAATTCACCGCTCTGTTCCAGCGCCAAAATCGTGTTAGTGAAATCAGGTGTCTGCGGGTTGATCGTGATAGCGGTAATCTCAGCCCGCTTTTGCCGCATCCCCTCGTCGAAAGCCGGACGATAGTGATGATCTGCAATTTGATCAAAACGGGGAGCCAGATACGGCAGTGTGCTTTGCACAAGGAAAGGGTTCATTGTTGTCATTTTCTTCTCCTGAACGCGAGGTGTCCCATAGCGTAGGCTGACTGGTAACGGAGTGCAAACCAGTATTACCTGCTCTTAAGCATCACGTGCTATGTTAAGGGACACACAAAAGCGTTGAGGAACAGTGAGATGATCGTTTTAGTAACTGGAGCAACGGCAGGTTTTGGTGAATGCATTACTCGTCGTTTTATTCAACAAGGCCATAAAGTTATCGCTACGGGTCGACGCCAGGAGCGGTTGCAGGAGTTAAAAGACGAGCTGGGCGATAACCTTTATATCGCCCAGCTCGATGTTCGTAATCGCGCCGCTATTGAAGAGATGATGGAATCGCTTCCTGCCGATTGGCGTGACATTGATATTCTGGTGAATAACGCCGGGCTGGCGCTGGGTATGGAACCTGCACATAAAGCCAGTGTCGAAGACTGGGAAACAATGATTGATACCAACAATAAAGGCCTGGTGTATATGACGCGTGCCGTGCTGCCTGGCATGGTTGAGCGTAATCGAGGTCATATTATTAACATTGGTTCAACGGCAGGTAGCTGGCCATATGCTGGTGGCAACGTTTATGGCGCAACAAAAGCATTCGTTCGTCAATTCAGCCTGAATCTGCGTACTGACCTGCATGGCACTGCGGTTCGTGTCACTGACATCGAGCCAGGTCTGGTCGGCGGTACTGAATTTTCCAATGTCCGCTTTAAAGGCGATGACGGTAAAGCGGAAAAAACCTATCAAAACACCGTTGCGCTGACGCCAGAAGATGTCTGTGAAGCCGTCTGGTGGGTGGCGACTCTCCCGGCTCACGTTAACATCAATACTCTGGAAATGATGCCAGTTACCCAGAGCTATGCCGGACTGAATATCCATCGCCATTAATTTTTATACCCGGCCTAACCGCCGGGTTATTGTTTGTCACAAAAAAGTGGTAGACTTGCTCAGTTAACCCACTCAAAAGCAAGAACGAATGACCGTCGAAACACAACTCAATCCCACGCAACCAGTCAATCAACAGATTTATCGTATTCTCCGTCGCGACATTGTGCATTGTCTGATTGCACCGGGTACGCCGTTATCGGAAAAAGAAGTTTCTGTTCGTTTCAATGTGTCGCGCCAGCCAGTTCGTGAAGCCTTCATTAAGCTGGCGGAAAATGGCCTGATTCAAATTCGCCCGCAACGTGGCAGCTACGTCAATAAAATCTCCATGACTCAGGTACGCAACGGTAGTTTTATCCGTCAGGCCATTGAGTGCGCCGTAGTCCGCAGAGCGGCGACCATGATTACCGATAGCCAGTGCTACCTGCTTGAGCAAAATCTCCACCAGCAACGTATAGCCATTGAACGCAAACAACTGGATGATTTTTTTGAACTTGATGATAACTTCCACCAAATCCTGACGCAGATTGCCGACTGTCAGCTCGCGTGGGACACCATTGAAAACCTGAAAGCGACCATTGACCGGGTACGCTATATGAGTTTTGACCACGTCTCGCCACCAGATATGTTGCTACGCCAACACATGGATATTTTTACTGCGCTACAAAAGCATGATGTCACTGCGGTAGAAAAAGCAATGACACTGCATTTGCAGGAAATAAGTGAATCCGTGCAGCAAATCCGCCAGGAAAACAGCGACTGGTTTAGCGAAGAGTAATTCATGTCCTCTCATCCCACCCGGGATGAGACTCCATTCCCTTCTTCTGGTTCATGCAAGCATCAAAAAAGATGTGAACTTGATCATAAACAAAAAAATATTCACTCGACAGGAGTATTTATATTGCGCCCGTTACGTGGGCTTCGACTGTAAATCAGAAAGGAGAAAACACCTATGACGACCTACGATCGTAACCGTAACGCAATCACCACTGGCAGCCGTGTTATGGTTAGCGGCACCGGTCACACTGGCAAGATCCTGTCGATTGATACTGAAGGTCTGACCGCAGAGCAAATCCGCCGCGGAAAAACCGTGGTTGTTGAAGGTTGTGATGAAAAACTCGCGCCTCTGGACCTGATTCGTCTCGGCATGAACTAAGCGTGTGAATGCCGCCGATGGCGGCATTGCTGTTTTTACGCCACGGTATATTTTGCCACGGTTGCTTTCGCGCCTTCAGTCAATAAAGACAAATACGCCTCTGTTACTTTATCTGTGAATAAAGCATTGTTCGGCAAATCGTTACCAAAGATCGCCTCAATCGCTATCAATGCCCGCACGCGTTCTTTCCCTTCCTCACTATTTTGTACGGTCTGCTGGATCACAGACAATAACGGGTCGCTGATCTCAATTGGATTACCCAGCTCATCTACACCGCCGACATAACGCATCCAACCCGCGACACCAAGCGCCAGGAGATTAAATGAACTGCCATGCGCCAAATGCCAGCGCACAGAATCCAGCATACGTTGTGGCAGTTTCTGACTACCATCCATCGCAATCTGCCAGGTCCGATGGCGTAAAGCAGGGTTACTGTAGCGCTCAATCAATCGGTTAGCATAATCTTGCAGATCCACCCCCTGCACTTTCAGCGTCGGTGCCTGTTCCTGCAACATTAATGTAAGCGCTACACGGCGATAATTATCATCTTCCATACAATCATTAATATGCTGATAACCCGTCAGATATCCCAGATAAGCCAGGAAGGAATGGCTGCCGTTGAGCATACGCAGTTTCATCTCTTCATATGGCAGTACATCACTAACCAGTTCGGCTCCCGCTTTTTCCCATTCCGGGCGTCCGGCAACAAAGTTATCTTCAATCACCCACTGGCGGAAAGGTTCACAGGCAACACCTGCCGGATCACGCACACCGGCGAGTTGTTCGATTTTATCCAGTGTTTCTGCCGTGACCGCGGGTACAATGCGATCCACCATTGTCGATGGGAAAGTCACGTTTTCTACAATCCATTGCGCCAGTTTTTCGTCGACAGCACGCGCATAAGAAGTGACAACGTCACGCATAACATGACCATTCTCAGGCATGTTATCGCACGACATCACCGTAAATGCCTGTAACCCTGCCGCTTTACGTCGTGCCAACGCCTCGACGATAACCCCTGGTGCCGTTTTGGGCTGGTGAGGATTGTTCAGATCAGCGACGATCATTGGGTGATCCAACATTAACTGGCCGCTCGCCGGTGAGTGGAAATAACCTTTCTCCGTAATTGTCAGGGAGACAATAGCAATTTGCGGTTCACACATGGCAGCCAGTACCGCTTCCAAACCGTCGATTTGCACATGCAGCGCTTTTTTCACTACGCCAATGACACGAGCAGTCCAGGCATCTGCGGACATCTCCGCAACGGTATAGAGATTATCTTGCTGCTTTAGATCGACGATTTGCTGTTCCCCGCCGATTAAGTTGACCTCATAATATCCCCAGTCACTGCAATGTTCAGCGGCAAGAATATCGGCATACACGCCTTGATGCGCGCGATGAAATGCGCCAAAACCTAAATGAACAATTCGAGGTATCAAATTATTACGCTCATAGACAGGAAGCGTAGCCTTCGCTGATAACAAATTATTTCCCATGATCCCATATCCTAATTGTCAATAATATTCTTGACTATATGTAATTCTGCTTTACACATTTAACAATAAAACGCTTACATGCCTCATAAAAATCAAGGTGACACTTGTCACCTTGAATAATTTATATTAATGCTTTGCCCACTCCTGATATTCTGATTTTAATTTTCGTGGCGCAGTTTCTGGCATCAGAATCAAACCACCAATAGAAATAACACCAAGAACAATCACATAAATAGCCATGCCATAATAATGACCACCGGTAACCTGAAGGATTTTTACTGCAACCAACCCCAATACTCCGCTACCTATTAATGAGCCTAATTGCCAAATTAGAGCAATACCACTGCACCGAATATGGGTTGGGAATAACTCAGGGAAAAAAGATGCCTGCGGTGCATAACACATGCTATGACCAAAACTAATGACAATTATCATTACCAACTGTGTTAGCCAGAAGTTATCTTGATTGATAGCCAGGAAAAAAGGAATAATCATGATAACTTGTAATAAAGCGCCCATAATATAAACAGGTTTACGACCAATCTTGTCACAAAGCGCCCCCATTAAAGGAATTGCGAACACTTCTATAATGACGGCGACAATCATCGTCTCCATTAAAATATTAGCATCCAGATTGTTAGCTTTCCCGTAAGCCAATACAATTACAGTAAACATCGCGAATGTACAGGCTTCAATCAGTTTTGCGCAAACGCCTTTTGCTACAATGCCAGGATAATCACGTATAACTTCAATTAGAGGGCGAGACTCCTCTGCTTTTGTTTCCCTAATTTGAGCAAATACAGGAGACTCATCAATTTTTAAACGAATAAATAATCCTACGATTACAAGTAACAGGCTCAATAAAAATGGAATACGCCAACCATAGTCCATCATCGCTTCTGGAGTTAACGTCGCATTGAGTATTGCGAATAATGCCATCGGAAGTAAAAAGCCTACTGGAGCACCAATCTGAACCCAACTGGCAAAAAAACCACGTCGTTTGGGCTCAGCATATTCAGCAGTCATCAATACAGCACCAGCCTGTTCGCCTCCAACCCCAAAACCTTGTAAGACTCGTATAAATATTAATAATGCCGGAGCCCATATACCGATCTCTTCATAGGTTGGTAGTAACCCAATGCAAAAAGTGCCCAATCCAACAATTAAGATCGTAATAACCAATGCTTTTTTTCTTCCGACTTTATCACCTATATGCCCAAATACAATCCCTCCCAGAGGTCGAGCAAGAAAGCCAACAGCATATGTGGCAAACGCGGCCAGTGTACTAATTAAAGGATCATCACTGGGGAAAAATAAATGACCGAAAAATAATACTGCCGCTGTGCCATAAGCAAAAAAATCGTAGTATTCAGCAGCAGTACCAATCGCTGAAGCCGACGCAACACGTCGAACGACAGGTGTATTTTTGATTTCATTTTTTATATCGACGGAACTAACCATAAAAATATACCTTTGTAGGATTGAGGAATAATCAACATCCATGTCGCAAGTTTTTTACCTTACCAGTTCCATAACGTGCCATCTTCCAGACGTGCGACTGGCAGATAAGCAGGTTCGTAGGGATATTTCGCCGCCAGCTTTTCATCGAACTCGATGCCAATACCTGGCTTGTCACCCGGATGCATATAGCCGTTATCGAAGCTCCAGTTGTGCGGGAACACTTCGAGCATTTGTTCTGAGTAGCCCATGTATTCTTGTACGCCAAAATTCGGCACCCACAGGTCAAAGTGCAAAGCCGCAGCCATGCAGACTGGTGACAAATCGGAAGGGCCGTGTGAGCCTGTGCGCACCTGATAAAGCGAAGCAAAATCCGCAATCCGACGCATACCGGTAATGCCGCCTGCATGGGTCAGCGTGGTACGGATATAGTCGATAAGTTGCTCTTCAATGAGCTGTTTGCAGTCCCAAATGCTATTGAAGACTTCACCCACCGCAATTGGCGTGACGGTATGTTGGCGAATCAGACGGAAACACTCCTGGTTTTCTGCGGGGGTCGGATCTTCCATCCAGAACATGCGAAAATCTTCAATGCTTTTACCAAAGCGCGCCGCTTCAATAGGCGTTAAGCGATGATGCATGTCATGCAGCAAATGTTCATCAAAACCAAACTTGTTACGTACCGCGTCGAACAGTTTTGGCATGAAGTCGAGATATTTTTCCGTTGACCACAACTGCTCTTCTGGCCACTGCCCTTTGGTCGCAGGTTCATAGGCCTGCCCTTTTCCTTTGGACATACCGTAAGTCGTTTTCATGCCAGGAATACCGCACTGCACGCGGATGGCCTTGAATCCCAGTTCCTGATGACGGGCATAATCATCCAGTGCCTCATCAATACTGTGACCGGTGGTATGGCAATAGACCATCACCCCTTCGCGAGACGCGCCGCCGAGTAACTGGTAAAGCGGCATGTTGGCAGCTTTGGCTTTAATGTCCCATAGCGCCATATCAACGGCTGAAATGGCCGACATAGTCACCGGGCCGCGACGCCAGTAAGCACCTTTATAGAAAAACTGCCAGATATCTTCGATACGGTGGGCATCGCGGCCTATAAGTTGCGGACACAGGTGATCCTGCAAATAGGACGCAACGGAAAGCTCGCGTCCGTTGAGAGTGGCATCACCAAGACCGGTAATACCGTCCTCGGTGGTGATTTTTAAGGTGACGAAATTACGCCCCGGACAGGTAACAAAAACTTCAGCCCCTACAATCTTCATGTTCTATTCCTTGCATCGCTTATCGTGATGCATGAAATCTACGCAACTGAGCTACTACCATACAAGTATGAAGATCAAAAAAAGCCAGAACGATCACAAAAAAAAGCGCATATTTGCGCCATGAATAGTTCTAAAAATAGTCAAAACTTATTGTTTTTCAGTGCCCTGAAAACGCGTATGTCATTGATAATAAAATATCTTATAGACCAGAAAAATCAGGCACGTCCCCAGCCAGCAACAATAATCAACATACCGCAAAGCGCAATTATCGCGCCTGTCCAGTCGTAGAGACTGAGCTTCACCCCATCCACCACACGCAGCCAAATCAACGCCGTACAGACATAAACGCCACCATAAGCCGCATAAACTCGCCCACTTGCTGCGGGATGTAACGTTAACAGCCAGACAAACAGCGCCAGGGAAATCCCCGCCGGAACCAACAGCCAGACGCTGGCATTTCGTTTCAGCCATAACCAGGGTAAAAAGCAACCCATGATTTCACACAGGGCAGTAACAAAAAACAGTAACGTTGTTTTAATCATCTTTGTCACTTATTGACATCATGTATATTTATAGGGCGACATAATATCATCAACATATACATCCTTCTGTTACGTTTCGTGTTCACAGTGGATCGTGTAAAATCGCCCTTAATCATTCATACAAGGAATGAATCATGAATATCACTCTCTGCAAAAAACTCAGCCTGCTCGCTTTTCTGCTGCCTTGCGCACTGGCATTTAGCGCAACTACTCATGCAGAAACTAACAAACTGGTGATTGAATCTGGCGACAGCGCACAGAGTCGCCAGCAGGCGGCGATGGAAAAAGAGCAATGGAATGACACGCGTAATCTGCGTCAGAAAGTCAACAAACGCACCGAGAAAGAATGGGATAAAGCTGACGCCGCATTCGATAACCGCGATAAATGTGAGCAGAGTGCCAACATTAATGCCTACTGGGAGCCGAATACTTTACGCTGTCTGGACCGTCGTACTGGCCGCGTAATCATCCCCTAACCTGTTATTGATATAAGGAATGTAAGGACACGTTATGACAAGCGCCCACAGTGTTAAGCTACGTCCGCTGGAGCGTGAAGATTTACGCTATGTGCATCAACTCGACAATAACGCCAGCGTAATGCGTTACTGGTTTGAGGAACCCTACGAAGCCTTCGTTGAACTCTCTGATCTGTACGATAAACATATTCACGATCAGAGTGAACGCCGTTTCGTCGTGGAATGTGATGGCGAAAAAGCCGGTCTGGTAGAGCTGGTGGAAATTAACCACGTCCATCGCCGCGCTGAATTTCAGATAATCATCTCCCCGGAATACCAGGGTAAAGGTCTGGCAACCCGCGCCGCGACATTAGCGATGGATTATGGCTTCACTGTTCTTAATCTCTATAAACTTTATCTGATCGTCGATAAAGAGAATGAAAAAGCGATTCATATTTACCGTAAGCTCGGTTTTACGGTCGAAGGTGAACTGATGCATGAATTCTTTATTAACGGTCAATATCGCAATGCCATTCGCATGTGCATATTCCAGCATCAGTATCTGGCGGAACATAAAACGCAGGGGCAGACTCTACTGAAACCGACCGCGCAATAGCATTAATAATAATCAATGGTATTTTTGATGGTGTAAACCCGTTCGACAGCGGGTTTTTCCCCCTCATCCACAATGATTAATTGGCAGTCCACCGGATTGGCGTGGCTGTCATATTCACAGGTCTGCCTGATATTACCAACCTGTTGATTATTCAGCAAAGTAATGGCCGTATAATCGAGTTTTTTGATCGGATCCTTTGACGGTGTCGCGGTGACAGATAACGTTTTGTCGTTGCTTATTGTCGTTTTACCCAGCGGATACCCCTGGCCATCATACCGATACTCCATCTTCATCTGTTTACTGCTGGCTTTAACCACGAAGCCATTATCATCGGTTTCCCAACTCACCCCTGCGGAAGGTAATTCCGCTAACTGACATTTCCCCTGTAAACGTACTCGCTTCTCCAGCGTCTGTGCATCACGGTAATAATTTGCGTCTAACACCAGGGCAACTACAGTATTATTCTCCAGATCCAGCAATTCGAGAGAATCAAAACAGCCTTCTTCCGATAAAGTACCTGAAACGCGCTTCGTTACTTCCCCTTGCTCATTTATTAATGTCTGAGTGAAATCCTTAACCGGACCACGCAGCGGATCAAAATCGAATTCATTAGAGAAACTGGCCATCTCTGGCGTAAAAGAGAGCGTTACTTCTGTGCGGTCACATCCTGTAAGCGTTATCGCGAGCAAACATGGCAGTAATTTGGCATTCACATCAGTCACCTGACAGTAAAGATGATTCTCAATCATAGTAGCAAATACAGTAATTTACACGTGAAATGCTATGCTTAGGTAGTAATATTCATGTAAGGAGCCAATGATGAAAAACGTCGCCTGTAGTGCCGCACTTCTGCTCGCCCTGGCCTCATCCACAGTGCTCGCCGCGTCGGATTCTTGTGAGCGTATAAAAAGCGATATTTCACAGCGCATTATCAATAACGGCGTCCCGGAAAGCAGCTTCACTTTAAGTATTGTGCCGAATGATCAGGTTGATCAGCCTGATTCACAGGTCGTCGGGCATTGTGCCAACGACACGCATAAAATTCTCTATACCCGCACCACCAGCGGTAATGTTTCTGCCCACTCTCAACCAACCCATGATAGTGGCCCTGCCGAACCGCAGCAATAAACCTGTGGCTGCCTGATACGACGCTTACGCGTCTTATCAGGTCTACGTCCAGGTCTGGCGCGTGTGGTATTGTTATGCACTGGTCTAAGATGCAGGCTGTGTTCACTAATCCACGCCATAACCCTTGCCGGGTTTGTGCGGGAATGAATCCTCATACCTGATGGCGAGATGATCGGACGTGCGCTCTTTTATGGCCTGCATATGACCGTCGGAATGGCCGTCGCAGGTTAACAAATTAGTGCGGGTTACCCCGCACGTTTCAGGATGATAAGAATGACGCATTTTTCACAACAAGATAATTTTTCTGTCGCGGCGCGCGTGCTGGGCGCGCTGTTTTATTACGCTCCAGAGAGTGCAGAAGCCTCTCCGCTGGTTTCTGCGTTAACCGGCGACGGCTGGGATACCCAGTGGCCCTTGTCACAAACGTCATTAGCACCGCTGGTAACGACTTTTAAGGAAGAGTGTGAAGAGTCGCGTAATCAGGCCTGGCAACGGCTGTTTGTCGGCCCGTATGCGCTACCGTCACCGCCGTGGGGATCTGTCTGGCTGGATCGCGAATCGGTGCTGTTTGGCGATTCTACATTGGCGCTCCGTCAATGGATGCGCGAAAAAGGCATTCAGTTTGAAATGAAACAAAACGAACCGGAAGATCATTTTGGTTCACTGCTATTGATGGCAGCATGGCTGGCAGAGAACGGTCGCCAGACCGAGTGCGAAGAATTGCTGGCGTGGCACCTTTTACCGTGGTCGACACGTTTCCTTGAGGTGTTTATCGAAAAAGCAGAACACCCTTTTTATCGCTCACTCGGTGAGCTGGCCCGTTTAACACTGGCACAATGGCAGTCACAATTGTTAATTCCTGTCGCGGTTAAGCCTCTGTTTCGTTGAATAATCGTTAGTATGACCGAAAGGCGGTAACTGCACGCCTTTCGGATAAAATAAGTGACAACGTCACGATTAGTTTCTCATAAAGCACATACAGCTTTTGCTCCAGACCCCTTTTCCCGCAAAATAGATGCCTGTGTTTAATTTGCCATTTCTGCTCATGCATCATCTACACATCTACCCGGATCTACGCACCATGTTCCGCCGTCTGTTTATTGCGACGGTGATCGGTATTCTCGCGGCTCTTGCCGTCGCAGGGTTTCATCATGCGATGCTGTTGCTGGAGTGGTTGTTCCTGAACAATGATTCCGGAAGTCTGGTTAATGCTGCCATGAACCTTTCGCCGTGGCGTCGCCTGCTAACTCCGGCACTTGGCGGACTGGCAGCAGGTCTATTGCTGATGGGATGGCAGAAATTCACGCAACAACGCCCTCACGCGCCTACCGATTATATGGAGGCATTACAAACCGATGGGCAGTTTGATTATGCCACCAGTCTGGTCAAATCTTTCGCGTCTTTGCTGGTGGTGACGAGCGGCAGTGCCATTGGACGTGAAGGTGCGATGATCCTGTTGGCAGCGCTTGCCGCCTCCTGGTTTGCACAACGTCTTACACCGCGTGAAGAGTGGAAATTGTGGATTGCCTGTGGCGCTGCTGCGGGGATGGCTGCGGCCTATCGCGCCCCGCTTGCCGGAAGTTTGTTTATTGCTGAAGTGCTGTTTGGCACCATGATGCTGGCCTCTCTCGGTCCGGTGGTAATTTCCGCCGTAGTGGCACTGCTTGTCAGCCATCTTCTTAATAATAGCGATGCTTTGCTCTACAGCGTGCAACTCTCAGTAATAGTTAAGACCCGTGACTATGCGCTGATTATTAGTACTGGTGTACTGATGGGACTGTGCGGTCCACTGTTTTTAAAGCTAATGAACGCCAGTCATCGGGGCTTTGTTAATCTCAAACTTGCGCCCCCCTGGCAACTGGCATTGGGAGGTTTGATCGTGGGACTGCTTTCCCTGCTCACACCGGCTGTGTGGGGCAACGGCTATAGTACGGTACAATCCTTTTTAACTGCCCCGCCATTGCTTACGGTCATTGCAGGGATCTTTCTTTGCAAACTTTTTGCCGTGCTGGCCAGCAGTGGTTCCGGCGCGCCAGGCGGTGTGTTTACGCCAACACTATTTATCGGACTGGCTATTGGTATGCTGTATGGTCGTAGCCTGGGGTTATGGCTTCCTGGCGGAGAAGAAATTACGCTGTTACTCGGGCTAACCGGGATGGCAACACTACTGGCTGCAACCACGCATGCGCCAATTATGTCGACATTGATGATATGCGAAATGACCGGGGAGTATCAGCTACTCCCCGGTTTATTAATTGCTTGTGTGATTGCGTCAGTAACGTCGCGGACGTTACACCGTGACTCTATCTACCGCCAACACACTGCGCAGCATGGGTAAGCGGATGTATTGCCCCAGTTCACGCTGTTCTGCGCGCGGCAAATAAGGCAGTTCGCCAATGAGCGGTGCCGGGAGTTTTTTACCCAATACATCTATGATTTCAGCGTAATGTGCTAACCCTGGGTTGATACGGTTAGCCACCCAGCCAATGAGCGGAAGACCATCGTTCGCAATCGCCTGTGCGGTCAGAAGCGCATGGTTAATACAGCCTTCCTGAATGCCCACCACCATCAACACCGGTAGCTGCTCCTGAACCACCCATTCAGAGAGCGGACGCAGGTCATTCATCAGACTACGCCAGCCGCCAGTGCCTTCGACCACCACATGGTCGACTTTATTCGTCAGGTTAGCCAGACCATTTGAAATGAGGGTGTAATTGATCGGGCAACTGTGCGCCACACTACTTTCTTCTTCGCTTAACGCAATGGGATTGACTGCTTCATAAGGCAGTTCAATAGATGAAACACTCTGCAACACCAGGGCATCTTTATTACGTAGCCCATCGGGTGTCTCTTTGCTCCCCTTCGCTACGGGTTTATACCCCGCAACCGTTTTTCCCTGGGAGGCTAACGCTTGTAGCAATGCGCGGGAAACCACCGTTTTCCCTACAGAAGTGTCTGTACCTGTTATAAAGAAACGCTTCAGCATCACTAACTCCACCGTTATGCTTCACAAATATAAGCCAGGAAAATAATTCAACTTTGGAAGTCTAAGTTATGCTTTCCTGCCCCAATTTGAGATAGCGCAAATTTTGGTAGAACAGTTAAAAAATGTTAACCCTGCAACAGACGAATCAACAAAGAACCGTTATACATAGCGTCTTTTACCAATGCGGCTCCCGCCATCGTCCCCTGATTAGAAAACTGAGTGCTTTCGACGCTAATGTGCTGGCTGTAGGCAGGAAGCGCCTGCTGACGGATGCTGTCAGAAATGACAGGGAACAGGATTTCTGCCGCTTTGCTTAACGGTGAACCAATCAGTATTTTTTGTGGGTTAAATAAATTCACCATGATGGCAAGAATGCGCCCAACATGCGCCCCCACACCGGTAATAATATCTTTTGCCAGCAGATCGCCCCGCAGTGCCGCCTGGCACAATGAGTCCACGGTTAACGGCTGTCCGTGTAACATCGAACTCATGGATTGATTCAAACGTAATTGCGCCAGTTCAAGAATGCTGTCAACACTGGCGATGGTTTCCAGGCAGCCGTGGTTACCGCAATAACAGCGTTTTCCATAGGGGTCGACCTGAGTGTGGCCTATCTCCACAAGGCTACTGCTTCCTGCGTGTAACAGATGACCATCGGTAATCACACCCGCTCCCACATTGTGATCGATAACCACCTGAATCACATCGCGCGCTCCGCGGGATGCGCCGAACAAGGCCTCGGCCATCGTCCACGCGCTGATATCATGCTGAATATAAACCGGTACACCGGTATGCTGCTCAAGCGCTTCACCGAGCGGCATCTCTTTTACGTCCTCGTAGAACGGCATACGATGTACAATACCATTTTCCGTATCAATAATTCCCGGCATGGTAATGGCAATAGAAGTCAGGCGCTCGAGTTTTTTCTGATGGCGAATAAAAAACTGATCAATATGAGTAATGATGCGATCCAACAGCGGTAATTCATCCTGCAGCACCAACTCCAGCGAGTCTTCCACCACCAACTTGCTGCTTAAATCACGCAGTGCAAGAAAAATCTCGCCACGACTAATACGCAAAGAAAGATAGTGCCAGGCTTCCGTTTCTACTACCAACCCCACCGCCGGACGGCCACGGTTTCCAGCCTCTTTAATTTCCAGCTCTTGCACCAGGTGCGCTTCAAGCATTTCGCGGACAATTTTGGTAATACTGGCTGGCGCGAGCTGCGCCATGCGAGAAAGGTCGATACGCGAAATGGGACCAAGCTGATCAATCAGGCGATATACAGCACCTGCGTTGGTCTGCTTTATTTGATCAATGTGCCCCGGCTGGTTTTCAGCAACCACCTCATACTCCCTATATTTTCGCGCTCCGAAATAATCTGTAGGCTATGGTGAAGCACTTCAATGCGTAACGTCAAATTTTTACTTAGCCATGTGATTGACAGCACATTTTTCGGGATTTTTTGCTGAATTTTTCCTCATCAGAGAGCATTCAGTAGCTGAATACGAAAGTTACGTGCTGCCGGGCTTTGTTCATGATGTTTTGGCCAAACCAGCCACATCTCAGAAACCGCATCCTCTTCCGCAATAGATACCCAACGCATTTCATTGAGTTGTACTCGTTTGAAAGAAGCGGGCAAAATCGAAACGCCAAGACCCGCGGAAACCAGGCCGATGATAGTCATCGCCTCGCCGACTTCCTGGGTGATGACTGGGGTGAGATTGTAACGTCGCATCAGGCCGAGAATGTCATCATACAGCCCCGTCCCTACGTGCGGATCAAAAAAAACAAAGGGTTCTTTTGCCAGTTCTGCCAGCGTTACATTCGATTTATTGGCCAAAGGATGATCATGCGGGATCATCGCCATAAGTGGTTCATGCACAATGACCGCGTGGTCCAGCGTCTCCGGCAACACAGTATTTCGTAGCAACCCCATATCCAGCGTCCCTTCGATAAGGGGTGCTATTTGCTCGCGGGTGTTCATCTCGCGTGTCTGCAAATGAACATCAGGAAATTCGCGACGAAACAGCGATAAGGTATCAGATACTGCGCGAATAAATGGCGCTGATGAGGTAAAGCCAATGCGTAACTCTCCCGCCTCTCCCTGATGCAGGCGTTCAGCGCGAGCGGCAGCGTCATCCACCATAGACAGGATTTGCCGACTATCAGCAAGGAACTGCTTCCCTGCTGCCGTCAGCATTACGCTGCGATTGGTTCGTGCCAGCAGTCGCGCGCCAATTTGTTGCTCCAGTATCTGAATCTGCTGGCTTAGCGGCGGTTGTGAAATATTCAGTCGGGCAGCAGCGCGACCAAAATGCAGCTCTTCCGCAACAGCAATGAAGTAACGAAGGTGGCGCAATTCAATATTCATATTTTAAACATCTTATTTGAGACTATTAATATATTAGACATAACAATTCGATTTTCCTAATCTATTCCTAATCCCACATCACGGGCATATTTAGCAAGGATTTCAAGTGAGTCGTACTACAACTGTTGATGGCACTCCGGCAAGTGACACTGACAAGAAAAACCTTTCCCGGACAAACGAATTCATTAAACGCGGTACGCCGCAATTTATGCGTGTCACTCTGGCTCTATTCTCGGCCGGGCTGGCAACCTTTGCGCTTCTTTATTGTGTGCAGCCTATTCTTCCGGTGCTTTCGCAAGAATTTGGCTTAACGCCTGCTAACAGTAGTATTTCACTGTCAATTTCAACGATCATGCTTGCCATTGGTTTACTATTTACTGGCCCACTTTCCGATGCCATAGGTCGCAAGCCGGTGATGGTGACGGCACTACTGTTGGCCTCCATCTGCACGTTACTTTCGACGATGATGACTAGCTGGCACGGTATTTTGATTATGCGCGCCTTGATTGGTCTGTCGTTAAGCGGCGTAGCTGCCGTTGGCATGACCTACCTTAGCGAAGAGATCCACCCCAGTTTTGTGGCATTTTCAATGGGGCTGTACATCAGCGGCAACTCAATTGGCGGTATGAGTGGGCGCTTAATCAGCGGGGTATTTACTGACTTCTTTAACTGGCGAATTGCTCTGGCGGTTATTGGCTGTTTCGCTCTGACCTCAGCGTTAATGTTCTGGAAAATCCTCCCGGAGTCACGCCATTTCCGCCCATCCTCGTTGCGCCCAAAAACGCTGTTTATTAACTTCCGTCTGCACTGCCGTGATCAGGGATTACCCTTATTATTCGTCGAAGGTTTTTTGCTGATGGGGTCGTTCGTCACTCTGTTTAATTACATTGGTTATCGGTTGATGCTTCCCCCCTGGCATGTCAGTCAGGCCGTGGTTGGCTTATTATCGCTAGTCTATTTGACTGGCACCTGGAGTTCGCCAAAAGCAGGCACCATGACTACCCGCTTCGGTCGTGGTCCGGTGATGTTATTTTCGACAGGTGTCATGCTTTTTGGCCTTCTCCTGACATTGTTCAACCCACTGTGGTTGATTTTTGCCGGTATGATGCTTTTCTCTACAGGATTCTTTGCCGCTCACTCTGTCGCCAGTAGCTGGATTGGCCCACGTGCTAAACGCGCCAGAGGCCAGGCTTCCTCGCTGTATCTATTTTGTTACTATCTGGGTTCAAGTATTGCAGGGACATTAGGTGGCGTCTTCTGGCATAACTATGGCTGGAACGGCGTCGGTGCATTTATTGCCGTGATGTTGGTGGTCGCTATTCTGGTCGGAACACGTTTACATCATCGCCTGCACGCCTGAAAAATAAGCCCGGACTGAGTTAAAACCTGTCCGGGCTTATTGTCTGCTCAACTCAACGTTAATAACCATCCCAAAATAGACGAAGTGCCGGCCATTTCTCGCAGTGCATCTAACGCCATCAGGATAATAAGCACCCAAATAAACGGATTCATTTTGCTGTGTGTCATTTATTGTTAATACACGGTGATTCTACCAATTTATAGGTAATGAAAAAGTTAAGTCAATCAATACTACCGATATTGGTGGGAAAATCTCCTTAAGTCACAATGCGTTATTATTTCTCACGTCATCGCTACTCGCTTTGTACATATCGTTACATGCCGAAACCAACCACTCACGGAAGCCTGCTATTTCCAGAGATATAGTCATTACATCGGCCCCGCAGTGGGGTTGCATAAAAAACCAAATTGAGGGTATGACAATGAAAAAAGTATTAGCTCTGGTTGTTGCCGCTGCTATGGGTCTCTCTTCTGCTGCCTTTGCCGCAGAGACTGCGACCACGCCTGCTCCGACTGCTGCTACCAAAGCAGCACCTGCAAAAACCATTCATCATAAAAAACAGCATAAAGCAGCGCCCGCCCAGAAAGCGCAAGCGGCTAAAAAACATCATAAAAAAGCAAAAACTGAACAGAAAGCACCTGAGCAAAAAGCACAGGCCGCCAAAAAGCACAGCAAAAAACACAGCCAGCAACAACCGACAAAACCTGCAGCACAGCCAGCCGCATAAGTTTTCGACAGCAATAGTGGCGCGCCCCCTCGCGCCTGAAAATTACGGTGCTAAGCGGGTAACGTTTAGCACCGCCTTTAGCGGAGGGTACTATGGTGGGCCGTTATCGCTTTGAGTTCATTCTTATCATCCTTATTTTATGTGCGCTGATTGCCGCCCGTTTTTATCTTTCCTGAGCGTAGTTATCTGATTTTACTCCCACTTTCATCCCGTCCCGTCTATAGTATTTACGAGGGTTTGCTTTTAATAATCATAATTACTCGCCAGAGTGTGATATGCGTACAACCATTGCTGTAGTACTGGGTGCAATTAGTCTGACATCTGCATTTGTGTTTGCGGATAAACCGGACGATCCTAAATCGGCTCATGATGAGGTCAGCACCCTATTTTTTGGTCATGATGATCGTGTACCGGTAAATAACACGACCCAATCGCCGTGGGATGCGGTTGGGCAACTGGAAACGGCCAGCGGCAATTTATGTACGGCGACGCTGATTGCCCCTAATCTCGCATTAACTGCGGGCCACTGTTTATTAACGCCACCAAAAGGTAAACCAGACAAAGCAATTGCGCTGCGTTTTGTTTCGAATAAAGGGCTATGGCGCTATGAGATCCACGATATTGAAGGTCGTGTTGATCCGACGCTAGGGAAACGGTTAAAGGCTGATGGTGATGGCTGGATTGTCCCGCCCGCAGCCGCGCCGTGGGATTTCGGTTTGATTGTGCTGCGCAATCCCCCTTCTGGCATTACGCCGTTGCCATTATTTGAGGGAGATAAAGCCGCGCTTACCGCCGCATTAAAAGCGGCTGGTCGTAAAGTGACTCAGGCGGGGTATCCCGAAGATCATCTTGATACCTTATACAGCCATCAAAATTGCGAAGTGACTGGCTGGGCGCAAACCTCGGTGATGTCGCATCAGTGCGATACCCTGCCGGGTGACAGCGGTTCGCCACTGATGCTGCATACTGATGACGGCTGGCAGTTAATTGGTGTGCAAAGTTCAGCTCCTGCAGCGAAAGATCGCTGGCGCGCCGATAACCGGGCCATTTCTGTCACCGGTTTTCGCGACAAGTTAGAAGAACTGACCCGGCAATAATGTTCAAACGCTGCCCGCATTGTCGGGCAGCGTGGTCATCAGGCGAGTTTCACCATGATCATTCCGGCCAATAGCAAGATCAGGCCAACCCAGCCTTTGCGATTTAAACGTTGACCAAACAAGATCCACCCCGCAGCTAAAGTGGCGGTAATACCAAACCCACCCCACAATGCATAGGCTACAGACAAGTCGATCCCTTTAACGGCCTGCGAAAGCGCGCTAAAGGCAGCAAGCACCGCCGCCAGCGAGAGCAAGCCATAAACTTTGCGGCGAAAGCCGTCAGAAAATTTCAAAAAGACGTTAGCCATGATTTCCAGCACAGTTGCCAGTGCCAACCAGGCGGCATGAACCCATTCAAACTGCGCCACGGTTCACCTCCAGCGAGGGTTTACGTACTTTGCGTGTACCAGATTTAATCAACACAATCCCGACAACCAGGGTTGTTAACCCGGCAATTTTTAGCAGCGATAAGCTTTCATCGAATAACAGAACGCTAAATAGCGTAATAAATAAAATACCGATGCCTTCCCACAGAGCATAAGCCACACCAAGCGCTATTTTTTTCACGGCGAAAGAAAGAAATATATATGACAGTGAAATCATCACCAGCATTAAAATAAATCCACCGTTACCGTTACTGACGCTCGCCCATTTCATTGACAGCGTTCCGGTAATTTCTGTGGCAATAGCCAGACCTAATAAAGCCCAATAAATATACATCGTCCTTCCCCTGCAAGAGAATTATTTTAATGTTCGCTGAATTCAGCGAAACCAAAGAAAAGTATTCAGTCCAGCGCAGAGCGCCAGCTTTGACAGAAGAAAGGACTAAAGCGCGTTGCGCCAGTGTTGCTCGCCTGCGAGCAAGATGCTGGATGAGGTACGAAGATGGGTAAATGTAGAAAATAACGTCCTGAACAAATTGTCCATAATATTACAATTATCCGCAGTGTTGCTTCTCGTCATCGCGGATGATAATTGTCCTCGGTAGTTGTACACGCCTGATTTGTATCATAGCTTAAGAATTAACTCAAAACATTTTCATATCTTTACCTGAGTAGTTTGATTTTCGTTATAATGCCGCAGAAAAAATATTATTCGCGAAGAAAAAAACGGGGATAAACATGGCAAAGCCGATCATCACGCTCAATGGCCTAAAAATCGTCATTATGTTGGGAATGCTGGTCATTATTCTCTGCGGTATCCGGTTTGCCGCCGATATCATCGTCCCCTTTATCCTCGCCCTATTTATCGCAGTCATTCTTAACCCGCTGGTACAACGCATGGTTCGCTGGCGAGTACCGCGCGTACTGGCGGTGTCGATTTTAATGACCATCATCGTAATGGCGATGGTGCTTATGCTGGCCTATCTCGGTTCAACACTCAATGAACTGACCCGCACTTTGCCACAGTATCGCAGCTCAATCATAAAGCCTCTGCAAGCTCTGGAGCCTTTATTACAGCGCGTGGGTATTGATGTCTCAGTTGACCAACTGGCGCATTACATTGACCCGAACGCGGCGATGACGTTGCTGACCAACTTACTGACGCAGTTATCTAACGCCATGTCATCAATATTTTTATTGCTGTTGACGGTGCTGTTTATGCTGCTCGAAGTTCCGCAACTGCCCGGCAAACTCCAGCAAATGATGGCACGTCCGGTCGAAGGAATGGCGGCGATTCAGCGCGCGATTGACAGTGTGTCGCATTACCTGGTGCTGAAAACGGCCATCAGCATCATCACCGGACTGGTCGCCTGGGCGATGCTCGCAGCACTGGACGTTCGCTTTGCTTTTGTCTGGGGATTGCTGGCCTTTGCGCTTAATTACATTCCTAATATTGGTTCGGTCCTTGCGGCTATTCCCCCTATCGCCCAGGTACTGGTGTTTAATGGTTTCTACGAAGCGTTGTTGGTGCTGGCGGGATATCTGCTGATTAATCTGGTCTTCGGTAATATTCTGGAACCACGCATTATGGGACGCGGATTGGGGCTTTCCACACTGGTGGTCTTTTTGTCGTTAATTTTTTGGGGATGGTTGTTAGGACCGGTGGGGATGCTGCTTTCGGTGCCGTTGACGATTATTGTCAAAATTGCGCTTGAACAAACAGCGGGAGGTCAAAGCATCGCCGTGCTGTTAAGCGATCTCAAGAAAGAGTAACGGCCTCCGCAGAGGCCGTTGAGGTTACAGTGCTTTCAGAATCGCATCCACGCTGGCTTTGGCGTCACCAAACAGCATGTGGGTGTTTTCCTTGAAAAACAGCGGGTTTTGCACACCAGCATAGCCGGTGTTCATCGAACGTTTAAAGACAATCACGTTCTGCGCTTTCCACACTTCCAGCACAGGCATACCGGCAATTGGGCTTTTCGGATCGTCCTGCGCCGCCGGGTTAACCGTATCGTTCGCACCAATTACCAGCACGGTATCGGTATCAGCAAAGTCATCGTTGATCTCGTCCATTTCCAGCACGATGTCATACGGCACTTTCGCTTCTGCCAGCAATACGTTCATATGCCCAGGCAAACGCCCCGCAACCGGGTGAATACCGAAACGCACGTTGATACCGCGGGCACGCAGTTTCTCGGTGATTTCTGCCACCGGATATTGCGCCTGCGCGACTGCCATGCCGTAACCTGGGGTGATGATCACTGAATGCGAATTTTTCAGCAGTTCCGCCGTCTCTTCCGCCGTAATTTCGCGATGTTCACCCACTTCCTGATCGTCGCCGGTAGAGGAACCATCGGTGCCGAAACCACCCGCAATGACGCTGATAAAGGAACGGTTCATCGCCTTACACATGATGTAAGAAAGGATTGCCCCCGAAGAACCGACCAGCGCACCGGTCACAATCAGCAAGTCGTTGCTGAGCATAAAGCCCGCGGCCGCTGCCGCCCAACCAGAGTAAGAGTTCAGCATCGACACCACCACTGGCATATCTGCGCCACCGATGGAAGCCACTAAATGCCAGCCGAAGACCAGTGCAATGACGGTCATTATCAGCAATGCCAGAACTTGCAGGCCAACGCTTTCGGTGCGGACAAACACAATCAGCAGCAGGAAGGAAACGACCAGAGCAGCCAGATTCATTTTGTGACGGTTTGGCAGCATCAGCGGTTTAGACGAAATTTTGCCGCACAACTTACCGAATGCCACGACCGAGCCGGTGAAGGTCACCGCACCAATGAAGATACCGAGGAATACTTCCGTCAGGTGAATGTTGGCCAGAATCGGAGCCATATCCGCATCGTGATGCAGATAGCTATTAAAACCAACCAGCACCGCCGCCAGCCCCACAAAACTATGCAGGATCGCCACCAGTTCCGGCATTTCAGTCATTTCGACCTTCTTCGCCAAGCGGATACCAATTGCGCCACCGATGACCATCGCCAGCAAGATCCAACCAACATTGCCAGTATCCGGCCCCAAAATAGTAGCGATTAACGCAATCGCCATCCCGGCGATACCGAAGTTGTTACCCTGGCGAGAGGTTTCATGTTTCGAAAGCCCGGCCAGGCTGAAGATAAACAGGATCGCGGCAACAATGTATGCAGCTGTAACTAATCCTCCAGACATATGTTACCCCTTAGTTTTTGCGGAACATTTTCAGCATACGCTGAGTCACGGTGAAGCCACCGAAAATATTAATGCTGGCTATAAGCACCGCGATAAAACTAAGGAAGCTAACCCAGCCGCCCTGGCCAATCTGCAACAGTGCTCCGACAACAATAATCCCTGAAATCGCGTTGGTGACCGACATCAGCGGCGTATGTAGCGCGTGCGATACATTCCACACCACGTAATAGCCCACAACGCACGCCAGCGCGAACACGGTGAAATGCCCGAGGAACTCTTTTGGTGCAACATTTGCCAGCCAACCGAAGAGGATGATTGCCAACGCCATCAGGGCGTATTTACGCCACGGTGAACAGGTGCATTTTTCCTCTGCTTTGACTTCCGGTGCGGCTTTCTGTGTCGCCTGTGGCTGGGCTGAAACCTGAATCGGCGGTGCCGGCCAGGTAATTTCGCCAGCACGAATCACGGTCACGCCGCGAATCACTACATCATCAAAATCAACAGTAATGTTGCCGTCTTTCTCCTTGCACAACAGCTTCAGCAGATTGACAAGGTTGGTGCCGTAAAGCTGTGAGGATTGTGTTGGCAGACGCCCCGGAAGATCGGTATAACCAATCACTTTGACGCCATTTTCCGTAGTGAAGATTTCACCCGGCACGGTGTATTCACAGTTACCGCCGTTTTGTGCGGCCAGATCGACAATCACACTGCCCGACTTCATGGAGTCAACCATTTCGCGGGTAATCAGTTTCGGTGCCGGTTTACCTGGAATAAGCGCGGTGGTCACAATGATATCGACCTCTTTTGCCTGCGCAGCAAAGAGTTCCATTTCTGCCTTGATGAACGCTTCCGACATCACTTTGGCATAGCCATCGCCGCTGCCTGCTTCCTCTTTGAAATCCAGTTCGAGGAATTCCGCGCCCATACTTTGAACTTGTTCTTTCACTTCCGGGCGGGTATCAAACGCACGCACAATCGCACCGAGACTATTTGCCGCACCAATGGCCGCGAGACCCGCAACACCCGCACCAATCACCATCACTTTTGCCGGAGGCACTTTACCTGCCGCGGTGATTTGCCCGGTAAAGAAACGCCCAAACTCATGCGCCGCCTCAACAATGGCGCGATAGCCGGCGATGTTCGCCATCGAACTTAACGCGTCCAGTGATTGCGCGCGTGAGATACGCGGTACGGAGTCCATCGCCATCACGGTGACGTTACGTTCCGCAAGCTTTTGCATTAGCTCCGGATTCAGCGCAGGCCAGATAAAACTCACCAGCGTTGTTCCTGGATTCAGTAACGCAATTTCATCATCTAACGGCGCATTGACCTTCAGAATGATATCTGACTGCCAGACGTTATTCCCTTCTACTATTTCAGCGCCCGCTTGCACAAACGCTTTATCGTCAAAACTTGCCAGTTGACCCGCGCCGCTCTCTACCGCGACGGTAAAACCCAGTTTCAGCAACTGCTCCACTGTTTTGGGCGTTGCTGCAACACGGGTTTCATTGGTTAACCGTTCTCTTGGTATTCCAATTCGCATGATATTCCCTTCCATCGGTTTTATTGATGATGGTTTGCCTGTGTCAGGAACCACACAAGCCGCTCATATACGAGCTAAATGTTACTCCGTTAAAATAAATTAGTAACAAACGCCCTATAACGTACTGAAAATAATGCTTGCGATCTAGCGCCAAAAATCACTATTTCGGCGTTAACTCGAAAAATATTAACGATTCAGCCTTGATAGTGAGATAAACACCATAGAACAACGGATAAAGGGCGATAATTGTCTCCGATAGCCAGGTAAAACATGAGATCACCCCGGTGCAAACTGTCACTTAACATTAAATTAACTTATACAATTCAGCCGTTTCAGCCGTTGTATGTTGCCACGGTTACTTTTTAATCACAGATGATTATTCGATCAGGTTTAAAATCAAATCAGGAAGTCTGATATGAAAAATCACGCAGACAGTTACACCGTTTAAATGCAATAATCAGCCACGTTTCTCGTTAATAACAATACCAGTACCTGGTTTGCGCAAGGCGAAGGATTATTTTTATGAAGCTTAAGAACACCCTCCTGGCGTCGGCACTGCTTTCTGCTACGGCATTCTCCGTTAACGCAGCAACAGAACTGACACCGGAGCAAGCGGCAGCGGTTAAACCTTTTGATCGTGTAGTGGTTACCGGACGTTTCAATGCCATTGGCGAGGCGGTGAAAGCCGTTTCCCGTCGTGCTGATAAAGAAGGTGCAGCCTCCTTTTATGTTGTCGACACGTCAGATTTCGGTAACAGCGGTAACTGGCGAGTGGTTGCCGATCTCTATAAGTCTGATGCTGAAAAAGCAGAAACCGAAAAAAATCGCGTGATTAACGGTGTGGTTGAACTGCCAAAAGACCAGGCCGTTCTGATTGAGCCGTTTGACACTGTCACCGTCCAGGGCTTCTACCGTAGCCAACCGGAAGTGAATGACGCCATCACCAAAGCGGCGAAAGCAAAAGGCGCATACTCTTTCTACATCGTTCGCCAAATCGATGCCAACCAGGGCGGTAACCAACGCATTACAGCGTTCATCTATAAAAAAGATGCTAAGAAACGTGTAGTCCAAAGCCCGGATGTGATCCCGGCAGACTCCGAAGCCGGACGTGCAGCCCTGGCTGCCGGTGGCGAAGCCGCGAAGAAAGTTGAAATCCCGGGTGTTGCCACTACCGCATCACCAAGTTCCGAAGTTGGTCGTTTCTTCGAAACTCAGTCCTCAAAAGGCGGACGTTACACTGTCACGCTTCCTGACGGCACTAAAGTCGAAGAACTGAACAAGGCAACCGCAGCGATGATGGTGCCGTTCGACAGCATTAAGTTCTCAGGTAACTACGGTAACATGACCGAAGTCTCCTACCAGGTTGCTAAACGTGCCGCGAAGAAAGGTGCGAAGTATTACCACATCACCCGCCAGTGGCAGGAACGTGGTAATAATCTGACCATCAGCGCAGACCTGTATAAATAACTATTCAGTATCCCAATGAGGCGGCTTTATGCCGCCTTTAGCATTTTTAGTCACAAATTTCCCCGTGACCATTGCATGCAGACACATCTCTTCGTAAAATCCCGCGCTTCAGTGGCAAACACCATTTTTATGCGTCCTGCCCTAATATTTATTCTTTTGAACACCTTTTAAACACTGGATATCGATGGAAAAGAAACTGGGACTGAGCGCACTCACCGCGCTGGTATTAAGCTCAATGCTGGGCGCAGGTGTTTTCAGTCTGCCACAAAATATGGCTGCGGTTGCCAGCCCGGCAGCACTGCTCATCGGTTGGGGCATTACTGGCGCTGGCATTTTATTACTCGCCTTTGCCATGCTGATCCTGACACGCATTCGTCCCGATCTTGACGGCGGCATCTTTACCTATGCTCGTGAAGGTTTTGGCGAACTCATTGGTTTCTGCTCCGCATGGGGATATTGGCTGTGCGCGGTTATCGCTAACGTCTCCTATCTGGTGATCGTCTTTTCTGCATTGAGTTTCTTCACCGATACGCCGGAACTGCGCCTGTTTGGCGATGGCAACACCTGGCAATCGATCGTCGGTGCATCCGCACTTTTGTGGATTGTTCACTTTTTGATCCTGCGCGGTGTACAGACCGCTGCCAGCATTAACCTGGTGGCAACGCTGGCAAAATTGTTGCCATTGGGACTGTTTATTGTACTGGCGCTGATGATGTTCAAACTGGACACCTTCAGACTCGACTTCTCTGGCCTTGCACTTGGTGTACCGGTGTGGGAACAGGTGAAAAACACCATGCTGATCACCCTGTGGGTATTCATTGGTGTGGAAGGTGCGGTGGTGGTTTCTGCGCGTGCGCGTAATAAACATGATGTCGGCAAAGCGACACTCCTGGCGGTACTTTCCGCGCTGGGCGTTTATTTACTGGTCACTCTGCTTTCGCTGGGCGTGGTTGCGCGTCCTGAACTGGCGGAAATTCGTAACCCGTCTATGGCGGGCCTGATGGTGAAAATGATGGGGCCGTGGGGCGAGATTATCATCGCTGCCGGATTGATCGTTTCCGTTTGTGGCGCATATTTAAGTTGGACCATTATGGCGGCAGAAGTCCCCTTCCTGGCAGCGACCCATAAAGCATTCCCGCGCATTTTTGCCCGCCAGAACGCACAGGCTGCGCCATCCGCCTCGCTGTGGCTGACCAACATCTGCGTGCAAATTTGTCTGGTGCTAATCTGGCTGACCGGTTCCGATTACAACACGTTGCTAACCATTGCCTCAGAAATGATTCTGGTGCCCTATTTCCTTGTTGGCGCGTTCTTGCTGAAAATCGCAACCCGCCCGCTGCATAAAGCGGTAGGTGTCGGTGCCTGCATTTATGGCTTATGGTTATTGTACGCCTCTGGTCCAATGCACCTGTTGTTGTCCGTCGTTCTGTATGCGCCGGGGTTGCTGGTATTCCTGTACGCGCGTAAAACGCATACACATGATAATGTTCTGAATCGTCAGGAAATGGTACTGATTGGCATGCTGTTAATTGCCGCAGTTCCGGCGACCTGGATGCTGGTGGGATAACGTTCGTCCCATCGTTGGATAGCAAAGGAGATAACGATGGGTAATACCCAGCCCTTGCCAATATTAATCACTGGCGGAGGCCGTCGCATCGGCCTCGCCCTCGCCTGGCATTTTATTAATCAAAAGCAACCGGTGATTGTCAGCTATCGGACGCACTATCCTGCCATTGATAGCCTGATTCAGGCGGGAGCACAGTGTATTCAGGCTGATTTTTCGACGAATGATGGCGTGATGGCGTTTGCCGATAAAGTATTAAAAAGCACCCACGGCCTGCGTGCCATTTTGCACAATGCCAGCGCGTGGATGGCAGAAAAACCAGGTACGCCACTGGCTGACGTGCTGGCCTGCATGATGCAAATCCACGTTAATGCCCCATACCTTCTTAACCACGCTCTGGAAAGATTACTGCGTGGTCACGGGCACGCCGCCAGCGATATTATTCACTTCACCGATTATGTGGTGGAACGAGGCAGCGACAACCATATCGCCTATGCAGCAAGCAAAGCAGCCCTGGATAATATGACCCGCTCATTTGCCCGCAAGCTGGCACCGGAAGTGAAAGTGAATTCTATTGCACCGTCGCTGATCCTGTTTAATGAACATGATGATGCTGAATATCGCCAACAGGCGCTGAATAAATCGCTGATGAAAACCGTGCCTGGCGAGAAAGAGGTGATCGATCTGGTCGATTACTTGCTCACCAGTTGCTTTGTTACCGGGCGCAGTTTCCCGCTTGATGGAGGTCGACATCTGCGTTAATGCAGTTTCATCCAGCAAATAATCAGCACCCATGCGCTTAGTCCCCAGCACACCACAGAACCTACAAAAGCCGCGGGCAAGCGCATGATTCCAGTGAAATACCACAGCGACGCCAGATAAATAAAATAAGGAATGATCGACCACATACTGAAAATGATGGTTGCGCGTAAGGCTTCAATGCCGCGTTCGCTGGCAACAATATAATGCGCGATGAGCGCAAAGGTTGGGAAAAGCGGGATCAGCCCGGCTATGTAGTAATTTTTCGTTTTTGCTAATACACCAATCAACACCACCACCAGCGCACCAAGCGCGGCTTTGATTACCAGCCCCATCTTTTTACCTTAACACTTCCATAACAAGTCCTTAGTAGAATACCTGATGCAAACTTGTTTAGAAACGATTGATAGTAAGTAAAAACGGTGCAGTGTATTGTGACGTTTTTATATCTACCGTGAATAATATGAACACTATCGTATTTGTGGAAGATGACGCAGAAGTTGGTTCACTGATTGCCGCATACCTGGCGAAACATGATATGCAGGTAACCATAGAACCTCGCGGCGACCATGCAGAAGAAACGATCCTGCGGGAAAATCCGGATCTGGTGCTACTCGATATCATGCTACCAGGCAAAGACGGCATGACTATCTGTCGCGATTTAGGTTCTAAGTGGTCCGGACCAATCGTTCTGCTGACCTCCCTCGACAGTGATATGAACCACATTCTGGCGCTGGAAATGGGTGCCTGCGACTATATTCTCAAAACGACTCCTCCTGCAGTTCTGCTGGCTCGGCTACGTTTACATTTGCGTCAGAATGAGCAAGCGACGCTGACCAAAGGCATTCAGGAAACGCCTCTGACGCCCTACAAAGCATTGCATTTCGGCACGTTGACCATCGACCCTATTAACCGCGTAGTCACCCTTGCTAACACTGAGATTTCACTCTCTACCGCCGATTTCGAACTGCTCTGGGAATTAGCCACTCATGCGGGGCAAATTATGGATCGCGATGCGTTGTTGCGAAATTTACGCGGCGTCAGTTATGACGGTCTGGATCGTAGCGTGGACGTGGCTATTTCGCGGTTAAGAAAAAAACTGCTCGATAACGCTGCTGAACCGTATCGTATTAAAACTGTGCGTAACAAAGGCTATCTTTTTGCGCCCCATGCATGGGAATGAGCGATGAAAAAACTGTTTATCCAGTTTTATCTTTTACTGTTTGTCTGCTTTCTGGTGATGTCCCTGCTGGTTGGACTGGTGTACAAATTTACCGCCGAACGCGCGGGCAAACAGTCGCTGGATGATTTGATGAACAGTTCGCTGTACCTGATGCGTAGCGAGTTGCGGGAGATCCCCCCGCACGACTGGGGAAAAACACTGAAGGAGATGGATTTAAATCTCTCTTTCGATCTGCGCGTCGAACCCTTGAGTAAGTATCATCTCGATGAAATTTCCATGCACCGACTGCGTGGCGGTGAGATTGTTGCTCTGGATGATCAGTACACTTTTTTGCAACGCATCCCACGCAGCCACTACGTGCTGGCCGTCGGTCCCGTTCCTTATCTCTATTACCTCCATCAAATGCGTTTGTTGGATATCGCGCTGATTGCCTTTATTGCCATCTCTCTCGCCTTTCCAGTGTTTATCTGGATGCGTCCGCACTGGCAGGACATGTTAAAACTGGAAGCAGCGGCGCAACGATTTGGCGATGGCCATCTCAATGAACGCATTCACTTTGATGATGGTTCGAGCTTTGAACGACTGGGCGTAGCATTTAACCAGATGGCGGACAATATCAATGCATTAATTGCCAGCAAAAAACAGCTTATCGACGGGATTGCTCACGAACTGCGAACGCCGTTAGTGCGCCTGCGTTATCGGCTGGAGATGAGCGATAACCTGAGTGAAACAGAGTCTCAGGCTCTGAATCGTGATATCAGCCAACTAGAAGCCTTGATCGAAGAACTGCTGACCTATGCCCGATTAGACCGCCCGCAAAATGAGTTGCATCTTAGCGAGCCAGACCTACCGTTATGGCTGTCAACACATCTGGCCGATATCCAGGCTGTTAACCCCGACAAAACGGTACGGATAAAAACGCTCATGCAAGGTCATTATGCGGCGCTGGATATGCGCTTAATGGCGCGCGTGTTGGATAACTTGATCAATAACGCCCTGCGCTACTGCCATTCAACCGTAGAAACCAGCCTGCTACTGGCAGGAAACAGAGCGACATTAATTGTCGAAGATGATGGGCCAGGAATAGCCCCACAGGATCGCGAGCATGTCTTTGAACCCTTTGTGCGTCTCGATCCTAGCCGTGACCGTTCAACCGGCGGTTGTGGGTTGGGACTGGCGATTGTCCACTCTATTGCACTGGCAATGGGCGGCACGGTTAACTGTGACTCCAGCGAACTGGGTGGTGCCCGCTTCTCGTTTAGCTGGCCGTTATGGCATAACATCCCGCAATTTACCTCTGCCTGACACTACGCGCACGGTGGTCAAGTTACCGTCATTGTGTTATATAATAAGTATGTTGTAACTAAAGTGGTGATTTTATGGCTCGTTACGATCTCGTTGACCGACTCAATACTACCTTTCGTCAGATGGAGCAAGAACTGGCCGCGTTTGCCGCTGAGCTTGAGCAGCACAAGTTGCTGGTTGCCCGCGTGTTCTCTTTACCGGAAGTCAAAAAAGCGGATGAGCATAATCCGCTGAATTGCATTGAAGTTAAGCAACATCTCGGCAAAGAGGCGCAGGCGCTGGCACTACGTCATTTCCGCCATTTGTTTATTCAGCAACAGTCCGAAAACCGCAGCAGCAAGGCCGCTGTTCGTCTGCCTGGCGTGTTGTGTTATCAGGTCGATAATCTTTCACAAGCGGCGCTGGCAAGTCATATTCAGCGCATCAATCAACTCAAAACCACTTTTGAACATATCGTCACGGTTGAGTCAGAACTCCCCACGGCGGCGCGTTTTGAATGGGTACATCGTCATTTGCCGGGACTGATTACCCTTAACGCTTACCGCACGCTCACGGTTCTTCACGATCCTGCCACTTTACGTTTTGGCTGGGCGAATAAGCATATCATTAAGAATTTGCATCGTGATGAAGTACTGGCTCAACTGGAAAAAAGCCTGAAATCACCACGCAGCGTCGCGCCGTGGACGCGCGAGGAGTGGCAAGGAAAACTGGAGCGTGAGTATCAGGATATCGCCGCCCTGCCGCAGGATGCGAAATTAAAAATCAAACGCCCGGTGAAGGTGCAGCCAATTGCCCGTGTCTGGTATAAGGGAGATCAAAAACAGGTACAACATGCCTGCCCTACGCCGCTTATCGCGTTGGTTAATCGGGATAATGGTGCTGGTGTGCCGGACGTTGGCGAGCTGCTAAATTATGATGCCGACAATGTGCAGCACCGTTACAAACCCCAGGCGCAGCCGCTTCGCTTAATCATTCCACGGCTGCACCTGTATGTTGCAGATTAACGCCCGACTTTCATACTGCCGACCATCTGTTCTGGTCGTACCCAACTATCAAACTCGGCTTCGCTAAGATACCCCAACGCAAGGGCTGCGGCTTTTAAAGTCAGCCCTTCTTTGTGTGCTTTTTTAGCGATCTCAGCGGCTTTGTCATAGCCAATGTGGGTGTTGAGCGCAGTCACCAGCATTAGCGACTCATTGAGCAATTGATTGATTCGCTCACGATTCGGCTCAATTCCCACTGCACAATGTTTGTTAAAACTTTCCATGCCATCCGCCAGTAAGCGCACCGATTGCAGGAAATTGTGGATCACCATCGGGCGGAAGACGTTCAGTTCGAAATTACCGGAAGCGCCACCGATGTTGATCGCCACGTCGTTTCCCATCACCTGACAGCAAAGCATGGTTAACGCTTCACACTGCGTTGGGTTCACTTTCCCTGGCATGATTGAGCTGCCCGGCTCGTTTTCCGGAATTGAGATTTCGCCAATGCCACAGCGAGGGCCTGAAGCCAGCCAGCGGACATCGTTCGCAATTTTCATCAGTGACGCCGCCAGCCCTTTCAACGCGCCATGAGCCTGAACCAGTGCATCGCAGGTCGCCAGTGCTTCAAATTTGTTCGGAGCAGTAACAAACGGCGCACAGGTAATTACCGAAAGCTCATCCGCTACGCGACGGGCATATTCCGGATGGGTATTCAGCCCCGTCCCTACCGCTGTACCGCCCAGCGCCAGTTCCGCCACATGCGGCAGGCTGTATTCAATATGTTTGAGATTATGCTCCAGCATCGCTACCCAGCCGGAAATCTCCTGGCCCAGTGTCAGCGGCGTGGCGTCCTGCAAGTGGGTACGACCAATTTTGACGATATCGGCAAATGCGCGCGATTTCTCATTCAGCGTTTGTGTCAGTGTTTTAAGCTGCGGGATGAGTTGCTTGCGTAGCGCCAGCAGCGCCGCAACGTGCATTGCTGTCGGAAAGACATCATTTGAACTTTGGCTTTTGTTCACGTCGTCGTTAGGGTGAACTTTACGTTCCATTCCGCGCACGCCACCGAGCAGTTCGCTCGCCCGATTGGCCAGCACTTCGTTCATATTCATGTTGCTTTGCGTGCCGGAACCCGTCTGCCAGATAGCCAGCGGAAATTCATCGTCATGCTGTCCCGCCAGCACTTCATCCGCTGCCTGACGGATAGCACTCGCTTTCTCTTCAGAGAGTAAACCTAAATCTTCGTTAACTTTTGCCGCTGCACGCTTAGTCAGCGCCAGCGCATGAATCAGTGAGGTGGGCATTTTCTCCGTGGAAATACGGAAATGCTCCAGCGAGCGTTGAGTTTGTGCGCCCCACAGCTTATCTGCCGGGACATCGATCGCACCCATCGAATCTTTTTCGCTGCGTACTGTATTCATGGCCTGCTCCTCACCTGATTAATTTTTTCTTTCTGTTTTGCTTTCGTTAAGCAACTTTTAGCTCACTCATTATTTACTATTTTGCAACAAATGTTTGGTCTTTCGTGCCATGTAAAAAAGCCGCCCCGAAGTAAAGGGCGGCTCAGATTGTTTGCAAAGTACGCTTTGTTCATGCCGGATACGGCGTGAACGCCTTATCCGACCGCTTATTTCACGCAGCGGGTACACTGCGTGAGTTGAATCTGCTGGAAGAAGTCATTCCCTTTATCATCAACAAGGATAAATGCCGGGAAATCTTCCACTTCAATTTTCCAGATAGCTTCCATACCCAGTTCCGGATATTCAACACATTCCAGGCTCTTAATACTGCCCTGCGCCAGCACTGCTGCCGGGCCGCCGATACTGCCAAGGTAAAAGCCACCATGTTTTTTACAAGCATCGGTCACCTGCTGACTGCGATTACCCTTCGCCAGCATGATCATACTGCCGCCCTGCGCTTGCAGTTGATCGACGTAAGAATCCATCCGTCCGGCGGTCGTTGGGCCAAGAGAGCCGGAGGCATAACCTTCTGGCGTTTTTGCCGGACCAGCATAGTAAATCGGGTGATCTTTGATGTATTGCGGTAACCCTTCGCCGTTGTCCATGCGCTCTTTCAGTTTGGCGTGGGCAATATCACGACCAACAATAATCGTGCCGTTCAGCGACAAGCGGGTAGAAACGGGATACTGCGACAACTGTGCGAGGATCTCTTTCATCGGACGATTAAGGTCAACGCGCACCGCTTCGCCTTCCCCTGCTTTACGCAATTCTTCCGGGATATATTTGCCTGGATTATGTTCCAGTTTTTCGATCCAGATCCCCTGACGATTGATTTTCGCTTTGATATTACGGTCAGCAGAACAGGAAACGCCCATACCAACCGGACAGGATGCGCCGTGGCGTGGCAGACGAATCACGCGGATATCATGGGCAAAATATTTACCGCCAAACTGCGCCCCCAGACCAAGATTTTGCGCTTCAATCAGCAACTCTTTTTCCAGCTCCACATCACGGAACGCCTGACCGTGCTCATTCCCTTCCGTTGGCAGCTCGTCATAGTATTTAGCGGAAGCCAGTTTTACTGTTTTAAGGTTAGTTTCCGCAGATGTACCACCGATCACGAAGGCAATGTGATACGGAGGACACGCCGCCGTGCCCAGCGTACGCATTTTCTCAACCAGATAATTTTTCAGTTTCCCTGGCGTCAGTAACGCTTTGGTTTCCTGATAGAGATACGTCTTGTTTGCTGAACCGCCACCTTTGGCGATACAGAGGAATTTATACTCGTCGCCATCAACAGCATAAAGATCGATCTGCGCTGGCAGGTTGGTGCCAGTATTCACCTCTTTATACATATCCAGCGCTGCGTTTTGCGAGTAGCGCAGGTTATCTTCGATATAGGTGTTATAGACACCGCGCGCCAGCGCCGCTTCATCACCACCACCGGTCCATACACGCTGCCCTTTTTTACCGACGATTATCGCGGTGCCGGTATCCTGGCAGGTTGGCAGAACGCCTTTTGCGGCGATGTCGGAGTTGCGCAGGAATTGCAGCGCCACATATTTGTCGTTTTCGCTGGCTTCCGGGTCGCGCAGGATATCGGCCACTTGCTGCTGGTGAGCCGGACGCAGCATAAATGACGCATCATGAAACGCCTGACGCGCCAACAAAGTTAACGCTTCTGGCGCGACTTTCAAAATCTCCTGCCCTTCAAATTCAGATACGCTAACGTGTTCGCTGGTCAGCAGGTAGTACTCGGTATCATCTTTTTTGAGTGGGAAAGGAGCCTGATAATGAAAGGGTTTGTTTGACATTGTTCTCTCACTTACTGCCTGGTTTGGTTATGCTCTGGGCGGGTGTTCCATTGCCCTGTTAAAAGCGAGTTACATTATCCTACACACTTTTTTAACAAAAACTGAGACTAGTACGACTTTTTGCGGCTCCAGGTTACTTCCCGTAGGATTCTTGCTTTAATAGCGGGATTAATTTCCACATTCAAACAGGGATTGATCATGCAAAAACTTATTAACTCAGTGCAAAACTATGCCTGGGGAAGCAAAACGGCACTGACTGAACTTTATGGCATGGAAAATCCATCCAACCAGCCGATGGCTGAATTGTGGATGGGCGCACATCCGAAGAGCAGTTCACGTGTGCACAATGCCGCCGGAGATATCGTTTCACTGCGTGATGTGATTGAGGGTGATAAATCAACTCTGCTGGGAGATGCCGTTGCCAGGCGCTTTGGCGAACTGCCTTTCCTGTTCAAAGTGTTATGCGCAGCCCAGCCGCTCTCCATTCAGGTTCATCCAAATAAACGCAATTCTGAAATCGGTTTTGCCAAAGAAAATGCCGCCGGCATTCCAATGGATGCCGCTGAGCGTAACTATAAAGATCCTAACCACAAGCCAGAGCTGGTTTTTGCCCTGACCCCTTTCCTCGCGATGAACGCGTTTCGTGAGTTTTCCGAGATTGTTTCCCTGCTCCAGCCCGTCGCGGGCGCGCATCCGGCGATTGCTCATTTTTTACAGCAGCCCAATGCCGAACGTTTAAGCGAACTGTTCGCCAGCCTGTTGAATATGCAGGGTGAAGAGAAATCCCGCGCGCTGGCGATTTTGAAATCGGCGCTCGACAGCCAACAGGGTGAGCCGTGGCAAACGATTCGTTTAATTGCTGAATTTTACCCGGATGACAGCGGCCTGTTCTCCCCACTGTTACTGAATGTGGTAAAACTGAACCCTGGTGAAGCGATGTTCCTGTTCGCTGAAACACCACACGCCTACCTGCAAGGCGTGGCGCTGGAAGTGATGGCGAACTCCGATAACGTGCTGCGTGCGGGTCTGACGCCAAAATATATTGATATTCCGGAGCTGGTTGCCAACGTTAAGTTTGAAGCCAAACCGGCCAGCCAGTTGCTGACCCAGCCGGTGAAACAAGGTGCAGAGCTGGACTTCCCGATTCCGGTTGATGATTTTGCTTTCTCGCTGCATGACCTTAGCGATGAAGAAACTACCATCAGCCAGCAAAGTGCCGCCATTTTGTTCTGCGTTGAAGGCGAAGCAACACTGGGTAAAGGTTCTCAACAGTTAGCGCTTAAACCGGGTGAGTCCGCATTTATTGCCGCCAATGAGTCGCCGGTGACGGTGAAAGGCCACGGACGTTTAGCGCGTGTTTACAACAAGCTGTAAGAGCTTACTGAAATAATTAACATCTCTTGCTAAGCTTATTAAAGGCTTATAACACTTCAGGCGGCCAGTCCGCCTGATTTCATTTATGGATAATCATTATGAATAAATCGCTGGTAGCGGTAGGCGTCATTGTTGCGCTCGGCGTAGTCTGGACAGGCGGCGCATGGTACACAGGCAAGAAGATTGAAACCCATCTCGAAGACATGGTCGCACAGGCGAACGCGCAACTCAAACTGACAGCTCCTGAATCCAACCTGGAAGTGAGTTATCAAAACTATCATCGCGGCGTGTTCAGCAGCCAGTTGCAATTAGTGGTGAAGCCCATCGCCGGGAAAGAAAATCCGTGGATTAAAAGTGGCCAGAGCGTCATCTTCAATGAATCTGTTGACCACGGTCCCTTCCCTCTGGCCCAGCTTAAAAAACTGAATTTGATCCCGTCGATGGCGTCGATTCAAACCACGCTGGTCAATAACGCTGTGAGCAAGCCACTGTTTGATATGGCAAAAGGAGATACACCTTTTGAGATTAACTCTCGCATCGGTTACAGCGGCGATTCCAGTTCAGATATCTCGCTCAAGCCACTGAATTACGAGCAAAAAGATGAAAAAGTCGCCTTTAGCGGCGGTGAGTTCCAGTTAAATGCTGACCGAGACGGTAAAGCCATCTCCCTTTCCGGGGAGGCGCAAAGCGGTCGGGTCGATGCAGTTAACGAATACAACCAGAAAGTGCAGTTGACCTTTAATAATCTGAAAACCGATGGTTCCAGCACGCTGGCAAGTTTCGGTGAGCGCGTGGGTAACCAAAAACTGTCGCTGGAAAAAATGACCATTTCAGTGGAAGGCAAAGAACTGGCTCTGTTGGAAGGCATGGAGATCAGTGGTAAATCAGACCTGGTTAATGACGGTAAAACGATCAATAGCCAACTGGATTACTCGCTAAACAGCCTGAAGGTACAGAATCAGGATCTGGGCAGCGGCAAGCTGACTTTAAAAGTCGGTCAGATTGACGGTGAAGCCTGGCATCAGTTTAGCCAGCAATATAACGCGCAAACACAGGCGTTACTGGCACAGCCAGAGATTGCCAACAATGCCGAACTTTATCAGGAGAAAGTGACGGAAGCCTTCTTTAGCGCCCTGCCGCTGATGTTAAAAGGCGATCCGGTAATTACGATTGCGCCGTTAAGCTGGAAAAACAGTCAGGGTGAAAGCGCGCTGAATTTGTCGCTGTTCCTGAAAGATCCGGCAGCGACTAAAGAAGCGCCGCAAACACTGGCGCAGGAAGTTGATCGCTCGGTTAAATCTCTGGATGCAAAACTGACTATTCCGGTCGATATGGCAACCGAACTGATGACTCAGGTGGCGAAGCTGGAAGGCTATCAGGAAGATCAAGCTAAAAAGCTGGCGAAACAGCAAGTTGAAGGTGCATCAGCAATGGGCCAGATGTTCCGTCTGACCACCTTGCAGGACAATGCCATCACCACCAGCCTGCAATATGCTAACGGTCAGATCACGTTGAATGGTCAGAAAATGTCGCTGGAAGATTTTGTCGGTATGTTTGCGATGCCAGCACTTACCGTTCCGGCTGTACCGGCCATCCCGCAACAGTAATTCACAACCAAAACGCCGGAGAGTTTTCTCTCCGGCGTTTTTTCACTTCAACATAAAGTCATACTGAATACTCATTTTCACATCCCAGTAATTCAGGCGATTGCCCAGCGTACTACCATTGCGCTTTTCCCGTCCTTTATCGGCTGCAAGAAAGAAATTCATCCCTTGTAGCGGCCCTTCGCTGACCCGATAGTTCATACCGCCTAAGATACCTGCGCCTTCAATCCGCACATCTCGTTTACTGGATTCATAGCCGCGAGTCACAATCGGTGCCAATGTCAGCGTAAATTGCGGGGTTAAACGATAATTGACACCCAATTGCCAGGACTGCATACCTTCCCGGTTACGATCAAGACTTAACGAGAAAGGATAACCAATATCGGTGTCCACCACGGCTCCGTTCATCGCATGACGCAGATAACCACCGCTACCAAACACGCTTCCCCACGGCGCGCTCCACGTCAGTTGGCCGCTAACCAGCGCCGTTTCATTGGGCTGGTTGGTGTTACGACTTAAGCCTTCCAGTTGCGCATAAAAGCCGAGCAACTCCCCTTTCAGCGCATAATCCCGGGCGAGCGAAATGCTTTTCTCAAAAATAGTTTGTAGCTGATTAGAAACATCTTTCTGTGCCGATGCCCCCAAAGAATAACGGCTGGTATCATCATGCCAACTGGCAGCTAAAAAAGAACGAGCGCGATGTTTATCGTATTTTCCGGTCTGGCTGTTATAAACACCTTCATCACGGATACCGGTTGTTGAATCAGTCCATAAAAATACCCGGGAGCGCCACATTCCCCACAGTTCAATATTGGGCGTTAAAGCCCAATAACCTAATGCTCCTTCAGAAACGGTCGGTAATGTACGTTGCGAACTGCCAGCAATTAACGGAATACGATAAGGTAAACTACCATAACTATAATCTGTCCCGAAACGACCTAATTTAAGTAAACTCTTTTCACTCGGTTTTATTTTTACCGCACCCAATGCATAGCCAAAACTTTTATCGCCATCAAGATACCATCGGGTACTCATATCAGCACGAGCACCTAATTTATAAACATAATAGGCTCCACCTTCGACGCCAATAATATTAGCGTAATAACCGCTATTAAAATCGAGCAATCCTCCTTGCACCCATGCGTAAATATCTCTTCCCGCGCCAGCACTGGGCTTGTCAGCCCGGCGCAATTCATTTTTCAGTCTGATTCGTAGTCCCGCTTCATCGTCAGCCAGTTGTGCAGCGTAAGCGGAGGTAAGGCCAGAGGCAGCCGTCAGGGAAATAACGGCCATGGCCACTATTTTTCTCATAGTTGCACCTTTGATGTTCTGATTATTTTTATAAGATATTAATTAGTGATATCGCTGATTAATTGCTGCTGCATTTTTTTACGATTATCAATTTCGACCACAATTTCTTTGAATTTTTTATCAGTCAGCGGATAAAACCAAATTATAACGAATGCCAGTAGCATAAATCCGCAAGGGACTAAGGCAATTGATGTGCGGATCCCCATAATAACTTCCGGCGTTTGTGCCTGATTCGCAATATATCCGCTTAATCCCAAAATAAAGGCGGGAATTGAACCCCCTATTGCCTGTCCACATTTTCGGGTAAATGAGAATAATGAATAGGTAAGCCCTTCAATGCGTACACCGGTCAGGTATTCACCATATTCTACAGTATCGGCCTCCAGCGCCCACATCACCGTCATGGTAACGCCCTGACCAACTGAAGCGATGGCTAACGCGATCAGTGCCACCGGCAGCGACCAGACTGAAACCCAGAAGAACAGCAAATAACCACAAGTTCCCAGCAGAGCGCCAATCAGGAAGGTATTCTTTTTACCGATTCTGGCAACCATTCCCGGCACCAGCGGTGCCGATGCCACTGTGCCGACCAGGTTTTGCACCAACACCAGCACAGTAAACAACCCGGCATCATTCAGTACATAGCGCACGTAGAACAACGACGAAGCACTGACCGCGAAGGTCGAGATCAGCACGCATAGCGCGCCAATGCACAACATAAACAGCGGACGATTCCGTTTCAGCGTTTGCAGGCTGATCTTCAATGACGGCTGCGCCACGATACGCACTACATTCTCGCGCGTCGATTTAAAGCAAATGAAGTAAAGCACCATCCCGGCAATCGCCAGGGTAATCGTCCAGAAATGGTATACCGACACCATCTCCTCCGGGCTGGAGTGCTTAATGCTCGGGCCAATCAGAAAAGCCAGGCAGACAAAGGTCAGCGAAGCGGCAATCCCGCGAGCCGCGCCCAGACGGGCGCGGGATTGTGGTTGTTGGGTCATGGCAGTTGCCAGTGAGCCATAAGGTATATTGACCAGGCTGTAACAAAGCCCCAGCCCCATATAAGTCAAATATGCATACACCACTTTGCTGCTATGACTCCAGTCGGTCGGCACCCAGAAAACCAGCACGCTGAAGATCATTAACGGTGCAGTGCCGAACAGCAAGAAGGGGCGGAATTTGCCCCAACGGGTATTTACGCTGTCTACCACCCGTCCGGCGAAGACGTCAGCAAAAGCATCGAATACCCGCACCAGTAATAGCATGGTGCCCGCCGCAGCGGCACCGACGCCAGCGACGTCGGTGTAGTAACTCAACAGGAAGAGCGCCCCCATGGCGAAGGCGAAGTTATTGGCAACGTCACCGAGGCTGTAGCCGACGATGGTGCGCCATGAGAGTTGTTGATTCATTTTTTGCCTCCCTGCTGCGGTTTTTCACCGAAATTCATGCCAGTCCAGCGTTTTTGCAGCGAGAAAGCCGCCGATTTTGGTTTGCGGTCACGAGTGAAAATCCCTTTCTTGTTACCGCCAACGCGCAGAATGCCCTGCGAAGTCGCAAAATCAGCGAAGTTCCATACCTGTTCACCAACGACAGCACTAACGCGGTCAAAGACGCGGTGATACATATCCAGCCACGCGCACTGATACTCTTCACTCCACATATCGGTGTACATCGAGTGCAGACCGGCTAACGTATCCACCCCGTATTCGGTGATGATAATCGGCTGATGCAGTTTCTCCTGCCACGCAAGCAGTTCTTTTTCCAGTACCTTTTCTGCCGTCTCCAGATCGCCGCTTTGGACATACCAGCCGTAATAACGGTTCAGACACAGCACATCAAAGAGATCGCTGATGGTATCGGTGTGAGCGTCGCAGAACATCACATTGACGCAGGTGATCGGTCGTGTCGGGTCGAGTTTACGCGTTGCTTCTGCCAGTGGCGCGAAATATTCCCGGGCACCTTGCGGGCGGGTATCTGGTTCATTGGCAATGCTCCACATCACCACGCTTGGGTGGTTTTTATCACGCGCAATCAGTTCTTTAATCGCCTGTAAGTGCGCCTGCTGGGTTTCCCCATTGACCGCCTCTTCGCTGTACAGTTCTTTCGGTTTGTTGCCCGCTTCGAAACCAATTCCTAAAGAAAGGTTAAAGCCGACGGCGGCAGTTTCATCAATCACCACAATGCCATGTTCGTCAGCCCAGTCGAGCATCTCTTCAGCGTAAGGGTAATGCGAGGTGCGGTAAGAGTTGGCACCAATCCAGTCCATCAATGCGTGATCGTGCACCATCAGCACGTTATCGAATCCCTTGCCACGCAAATCCGCATCTTCATGACGACCAAAGCCAGTGAAGTAGAACGGTTTGTGGTTGATCAGGAACTGTTCACCCTTTACTGCCACCGAGCGGATACCGACGCGCAGTGGATAGATGTCGCACTCTGTCTGGCTTTTTGCGGTGACGCACAGTTCATAGAGATACCCATCACCGGGTTGCCAGAGATTCGGGTTCACCACTTGCAAGGTTCCGCTGTGACCTTGTCCGGCTGCGACAACCTGCTGATCAGCATCACGCAGTTCGACGCTGATATCACCATTGGCCACCACCTGCCAGTCAATGGAAGCGTGGTTGCAGTCTTGCGCTACATGCGTCACCACGGTGATATCGTCCACCCAGGTGTTCGGCGTGGTATAGAGCATTACGCTGCGGTGGATCCCGGCGTAGTTAAAGAAATCATGGAAATAAGACTGCTTTTTCTTGCCGTTTTCGTCGGTAATCACCATTCCCGGCGGGATAGTCTGCCAGTTCAGCTCATTGTTCACACAAACGGTGATACGCACACTTTTTCCGGCAATCACATATGGAGTAACATCGGCTTCAAACGGCGTATAGCCGCCCTGATGCTCCATCACTTCCTGATTATTAACCCACACTTTGCCGTAATGAGTGACCGCATCGAAACGCAGCACGATACGCTGGCCCGCCCAACCTTTGGGTATAAAGACTTCGCGCTGATACCAGACATTGCCCACATAATTACGAATATCCGCATCAGCAAACTGATCGTTAAAACTGCCTGGTACGGCAATCGCCCGACTCTCTTGCAACGTGCTTTCCCACCAACGCTGATCATTTCCACAGTTTTCGCGATCCAGGCTGAATGCCCACAGACCGTCGAGTTTTTTGATTTCACGAGTTGGGGTTTCTACAGGACGTAACATAAGGGACTCCTCATTAAGATAAAAATACTGGTCAACCTTTAATTTGATTAGTTAACCAATTAAGCAATGCAAACAGTTATCTGTGAGAAACCCACGGAAGAGAAATGGAAATAAAAAGAACTGACACCGCGATCAAAAAACCAAAAACTGCAATACCCACAGCGTGACATGGATCGCATTAATCTCTAAAACAACGTTGACAGAAGCTACAAAATAAGCAACCGAACGCTCGTTCGAGTTACTTAAAACGCTAAATTTCCGTGACATATGGTTGTGGTGTATGTGTTAACGGGATTTTGCGATCAGGCGAGAACGTTTTGGTATGGTGCTGTTAAGGACATTAAATGCGGGCGCAGTGGTCACCGGCCCGCGGCAAGAAGATATCAGGATGCGGTTAAAATACCGCCAATCATCGCACGTAATCCCTGGGCAAATGACGCGTCACCCGCCAGGTCTTCGGCTTCGATGTCGGCCAGTACGCCATAGGTCAGATCCAGCAATAAACGAGAGGTCATCGCCGTGTTAATGTCAGGACTTATCTCACCTTTTTGCTGGGCATCGCGCATACGCTGGGCGATGTATTCGGTGATTGTCAGATGCTTATTCCTGAGCATAGCGGCAACCTGCGGATTACGCATTCCTTCCGCCATAATCTCTACCACCAGCGCCCGCTGGGCAAAGGCTTCATGCGTCAGGGAGACTATCGACTCGACCATATATTCTACAAAATGAATCCCTTCGATAGGGTCCCGGAAGCGGGCCAGCGCCCTCTCCTGATCCTGGAGGATAATTGCCTGAATCAAGGCTTCTTTAGAAATGAAATGGTGGTAAAGCGTCCCGGGACTTATACCGCAGGATTTACAGATGGCTTTCATCGAGGCACTGTGAAATCCATTTTCTGAAAAAATCTCTCTGGCAGCATTGAGGATCCGGGTCCGTGTCGGTTGTGCTTCAGTCTGCATGTTATCCATCGTTAAACCAATATAGTTAGCATGAATAACTAGTTTACCGCGTTGTCAGGTGAGCGCCTATCATTGCTGTTGAATAGTGCGAAGGCACACCCGATTCGTTTACTATTCACACGATAATTGGTCAACCAATGAACATAACATGGTTACCAGTTTTCTGGCGTTTTTTCACTGCTGAACTCGCTGTACCGGTAAACAACACTCACTCAGTTGTTTACCGGCCTGCTAGCGATTAATTAAGCTCCTGTACCCCACCGCCGGATACGGTGAGTATTTGCCCGCTTATCCAACTGGCAGCAGGTGAACACAGAAACAGCGCCGCGTTAGCAATATCTTGCGGTTGACCCAGACGTCTGATTGGCGTGTGCTGCAACATTTTTTGTTCAATTTCTGGCGTAATAACGGATTTTAGAGCATCAGTTAATATTGCCCCCGGCGCAATGCCATTCACCCGAATATTTTTTTCACCCAGATCAAATGCCATATTTCTCACCAGATGACTGGCCGCAGCTTTAGATGACGCATAGGAAGTCATGTTTTTATTTTTATTTTCTGCAGCCATAGAAGTGATAGTCAGAATAACGCCTCCGCCATTTTTTTCCATTTCTGGCGCAATGAGTTGTGACAGATGGAAAAAAGAAAACACATTCAGTTCATAAGCGCGGCGGAAATCCGCCATTGGCATATCAAACGGTTTAGGACCACCGCCACCCGCGTTGTTAACCAGAATATCCACTTTGCCCAACTTACTGATGGCAAAGTCTGCCAGAGCAGATAATTCCTGTTCGGAAGTAATATCACAACGCCAGGCAAATGCCTGTCCACCAAGCTGTTGAATCTCATCAACAACATGATTTGCTGCATCGGCATTAATATCACTGACCACCACAGATGCACCTGCTGTCGCGAATGTAATGGCAATTTCTTTACCAATACCAGCACCCGCACCGGTGATGATGGCGCATTTTCCGTCGAGTCTCAGGTTGTCAGAATTAAACACATAAACCTCCTGTGAACTTCAGTAAATAAATTAAAAGGCACCGCCTGTGTGCCACATTTTTTATCATTAACCTCGGGGAAAAGACACTACCAGGTATAGCAGATAAAGAGAGATTATTTCGCCGTAATGAGCCGCGCGGGGATAATCAGATTTCGAGAGTGATTCTCTTCGTGACTGATTTTTTGCATCATGCGATCGGCAAGCGTAAAGCCCAGTTCCCGCGCAGGTGTGCAGGCCCAGACAATCGGAAAATCATCAAGAGCAGTTTGCGTTACATCAGTAAATGCCGCTAATGAAACCTGTTGCTCAAAATAACGATCGACCCCGCTTTCGCCGCTTTGCCGCCCTGCTTTCAGTAAACCAAACCACGCGCCCATCGCAATGGTTTCGTTGTAGCACACCACCGCGCTGATGGTCGGGTTATGGCGCAAAAGCGCCGTTATAGCTTCCGCAGCCAGCTTCTGGCTGGAAGAACATTCCAGTACCCAATCGCTGTGAAACGGCAGACCAAATTTTAATAGTGTTGCGCAATATCCACCCACTCGTTCCGCGCGGGTTAAAGAGGAACTTTGCCCTCCCAGCCAGGCGATACGCTGATGCCCATTGCGAATAAGGTGTTCCGTCAATAACTGCGCTGCCTGCATGTTATCCGGGCGAACAGTATCCACATCTTCAAGATAGCTGGCACGGGATGCAAAAATCACCGGGATGTCTTTTTCTTCTGCCATGCGCCGCAGGTCATCACTGCTTCCTGCCGCACCGGCAATCACCACACCATCGACACCCTGATTCAGTAGCAGTGAAAATCGCTGGGCCAGTTGCTCGCCATCTTTACCGCCGTGGAGCAAAAAAACCATCCGCCCCTGTGCTTCCAGTGCCTCTGTCAGCCCGGCCGTTAATTCAGCGTAAAACGGCGAAGATAAGTCGCGCACAATTAAGCCAATTACGCCACTCTGCCCGCCGCGCAGCGCAGATGCCTGGCGATTTCGCACAAAGCCTAACTCTTCAATGGCCGCGTTAACCCGTTCTCCCGTGGCGGCAGATATTCGCCCTTTGCCACTAAGCACCAGCGAAACGGTACTGACTGACACGCCCGCAGCCAGCGCAACATCATGAATAGTGATTTTTTTGGCGGTAGCCATGCAGATGACCTACTCCCTGATTATGTGACAGATAAAACGTTTTACCTTTAATTTATCTTATACCCGCTATTATCGTTGCGTAATGTGATTTATGCCTCACTAAAATTTGATAAAACGTTTTATCTTCTCGCGCAATTTATTGAATCCAGACTGTTCTCAACAAGGAGTCGTTTTATGACGGCGAAAGCAGCACCGAAAGTCACGCTGTGGGAATTCTTCCAGCAGTTAGGCAAAACCTTTATGTTACCCGTGGCGTTATTGTCGTTCTGCGGCATTATGCTCGGAATTGGCAGTTCCCTTAGCAGCCACGATGTCATCACCCTAATCCCGGCATTGGGTAACCCCGTGTTGCAGGCCATCTTTACCTGGATGAGTAAGGTTGGCTCGTTTGCTTTTAGCTTTCTGCCAGTGATGTTCTGTATTGCAATCCCACTCGGGCTGGCGCGTGAAAACAAAGGTGTTGCAGCATTCGCGGGTTTTGTCGGTTACGCGGTCATGAACCTTGCGGTTAACTTCTGGTTGACCAATAAAGGCATTCTACCAACCACCGATGCAACCGTTCTGAAAGCCAATAATATCCAGAGTATTCTTGGGATCCAGTCGATCGACACCGGGATCCTCGGTGCAGTGATCGCCGGTATCATTGTCTGGATGCTGCATGAGCGTTTCCATAATATCCGCCTGCCAGATGCGCTGGCGTTCTTCGGCGGCACCCGCTTCGTGCCCATTATCTCCTCACTGGTGATGGGACTTGTCGGTCTGGTAATTCCGTTAGTCTGGCCGATATTTGCTATGGGCATTAGTGGATTAGGTCATATGATCAATAGCGCAGGCGATTTCGGACCGATGCTGTTTGGTACTGGCGAACGTCTGCTGTTGCCGTTTGGTCTGCATCACATTCTGGTGGCATTAATTCGCTTTACTGATGCGGGCGGCACGCAGGAAGTCTGCGGTCAAACCGTAAGCGGCGCGCTGACTATCTTCCAGGCGCAATTAAGCTGCCCGACCACACACGGTTTCTCTGAAAGCGCTACGCGTTTCCTCTCCCAGGGAAAAATGCCTGCCTTCCTCGGCGGCCTGCCTGGTGCGGCATTAGCCATGTATCACTGCGCACGCCCGGAAAATCGCCATAAAATTAAAGGCCTGCTGATTTCTGGCCTGATCGCCTGTGTCGTTGGCGGCACCACAGAACCGCTGGAGTTCCTGTTCCTGTTCGTTGCGCCAGTCCTGTATGTCATCCACGCACTGTTAACCGGCCTCGGCTTCACTGTCATGTCCGTTCTCGGTGTCACCATCGGTAATACCGACGGTAATATCATCGACTTTGTGGTATTCGGTATTTTGCATGGTCTGTCGACTAAGTGGTACATGGTGCCAGTGGTGGCGGCAATTTGGTTTGTTGTTTATTACGTCATCTTCCGTTTCGCTATCACCCGCTTCAATCTGAAAACACCGGGGCGCGACAGTGAAATCGCCAGCTCAATCGAAAAAGCCGTTGTCGGTACGCCGGGTAAATCAGGTTACAACGTTCCGGCAATCCTCGAAGCCCTGGGTGGTGCCGACAATATTGTCAGCCTTGATAACTGTATTACTCGCCTGCGTTTGTCTGTGAAAGATATGTCGCTTGTGAATGTGCAGGCGCTGAAGGACAATCGGGCAATTGGCGTAGTTCAATTGAATCAACATAACCTGCAGGTTGTTATTGGGCCGCAAGTTCAATCGGTAAAAGATGAAATGGCCGGTTTGATGCGCACTGTTCAGGCATAAGGATAAAATATGTTCGATTTTTCAAAGGTCGTGGATCGTCATGGAACATGGTGTACACAATGGGACTATGTCGCTGACCGTTTCGGCTCTGCGGATCTGCTGCCGTTCACGATTTCAGACATGGATTTTGCCACCGCACCCTGCATTATCGAGGCACTGAATCAGCGCCTGATGCACGGTGTGTTTGGCTACAGCCGCTGGAAAAACGATGAGTTTCTCGCGGCAATTGCCCACTGGTTTTCCACCCAACATAACACCGCCATTGATACGCAGTCGGTGGTTTATGGCCCTTCTGTTATCTATATGGTGTCGGAATTGATTCGCCAGTGGTCTGCCGTCGGTGAAGGCGTGATGATCCATACCCCCGCTTACGACGCATTTTACAAAGCCATTGAAGGTAATCAGCGCACCGTGATGCCCGTTGCTTTAGAGAAGCGGGAGGACGGTTGGTTTTGCAATATGGCAAAACTGGAAGCTGTACTGGCGAAACCAGAATGTAAAATTATGCTCCTGTGTAGCCCGCAGAACCCCACGGGTAAAGTCTGGACTTGCGATGAACTGGAGATAATGGCAGACCTTTGCGAACGCTATGGTGTACGCGTTATCTCCGATGAAATCCATATGGATATGGTATGGGATGAGCAACCACATATTCCCTGGAGCAACGTGGCGCGCGGAGACTGGGCGCTGCTGACTTCTGGTTCGAAAAGTTTCAATATTCCTGCCCTGACCGGAGCTTACGGTATCATTGAAAACAGCGAGAGCCGCGAGACGTATTTATCAGCACTGAAAGGTCGTGATGGGCTTTCCTCCCCTTCTGTACTGGCATTAACAGCACATATCGCCGCCTATCAGCAAGGCGCAGCGTGGCTGGATGCCTTACGTGTCTATCTGAAAGACAATCTGAGGTATATCGCCAATACAATGAACGCCGCGTTCCCGGAACTCAACTGGCAGCCCCCACAATCCACTTATCTCGCCTGGCTTGATTTACGGCCTCTGAACATTGATGACAATGCACTGCAAAAAGTCCTGATTGAGCAAGAAAAAGTGGCGATCATGCCGGGATATACCTACGGCGAAGAAGGCCGTGGCTTTGTTCGTCTCAATGCCGGATGCCCTCGTTCGAAACTGGAAAAAGGTGTCGCCGGATTAATTAACGCCATCCGCACTGTACGTTGATTGCGATTGCGCAACGCAAATAATCGTTGCGCAATCGTAGATTTTTACCCTGCTTTGTTTTTATAATGGTGCGCACTTTTATATCCAGAAAAAGAGTGCGACCATGATTGATACCACCCTGCCATTAACTGATATCCATCGCCACCTTGATGGCAACATTCGTCCCCAGACCATCCTTGAACTTGGCCGCCAGTATAATATTTCACTTCCTGCACAATCGCTGGAAACGCTGATCCCCCACGTTCAGGTCATCGCCAACGAACCCGATCTGGTCAGCTTCCTGAGCAAACTTGACTGGGGCGTTAAAGTTCTCGCTTCTCTTGATGCCTGCCGTCGCGTGGCATTTGAAAATATTGAAGATGCCGCTCGAAACGGCCTGCACTATGTCGAACTACGTTTTTCGCCAGGCTACATGGCGATGACGCATCAGTTGCCTGTTGCGGGCGTGGTCGAAGCCGTCATTGATGGCGTGCGTGAAGGTTGCCGCACTTTTGGTGTGCAGGCGAATCTTATCGGCATTATGAGTCGAACCTTTGGCGAAGCCGCCTGCCAGCAAGAACTGGAGGCATTTTTAGCCCACCGTGACCAGATTACCGCGCTGGATTTAGCCGGTGATGAACTTGGTTTCCCGGGGAGTCTGTTCCTTTCTCACTTCAATCGCGCACGTGATGCGGGTTGGCATATTACTGTTCATGCAGGTGAAGCTGCTGGCTCGGAAAGCATCTGGCAGGCTATTCGTGAACTGGGGGCGGAACGTATTGGACATGGCGTAAAAGCCATTGAAGATCGGGCGCTGATGGATTTTCTTGCCGAACAGCAAATTGGTATTGAATCCTGTCTGACCTCAAACATTCAGACCAGTACCGTAGCCTCTCTGGTGGCACATCCACTGAAAACGTTCCTTGAGCATGGTATTTGCGCCAGCATTAACACTGATGATCCGGGGGTTCAGGGCGTAGATATCATTCACGAATATACCGTCGCCGCACCCGCTGCGGGTTTATCTCGCGAGCAAATTCGCCAGGCGCAGATTAACGGTCTGGAAATGGCGTTTTTGAGCGCCGATGAGAAACGTGCTCTGAGAGAAAAAGTGACTGCGAAGTAAGAACATGCCTGATAAGGCGCGTAAGCGTCGTATCAGGCATTTGAATTCATCGCCGGATGCAGTGTAGTCGCTTTATCCGGCTCCAAAAATCGATTATCACGCCAGGCACAGCGTCGCGCGATGTTTGGCGGATTCGATACCAAGTTCAATGAGTTCCATCACCTGAATCGCCTGACTTGCCGGCACCGGATTTTCTCCGTCACCATTCAACGCATCACGAATAGCAGCGTAGTAAGCCGGATAATTTCCCGGCACCGTCAGCAGTGTTTCTTCGACGCGTTCCTCACCTTCAACACGGGTAAGTACGCCGTCACGCATATCATAGCCCCAATCTTCCTGCGGCAAACGTTCGCCATTTTTCAGCCGCTCTTCCTGTGGATCGAGTCCATACTTAACGTAGCTGCCGCGAGAACCATGAACGATATAGCGTGCCGACTCTGCTGCCGCCAACATAGTGCCGTGTAAAATGACCCGCCGCTGTGGGTAGGACAAAATGGCGTGGAAATAATCTGTCGACTGCGCTCCCGGGCGTAACTGTGCTAAATCTACGGTCATGCTGACGGGTAAGCCAAACAGCGTAATAGCCTGATCGAGCAAATGCGGCGCTAAATCGTACCAGATACCGCTACCGGGGCCGCCCTGTTCACGCCAGCGATCGCGCACCTGTGGACGGAAGCGGTCGAAATGAGACTCAAAGTAAGCCACTTCCCCCAGCAAGCCTTCCGCGAGCAAACCTTTTAGCGTCAGGAAATCGCTATCCCAGCGACGGTTATGAAACACTGACAACACGCGCCCAAGACTCTTTGCCAGAGCATCCAGCTCCCGTGCTTGTGACAGTGTCACGGTGAAAGGCTTATCAACAACCACATGTTTACCCGCTTCCAGTGCCGCTTTTGCTAACGGAAAATGGGTATCGTTGGGCGTAGGAATGACAATCAGGTCAATATTAGGATCATTAAAGAGATGCTTCGGTTCAGAGACAACCGTAACTGTTGGCCAATCAGCCTTCACTTTTGTTTCGTCACTGCTGGAGATCACCGCCAGCTCCAGCCCGGGCGTGCCCGCAATCAGGGGAGCATGGAAGGTTTTGCTCGCATAACCGTACCCAATCAACCCAACACGGATGTTGTCGCTCATGTCATTGCCTCTCATTGAAGTATGATGCTATTTGACACTATCCTTTACCCTCTCTCAACAGTTTAATAACCTGCCTGCAATACGGGGGGTTATTTAACTTAAGTCAAAAAAAGAGCGAATTTTCTGAAGGCAAAAGATAAATATCGCAAAAACATCAGTAAAAATCTTGCTGGAGCAATTATTGCTAAGTAACATTTACGGCCTTAGTTAATGGATCAATCAACATAGATGTGGGCAGTAATGAATCGTCTTATTGAATTAACAGGTTGGATCGTTCTTATCGTTTCAGTCATTCTTCTTGGCGTGGCGAGTCACATTGACAACTACCAGCCGCCTGAACAGAGTACCCCGGTACAACACAAGTAATCTCTGCGTTTGCAGGGCAACATGCAGCCCGTCCGGGTGCATGTTTTGACTTGTCGGGTATTTAAACCAAGAATTTATTATTTTGCACGGTGTTGTTGACGATTGTCAGGGATAGTAAAGCGCGTTACTCTTTTATTAGCAGTATTTCATCCCAGAATTATTTGCCATCAGCACATTCTTATTATTGCTTTAACGTTCACCTATGGTGAGATTTTATCATTACATATAATGCCTACCACTTTGGTATTAGTTATTTAATGGATCTTTTATGACAGCTCAGGAATACTTATTAAAATTTCGTAAAATCAATTCACTCGAAAGCCTGGAAAAACTCTACGATCATCTTAATTACACCCTGACGGACGATCAGGATATTATAAATATGTATCGTGCAGCCGATCACCGCCGAGCAGAGCTGGTTTCTGGCGGGCGTTTGTTTGACCTCGGGCAGGTTCCGAAATCGGTCTGGCACTACGTTCAATAAAGAAAGTAGCGATCGGTTATAAAAGCTTTATAATGACGCCCCTAAAATTAGATTTGCCCGTTTGCTGTCGCTATTCTGGAGAACTTATGACCACCACAACGCCACAACGTATTGGAGGCTGGTTGCTTGGCCCGTTAGCCTGGCTGTTAGTTGCCTTACTGAGTACGACGCTGGCGCTGTTGCTGTACTCCGCAGCGTTATCTTCTCCTCAAACATTTAAAACGCTCAGCGAACAATCCCTGACAACGCAAATCTCATGGGGCGTTTCGTTTATTACCGCCATCGCTATGTGGTATTACACACTGTGGTTAACCATCGCTTTCTTTAAACGTCGGCGTTGTGTTCCTAAACATTATATTATCTGGCTACTGATTTCCGTATTACTGGCAGTTAAAGCCTTCGCGTTTTCTCCGGTTGAAGATGGTGTAGCCGTTCGCCAGTTGCTGTTTACTTTGTTGGCAACTGCATTGATCGTCCCCTATTTCAAACGCTCGTCGCGGGTGAAAGCGACGTTTGTGAATCCGTAATAACCTTACAGTTAACCTGTTGTCGCCTGCTCTGGATTAACGGATAATAGGCGGCTTTTTTATTTCAGGCCGAAAAATGACTGACTACCTGTTACTGTTTGTCGGAACTGTACTGGTCAATAACTTTGTACTGGTCAAGTTTCTGGGTCTCTGTCCGTTTATGGGGGTTTCCAAAAAGCTGGAAACCGCGATGGGCATGGGGCTGGCAACAACATTTGTGATGACGCTGGCGTCTATTTGCGCCTGGCTTATCGACACGTGGATTTTAATCCCACTCAATCTGATTTATCTGCGCACCCTGGCGTTTATTCTGGTGATTGCCGTAGTCGTGCAGTTCACCGAGATGGTGGTGCGTAAAACCAGCCCGGTACTTTATCGACTACTCGGGATTTTTCTGCCGCTTATCACCACCAACTGTGCGGTGCTCGGCGTAGCGTTGCTGAATATCAACCTCGGGCACAATTTCTTGCAGTCGGCGCTGTACGGTTTTTCTGCTGCTGTCGGCTTCTCGCTGGTGATGGTGCTTTTTGCCGCCATTCGCGAACGTCTTGCTGTGGCCGATGTTCCGGCCCCTTTTCGTGGTAATGCCATTGCGCTGATTACTGCGGGTCTTATGTCTCTGGCCTTTATGGGCTTTAGTGGTTTGGTGAAGTTGTAATGAATGCTATCTGGATTGCCGTTGCCGCCGTGAGCCTGCTGGGCCTGGTGTTTGGCGCCATTCTGGGTTATGCCTCCCGCCGTTTTGCGGTGGAAGACGATCCGGTCGTTGAGAAAATTGACGAAATTTTACCGCAAAGCCAGTGTGGTCAGTGCGGTTATCCAGGCTGTCGTCCGTATGCGGAAGCCATCAGTTGTAATGGCGAAAAAATCAACCGCTGCGCACCTGGTGGCGAAGCTGTGATGTTGAAAATTGCCGAGTTGCTTAATGTCGAGCCACAGCCGCTGGATGGCGAAGCGCAAGAGTTGACGCCTGCGCGCATGGTGGCAGTTATTGATGAAAATAACTGTATTGGCTGCACTAAGTGCATTCAGGCGTGTCCGGTAGACGCCATTGTTGGCGCTACCCGCGCAATGCATACAGTGATGAGCGATCTGTGCACGGGCTGCAATCTTTGCGTTGACCCATGCCCTACACACTGCATCTCCTTACAACCGGTCGCAGAAACGCCTGACTCCTGGAAATGGGATCTGAACACCATTCCCGTGCGCATCATTCCCGTGGAACACCATGTTTAAGTTATTTTCTGCTTTCAAAAAAAATAAAATCTGGGACTTCAACGGCGGTATTCATCCACCGGAAATGAAAACCCAGTCCAACGGTACGCCTCTACGCCAGGTGCCACTGGCGCAGCGATTTGTCATTCCGCTGAAGCAACATATTGGCGCTGAAGGTGAGCTGTGTGTTAGCGTCGGGGATAAAGTGCTGCGCGGTCAGCCACTCACTCGCGGTCGCGGCAAAATGCTGCCGGTTCACGCACCAACCTCCGGCACCGTTACAGCTATTGCCCCCCACTCTACGGCTCATCCTTCAGCATTAGCTGAATTAAGCGTGATTATTGATGCTGATGGTGAAGACTGCTGGATCCCACGTGATGGCTGGAGCGATTACCGCTCACGTAGCCGGGAAGAGTTAATTGAACGTATTCATCAGTTTGGCGTCGCCGGGCTGGGGGGGGCGGGCTTCCCTACGGGTGTTAAATTGCAGGGTGGCGGCGATAAAATCGAAACCTTGATTATCAATGCTGCCGAGTGCGAACCGTATATTACCGCCGATGACCGTCTGATGCAGGATTGCGCCGCTCAGGTGGTGGAAGGCATTCGCATTCTTGCGCATATCCTACAACCGCGCGAAATTCTTATCGGTATTGAAGATAACAAACCACAGGCGATTTCCATGCTGCGCGCAGTGCTGGCAGACTCCCGCGATATCGCTCTACGGGTTATTCCAACTAAATATCCTTCCGGCGGTGCCAAACAGTTAACGTACATCCTGACCGGGAAGCAGGTGCCACACGGCGGCCGTTCATCAGATATCGGTGTGTTAATGCAAAACGTCGGCACCGCTTACGCGGTGAAACGCGCTGTTATCGATGGCGAGCCCATTACCGAGCGCGTGGTGACGCTGACTGGTGAAGCCATTGCACGTCCGGGTAACGTCTGGGCGCGACTGGGTACACCTGTGCGTCATTTATTGGATGATGCCGGATTCCGTCCTTCTGCTGATCAAATGGTGATTATGGGCGGCCCGCTAATGGGCTTTACATTGCCGTGGCTGGATGTGCCGGTCGTCAAAATCACTAACTGCCTGCTGGCACCGTCGGCCAGTGAACTCGGTGAACCGCAGGAAGAACAAAGCTGCATCCGCTGTAGCGCCTGTGCTGATGCCTGCCCTGCCGATCTTCTGCCGCAACAGTTGTACTGGTTCAGCAAAGGTCAGCAGCACGATAAAGCCACCGCGCACAACATTGCCGACTGTATTGAATGTGGGGCCTGCGCCTGGGTTTGCCCGAGCAACATTCCACTGGTGCAATATTTCCGTCAGGAAAAAGCAGAAATTGCCGCCATTCGTCAGGAAGAGAAACGCGCCGCAGAAGCAAAAGCGCGTTTTGAAGCCCGTCAGGCACGTCTGGAGCGCGAAAAAGCCGCGCGTCTTGAACGACATAAGAGCGCGGCGGTACAACCTGCAGCCAAAGACAAAGACGCGATTGCTGCCGCACTGGCACGTGTGAAAGAGAAGCAGGCCCAGGCCACGCAGCCTATTGTGATCAAAGCTGGCGAACGTCCGGATAACAGCGCAATTATTGCAGCACGGGAAGCGCGTAAAGCGCAAGCCAGAGCGAAGCAGGCAGAATTACAACAGATCAACGACGCAACAACCGTTGCTGATCCGCGCAAGGCTGCCGTCGAGGCCGCTATTGCCCGCGCCAAAGCACGCAAACTGGAACAGCAGCAGGCTAACGCCGAGTCAGAAGAACAGGTTGATCCGCGTAAAGCTGCCGTCGAGGCCGCTATTGCCCGTGCCAAAGCACGAAAACTGGAACAGCAGCAGACTAACGCCGAGCCGGAAGAACAGGTTGATCCGCGCAAGGCTGCCGTCGAGGCCGCTATTGCCCGCGCCAAAGCGCGTAAACTGGAACAACAGCAGGCTAACGCCGAGTCAGAAGAACAGGTTGATCCGCGCAAAGCGGCAGTTGCCGCGGCTATTGCCCGCGTTCAGGCAAAAAAAGCCGCCCAGCAAAAGGTTGTAAACGAGGACTAAATGGTATTCAGAATAGCTAGCTCCCCATATACCCATAACCAGCGCCAGACATCGCGCATTATGCTGCTGGTACTGCTCGCAGCCGTGCCTGGAATCGCGGCACAACTGTGGTTTTTTGGCTGGGGCACTCTCGTTCAGATCCTGCTGGCATCGGTCAGTGCATTGTTAGCCGAAGCGCTTGTGCTTAAGCTGCGCAAGCAGTCAGTAGCCGCAACGTTAAAAGATAACTCAGCATTACTAACAGGCTTATTGTTGGCGGTAAGTATTCCACCTCTCGCGCCGTGGTGGATGGTCGTGCTGGGTACGGTGTTTGCGGTGATCATCGCTAAACAGTTGTATGGCGGTCTGGGGCAAAACCCATTCAACCCGGCAATGATTGGTTATGTAGTATTACTGATCTCCTTCCCGGTACAGATGACCAGTTGGTTGCCGCCGCATGAGATTGCGGTCAACATCCCTGGATTTATCGACGCTGTGCAGGTTATCTTCAGCGGCCATACCGTCAGCGGCGGTGATATGAACACGCTACGCTTAGGCATTGATGGTATCAGCCAGGCGACGCCGCTGGATACGTTCAAAACCTCTGTCCGCGCCGGTCATTCGGTTGAGCAAATTATGCAGTATCCGATCTACAGCGGTATTCTGGCAGGCGCTGGCTGGCAATGGGTAAACCTCGCCTGGCTGGTTGGCGGCGTGTGGTTGCTATGGCAGAAAGCGATTCGCTGGCATATTCCCGTCAGCTTCTTAGTGACGCTGGCGCTATGCGCAACGCTGGGCTGGTTGTTCTCACCGGAGACGCTGGCATCACCGCAAATTCATCTGCTGTCTGGCGCGACCATGCTTGGCGCATTCTTTATTCTGACCGATCCGGTGACCGCTTCTACGACTAATCGTGGTCGTCTGATTTTTGGCGCACTGGCGGGCTTATTAGTCTGGTTGATCCGCAGTTTCGGCGGCTATCCTGACGGCGTGGCTTTTGCTGTCCTGCTGGCGAACATCACGGTTCCTCTGATCGATTACTATACGCGTCCGCGCGTTTACGGCCATCGCAAAGGATAAACCATGCTGAAAACTATCCGAAAACACGGTATTACGCTGGCACTGTTTGCCGCCGGTTCAACAGGTTTAACGGCGGCCATCAACCAGATGACCAAAACGACGATTGCTGAACAGGCCAGCCTGCAACAAAAGACGTTATTTGATCAGGTGTTGCCAGCCGAACGCTATAACAATGAGCTGGCACAAAGTTGCTATTTAGTGAATGCGCCTGAGCTGGGTAAAGGTGAACATCGGGTTTACATCGCTAAACAGGATGGCCAGCCGGTAGCTGCCGTTCTGGAAGCGACTGCGCCGGATGGCTATTCAGGCGCGATTCAGCTACTGGTCGGAGCCGATTTTAACGGCACTGTACTTGGCACACGCGTGACAGAACATCACGAAACGCCAGGGCTTGGCGATAAAATCGAACTGCGCCTCTCTGACTGGATCACTCATTTTGCGGGTAAAAAAATCAGCACCGCAAATGACGCTCACTGGGCGGTAAAGAAAGATGGCGGTGATTTCGACCAGTTCACCGGCGCGACCATTACGCCTCGCGCGGTGGTGAATGCGGTAAAACGCGCCGGGTTGTACGCCCAAACGTTACCAGAACAACTTTCTCAACTTCCTGCCTGTGGAGAATAGACCGTGAGCGAAATTAAAGACGTTATTGTTCAGGGGTTATGGAAGAACAACTCCGCACTGGTTCAGTTGCTCGGTCTCTGCCCGCTGCTGGCAGTCACGTCAACTGCCACCAACGCACTGGGTTTAGGGCTTGCGACTACGCTGGTGTTGACTCTCACCAACCTGACTATCTCGACGCTGCGTCACTGGACGCCAGCCGAGATCCGTATTCCTATTTACGTGATGATCATCGCCTCGGTGGTCAGTGCCGTACAAATGCTGATCAACGCCTACGCCTTTGGTCTGTATCAATCGTTAGGAATTTTTATTCCGCTGATTGTCACTAACTGTATCGTTGTTGGTCGCGCTGAAGCCTTCGCTGCAAAAAAAGGTCCGGCGCTTTCGGCGCTGGACGGCTTTTCGATTGGCATGGGTGCAACCTGCGCAATGTTCGTGCTGGGTTCACTGCGCGAAATTATCGGCAACGGAACGTTATTTGACGGTGCCGATGCGCTGTTGGGTAACTGGGCAAAAGTATTGCGCGTGGAGATCTTCCACACTGATTCCCCTTTCCTGCTCGCAATGTTACCACCAGGGGCATTTATTGGCCTGGGACTGATGCTGGCAGGAAAATACCTGATTGATGAAAAAATGAAAAAGCGCCGCACTGAAGCAGCCGCTGAACGCGAGTTGCAAAACGGTGAAACAGGGAATGTCTGATGAACAAAGCAAAACGACTGGAGATCCTCACCCGCCTGCGTGAGAACAATCCTCATCCCACAACCGAGCTTAATTTCAGTTCGCCTTTTGAATTGCTGATTGCTGTACTACTTTCTGCCCAGGCCACTGATGTCAGCGTTAATAAAGCAACAGCGAAGCTCTACCCGGTAGCCAATACGCCTGCCGCGATGCTCGAACTGGGTGTTGAAGGCGTGAAAACGTATATCAAAACCATTGGGTTATATAACAGCAAAGCGGAAAATATCATCAAGACCTGCCGTATCTTACTGGAGCAGCATAATGGCGAAGTTCCGGAAGATCGCGCTGCGCTGGAAGCATTGCCCGGCGTTGGACGCAAAACAGCTAACGTGGTGTTGAATACCGCTTTCGGCTGGCCGACCATTGCTGTAGATACCCACATTTTCCGTGTCTGCAACCGCACCCAATTTGCTCCCGGGAAAAACGTCGAACAAGTTGAGGAAAAACTGCTAAAAGTAGTTCCTGCAGAATTTAAAGTCGACTGCCATCACTGGTTAATCCTTCACGGGCGTTATACCTGCATTGCCCGCAAACCGCGCTGTGGCTCCTGCATTATTGAAGATCTTTGTGAATACAAAGAGAAAGTTGACATCTGACACAAACAGGTACTGCCGTTTCTTCATCCATTACCGCTACTCATCCTCTTCAAAAACAACTTTCTAACGTTAATGATGCCGCCTCGCTGCGGCATCATTAGGCAATCCGTTTGTGAATAACCAAAAATGCAGGTTAATTGTTTTTTTAATAGCGAAATTTTCTATTCATTTGTGATCGAAATCACACTGATACACAAATGTAAAAATAATGCACCTCAAAAGTTAAATTTGACAAAGCATTGATTCAATCCGACCTGAAACCTACAAAACATTACACTGGCTATTTTTCAGATAATGGACTATCCCACTACATGAAACACCTTATAGCAGAACATATCGCCAAAGAGGAATTATTACCCGGCTCCAGTAGTGAAAAAATCTGCCGTTACGTTTTTTGAAAAATTTAACGCTGGATAACATTTCCCAAAACCGATGAATTCTCCAGGCCAGTTATATGTAACAGATTATTACAAAGGACTTGTCTGAAAGTGCAAGATAGTGAACATTACCTGCCGTTTCCCCTCCCACTATAACAATTGCGCGTATGTTTTTTAGACATCACGCGAGAATGCACCCCCGTTAATATGGGATGTAAAAAAAGAGGTAAAAGTGTCCACTGCAAACCAAAAACCAACAGAAAGCGTTAGTTTGAACGCTTTCAAACAACCGAAGGCGTTCTATCTCATCTTCTCGATTGAGTTATGGGAACGTTTTGGTTATTACGGCCTACAAGGAATTATGGCTGTCTACCTGGTTAAACAACTGGGTATGTCTGAAGCGGATTCAATCACACTTTTCTCTTCCTTTAGTGCCCTGGTTTATGGTCTGGTCGCTATCGGCGGCTGGTTAGGTGACAAGGTACTGGGTACTAAACGCGTCATTATGCTTGGCGCTATCGTGCTGGCGATTGGCTATGCGCTGGTTGCGTGGTCTGGTCACGACGCAGGTATCGTCTATATGGGTATGGCGGCAATTGCTGTCGGTAACGGCCTGTTTAAAGCCAACCCGTCTTCGCTGCTCTCGACTTGCTATGAGAAAAACGACCCGCGTCTGGACGGTGCATTTACCATGTACTACATGTCCGTCAACATCGGTTCTTTCTTCTCTATGATTGCAACCCCGTGGCTGGCGGTTAAATACGGCTGGAGCGTCGCGTTTGCGCTTAGCGTAGTCGGTCTGTTGATCACCATTGTTAACTTTGCCTTCTGCCAGCGCTGGGTTAAACAGTACGGTTCGAAACCTGACTTTGAACCAGTCAACTACCGTAATCTGCTGCTGACCATTATTGGCGTTGTGGCACTGATCGCGGTTGCAACCTGGCTGCTGCACAACCAGGAAGTTGCGCGTATGGCGCTGGGCGTTGTTGCCTTCGGTATCGTTGTTATCTTCGGTAAAGAAGCGTTCGCCATGAAAGGTGCTGCGCGTCGTAAAATGATCGTTGCCTTCATTCTGATGCTTGAAGCAATCATCTTCTTCGTGCTGTACAGCCAGATGCCGACGTCGCTGAACTTCTTTGCGATTCGTAACGTTGAACACTCCATTCTGGGGATGGCGGTTGAACCTGAACAGTATCAGGCGCTGAACCCATTCTGGATCATCATTGGTAGCCCGATTCTGGCCGCTATCTATAACAAGATGGGCGACACTCTGCCGATGCCGACCAAATTTGCAATCGGTATGGTGATGTGTTCTGGCGCATTCCTGATCCTGCCAGTGGGCGCGAAATTTGCTTCTGACGCCGGTATCGTTTCTGTAGGCTGGCTGGTAGCAAGCTATGGCCTGCAGAGTATCGGTGAACTGATGATCTCCGGTCTGGGTCTGGCAATGGTTGCTCAGCTCGTTCCTCAGCGTCTGATGGGCTTCATTATGGGTAGCTGGTTCCTGACCACTGCCGGTGCAAACCTGATTGGTGGTTATGTTGCGGGCATGATGGCTGTTCCGGATAACGTAACCGATCCGCTGATGTCGCTGGATGTGTATGGCCGCGTGTTCTTGCAGATTGGTGTCGCCACTGCCGTTATCGCAGTGCTGATGCTGCTGACCGCACCGAAACTGCATCGCATGACTCAGGACGATGCTGCAGACAAAGCAGCGAAAGCTGCCGTAGCATAAATTTCAGGGAAACTCTTTTACAAGCCGCTAACTTTTCGTTAGCGGCTTTTTTTTTATTCAACAACGCACTACCATTCTTTAAACCACAGCCAAAAGGAGTTACCGATGAAACTGTTCTATAAACCGGGCGCCTGCTCTCTTGCTTCCCATATCACCCTGCGTGAGAGCGGAAAGGATTTTACGCTCGTCAGTGTGGATTTGATGAAAAAACGCCTCGAAAATGGTGATGATTACTTTGCCATTAACCCTAAGGGACAGGTTCCTGCGTTACTGCTCGATGATGCCACGCTACTGACAGAAGGCGTGGCGATTATGCAATACCTTGCCGATAGCGTACCCGACCGTCAATTACTAGCTCCGGTAAATAGTATTTCGCGCTATAAAACCATCGAATGGCTGAACTATATTGCCACCGAACTACATAAAGGCTTTACCCCGCTGTTTCACCCGGCTACACCAGAAGAGTTCAAACCGATTGCGCGCGCACAACTGGAGAAAAAACTGCAGTATGTTAACGACGCGCTGAAAGATGAGCACTGGATCTGTGGGCAACGTTTTACTATTGCTGATGCCTACCTGTTTACGGTTCTGCGCTGGGCATACGCGGTGAAACTGAATCTGGAGGGTTTAGAGCACATTGCGGCATTTATGCAACGTATGGCTGAACGTCCGGCGGTGAAAGCTGCGTTGACGGCGGAAGGATTGCAGTAATAGTCATCGGCCCACAGGAAACTGTGGGCCGAAAAGAGGTATTTCAGAGTTTCGTTGCGCTGAAATAATGTTCCGGTTTGGCTATACGATCTTGTGCTGCAACCACCTGCAGCTCATATTCCTGCATTGCTTTGGTGGTCACCATAATTTCGTATACTGCGGCAGTCACATGTTCCAGCGCCTGTTGCAACGTTGCGCCCTGCAACAGTTTCACCAACAGTAAACCGCTCGTCACATCACCAACACCGACCGGCTGACGCATACCAAAATCTACCAGCGGACGGCTGATATGCCAGGCTTCATCGGCAGTAACCAGCAGCATTTCAAAACGATCGCGGCTGTAACCCGCACGCGCCAGGTGTTTAACCAACACAATTTGTGGCCCTTGCGTAATGAGTTCGCGCGCAGCTTTAACGGCTTCTTCGACGGTATGTACCGGATGCTCACAGAGGATTTCCAGCTCCACCAGATTCGGCGCGATGATATCGCTGGCAGGCAGACCGTGACGCACATGAAACTCCGCCACACCCGGCGCGACGATGCAACCTTTTTCAGGATGCCCCATTACCGGATCGCAAAAATATTTCGCCTGTGGATTCGCCGCTTTCACCTGACGGACAATACCGAGGATATGTTCCCCCTGTTCCGCCGACCCCAGATAACCACTGAGTACAGCATCACAGGTATGTAATTTATCGATGGCGGCAATGCCCTGAACAATTTCGGTTAAATGGCTGGGCGGCATTACGCAGCCAGTCCATTTGCCGTATTGGGTGTGATTAGAAAATTGAACGGTATTCAACGGCCAGACATTCGCGCCCAGGCGGCGCATCGGAAACTCTGCCGCACTGTTACCCGCATGACCATAGACAACGTGAGACTGGATAGCGAGAATATTTTTCATCGTGTTCCCTGTATAAAAACCAGGGGAGTGATTTCTCACTCCCCTTTTCCACTTAGTGCATTATTTCCAGCAAATCAGACAGTAATTCTTTTTGCCACGACGCAGTAAGGTATAACGACCAAACAGACGATCTTCTTCTTTAAAGAAGTATTCAGGATCGGACTGTTTTTCACCGTTAATGGTGATGGCATTGGACGCGATAGTTTTACGCGCCTGACCACGGGACGGTTGAAGCTCAGAATCGACCAGTGCCTGCATCAGATCAGCGCCTTTTTCCATCTCAACCATCGGTACGCCGTCCTGCGCTAGCTGTTCGAAGTCCGCTTCACTAAGCGCACTCAAAGAACCGCTGAACAGGCATTCGGTAATACGTTTCGCGGCTTGCAAACCCTCTTCACCGTGAACCAGACGCGTCACCTGCTCCGCCAGTACATACTGGGCGCGTGGTGCTTTACCACTGTTCTTATCTTCCTCTTCGAGGGCATTGATCTCTTCAATGCTCATGAAGGTGAAGAACTTCAGGAAGCGGTAAACGTCGGCATCAGCGGTATTGATCCAGAACTGGTAGAACTTGTACGGACTGGTTTTCTTCGGATCCAGCCATACGGCTCCGCCTTCAGTTTTACCAAACTTAGTGCCGTCAGCCTTGGTGATCAAAGGAACAGTCAGGCCAAACACCTGATTCTGATGCAGACGGCGAGTCAGATCGATACCAGAGGTGATGTTCCCCCACTGGTCAGAACCGCCAATCTGCAACGTCACACCATACTGTTTATTCAGGCAGGCGAAGTCATAGCCCTGCAACAGGTTATAAGAAAACTCGGTGAACGAAATACCTTGATCTTCACGGTTGAGACGCTGCTTAACCGCTTCTTTGTTGATCATCTGGTTAACGGAGAAGTGCTTACCGATATCGCGCAGGAAGGTCAGCACGTTCATATTGCCGAACCAGTCATAGTTGTTCGCGGCGATAGCAGAATTTTCTCCACAGTCGAAATCGAGGAACGGGGCAACCTGCTTGCGGATTTTGTCCACCCACTCCTGAACAGTTTCTTCGGTGTTCAGCTTACGCTCGGCAGCTTTGAAGCTCGGGTCGCCAATCAGACCCGTCGCGCCGCCTACCAGCGCAACCGGCTTGTGGCCCGCTTGCTGGAAGCGTTTCAGGCATAACAATGGAACAAGATGCCCCAAATGCAAGCTGTCAGCGGTAGGATCGAAGCCGCAATAGAGCGCGATCGGGCCTTGCGCCAGTCGCTCTGCTAACGCTTCTTCGTCCGTCACCTGGGCCACCAGCCCCCGCTCTTGCAATTGTTTAATCAAGTTACTGCTTGCCATCAAAATCTCCATGTATATAACGACTGCACCTTTGCCGGTACACGACTTTTCGCCAGATGCGAAAGAGACATAGAATAAAGTGCCGGAATCAGGAGTGCCAGCGATTAAAGCAAGATTTTTGCATCTTTTCAGGGTGCGAGACGATCGATTTTCCACGCCTCATTTTCACGCTGGTACAAAAAGCGGTCATGCAGACGATGCTCACCACCCTGCCAGAACTCAACCTGCTCAAGACTGACGCGGAAACCGCCCCAGAAACTCGGTAAAGGGACTTCGCCCTGCTGAAACTTCTGCTTCAGCTCAAGGAATTTACTCTCAAGGATCCCGCGCGCGGAAATACGGCTGGACTGCTTCGATACCCACGCGCCAATCTGGCTGTCACGGGGACGGCTATGAAAATATTTCATCACTTCGAGAGGCGAAAGACGTTCCGCTTTACCGATAACCATCACCTGGCGCTCAAGAGTATGCCAGGGGAAAAGCAGGCTAACGCGCGGATTTTGTTCGATTTGATGCGCTTTGCGACTGCCAAGGTTAGTGTAAAACACCATACCTTTTTCGTCGTAATGTTTGAGTAAAACGATGCGCTGATAAGGCTGACCATGTTCATCAACGGTCGCGACGACCATCGCTGTAGGATCAGCCAACTTAGCTTCACACGCCTGGGAGAGCCAGCGTTCGAAAAGGGTTAATGGATCGGCGGGAAGATCGCGGCGGCGTAAACCGCCTTTGGTGTATTCACGCCGCAGATGCGCGATTTGCTGCAATTCGTCGTTATCAGACATGGTTTTCTTTACGGATTGTCAGTGGGTGACGCTATTGTGCGCCGCCCCTGGAAAAATCTCAACGCTGTGGATTTTGTAACTGACAGTTATTCAAGACAATGCGGTCACGCTTATAGACCGTCGCCTCATTGCCTTTCGACCAGAAAACGTAGATACCGTCGGTATAACGCGCGCCTGATGCTGAAATGCCCTGTTTAAGGTGCAGTAATTGATTGTCGTAGACAAAACTGACTTCCTGACGTGGATTATTCAGTTTTACCGTCAACGGTTTTTCATCACACTGGTATTCCAGCGTATCGGTTTGCATGCGCTCAACCAGTTGATTGAACGCGCTACAGCCGGTGAGAAGCACCGGTAAACAGATCAGTAACAGTTTTTTCATAAACATATCCCGAAGACTTTCCTGGTCCGGAGAGCAAAACGCTCTCCTCAACATCCAAGTGTAACGGCAGAAGCAGTAGGAAAAATTCAGTTAACTCTGATATCGCGGGTTTGCGGGAAAAATTGCGCCCAATACCGTCGCCTCGCTTGCGCCAGTGACCGAGGGCAGATTGCCAGGCAGCCCCGCCAGCGTCCGCCAGGCAAGCCAGGCGAAGGCCAATGCTTCCATGTCATCACCGCTAATGCCGACAGCATCAGTGGTGGTCACTTCCGTTCCTGGCAGCAAGGCAGCAAGTCGCGTCATCACTAATGGATTACGGCTTCCGCCACCACATACCATCAAACGATCACAACCACCACTCAATAACACCTGTTCAGAAATGGTCACTGCTGTCAGTTCCACCAGCGTCGCCTGGACATCGCGCGCATCAACGCCCGGGAATTGACGCAGGTGACGCTCCAGCCAACCGTAGTTAAAGTATTCACGCCCGGTGCTTTTTGGCGCAGGCTGGGAAAAATACGCATCACTAAGCATATTTTGCAGCAGAGGGAGAATGACCTTGCCCGCGCGTGCCCACTCAGCGTCTTTATCGTAAGGTTTACCCGCCTGACGCCAGATCCACGCATCCATCAGCATGTTACCCGGTCCGGTATCGTAGCCACCCACCGGTTGCCCAGGAATGAGCAGTGACAAATTGGCAATACCACCAATGTTGAGCACCATACGCCGCTCAGTAGGATGAGCCAGCAATGCATGATGAAACGCTGGCACCAGCGGTGCGCCCTGCCCACCCAGGGCGATATCGCGACGGCGAAAATCCCCGACGACAGTAATTCCAGTGCGCGCCACAATTTGGTTGTTATCCCCAATCTGTAGAGAATGCGGCGCGACGCCCGTGGGTTCGTGCCATACAGTCTGACCGTGACAACCAATAGCAACGATATCTTTCGGCTGCAAATTTTCTTCTTTGAGCAATGCGTTAACGGCATCGGCAAACAGGCGACCAAGTTGAGTATCCAGTTGACCAAACTGCGAAAGTGTAAGCTGCTGTCCCTGGCAAATATCCAGCACCGCTTGTTTAAGTGATGGAGGGATCGGCCAACTCAAACTTGCCAACTGCGCCACCCTGTGTTCATCGATTGTCGCCAGCACAACATCGACACCATCCAGACTAGTGCCTGACATTACGCCAATAAAGCGGCCTGATTTCATAGTTCATCCTTTTTCAACCTGACGTTTGCGCTCCACTCAAACACAAACCTCTCGCGAATTCCATGCATGAGTGCCGATTTTTACCGTTGGTAGGAAAACATTATATTTATATCAATAACTACTATGAATGTTTTGTTTATACTTGGTTAACCGTATTCTAATTATGATTCCATCATGTTTTAGTGGAACATGTAATCATAGTTATACCAATGCCATTTACTTTGGCCATGAGGGATGCTTGTGAGGCGTTTCATGGTAATCAGGAGATTTTTCAATGATTAAGCGCGTACTGGTTGTATCAATGGTCGGTCTGTCTCTTGTCGGTTGTGTCAACAACGATACCCTTTCTGGTGATGTCTATACCGCCTCTGAAGCGAAGCAAGTGCAGAATGTCAGCTATGGCACAATCGTTAATGTACGACAGGTACAAATTCAGGGTGGTGATGATTCCAACGTTATCGGCGCAATTGGCGGTGCGGTTCTCGGTGGCTTCCTTGGAAATACCGTTGGCGGCGGAACCGGGCGTTCTCTGGCTACCGCGGCAGGTGCTATCGCAGGCGGTGTAGCCGGTCAGGGCGTGCAGAGCGCAATAAACAAAACCCAGGGTGTGGAGTTGGAAATTCGTAAAGATGATGGCAACACCATCATGGTGGTACAGAAACAGGGCAATACCCACTTCTCTCCGGGACAACGTGTCATTCTGGCCAGCAACGGCAGCCAGGTGACTGTTTCCCCGCGCTAAACACGTTAACGTGTGGTCAGGTAACTGGCCACACGCCTCCTTCATTTCACCCTTTGGCCTGTAACTCTATGATGTTATGCTCAATTTTTACAATGAGCTTAATCAATTGTTCCAGCTCCTCTGCGGAAATCCCATGCAAAATTTCCGCCCGGGTTTTGTTAATCACAGCTTCCATTTCGCTAATCAGCGGCTCCGCCTTTTCCGTCAGTTTAATGCGTTTGGCCCGACGATCACTGGCACAAGTTTGACGCGAAATTAACCCTTTTTCTTCCAGTTGGTCCAACGTACGAACCAGTGAAGGCTGCTCAATGCCGATCGCTTTTGCCAGTTGAATTTGCGACTGGTCTGGAGGTAACTGATGGATATTGTGCAACGTTACCCAATGGGTTTGCGTTAACTCCAGCGGTTTCAGGCGATGGTCTATCAGAGCACGCCATATGCGCACCAACCGTGCCAGATCAGAACCTAGTGGCGATTCCAATTTCATCTCCTTATAATTAGCTTGCTAAGATATTATACAGCTTTTAGAATAGTGTGCAGCAATTGTATTGCTAAAACAAATGTATTGCTGCATTTGCTTACCATCAGACATGCTTTTCAGAAATAGCGAGTAACTTTCTCGCACATAAAGAATATTTATTAATCTAAAGCAATATATTCAGCCGTAAAGGAATCTATTTTGTGAAGTTTATGCATAGTGCAACAGGATTACCCTTACAAGATCTGGTGTTCGGTGCATCCATCTACTTTCCTCCGTTTTTCAAAGCGTTCGCGCTTGGATTTGTCATCTGGCTCGTTATACACCGCCTGCTTCGCGACAAAATCTACGCCGGAGACATCTGGCATCCCTTGTTAATGGATTTGTCGCTGTTTGCGATTTGCGTTTGCTTTGCCCTGGCAATACTGATTGCGTGGTAACTATGTCAATTAAAACCATTAAATATTTCTCAACAATTATTGTAGCGGTTTTTGCAGTTCTTGCCGGATGGTGGCTATGGAACTACTACATGCAGTCCCCCTGGACACGCGACGGAAAAATACGCGCAGAACAGGTTTCTATCACGCCACAGGTGTCTGGACGTATTGTTGAGCTGAATATAAAAGACAACCAGTTGGTTAACGCGGGTGATATTCTGTTCTCTATCGATAAAACGCCCTTTCAGATTGCTGTGCTTAATGCCCAGGCTCAGTTGGCAAAAGCGCAATCTGACCTCGCCAAAGCCAATAATGAAGCTAACCGTCGCCGCCATCTCTCACAAAACTTTATCTCTGCCGAAGAGCTGGATACCGCTAACCTCAATGTTAAAGCGATGCAGGCAAGTGTCGATGCCGCACAAGCAACGCTGAAACAGGCACAATGGCAACTGGCGCAAACGGAAATTCGCGCCCCGGTGAGTGGATGGGTCACTAATCTCACCACCCGCATCGGTGACTACGCCGACACCGGAAAACCACTGTTTGCTCTGGTGGACAGCCACTCGTTTTACGCCATTGGTTATTTTGAAGAAACCAAATTGCGCCATATCCGGGGCGGTGCGCCAGCACAAATTACACTCTACAGCGACAATAAAACGTTACAGGGTCACGTTTCCAGTATTGGTCGGGCGATTTATGATCAGAGTGTGGAAAATGATTCCAGCCTGATTCCCGACGTTAAACCTAACGTTCCCTGGGTTCGTCTCGCCCAACGTGTTCCTGTTCGTTTTGCTCTCGATAACGTCCCCGGCGATGTCACGCTGGTATCCGGCACCACCTGTAGTATCGCTGTAGGCCCGTAATGAACGTACCGCCATGGTCGCTGCACAATTTCCCCTGGTTCAGAGCCACGCTGGCGCAATGGCGTTATGCGTTACGCAACACCATTGCCATGTGTCTGGCGCTGACGGTTGCCTATTATTTAAATCTTGATGAACCTTACTGGGCAATGACCTCGGCGGCGGTGGTCAGCTTCCCCACCGTTGGCGGTGTCATCAGCAAAAGCATGGGACGTATTGCTGGCAGTTTGCTCGGAGCTATCGCGGCACTGATTCTTGCCGGACATACTCTCAACGAGCCGTGGTTTTTTCTGTTGAGCATGTCTGCGTGGCTTGGCTTTTGTACCTGGGCCTGCGCGCATTTCACGAATAACGTGGCCTATGCATTTCAACTGGCGGGCTATACTGCGGCCATTATCGCCTTTCCGATGGTCAATATTACTGAAGCCAGCCAGCTATGGGATATCGCTCAGGCACGTGTTTGTGAAGTGATTGTCGGTATTCTTTGCGGCGGCATGATGATGATGATCCTGCCGAGCAGTTCTGATGCCACCGCTCTTTTAACCGCACTGAAAAACATGCATGCTCGTTTACTGGAGCATGCCAGTTTGCTTTGGCAGCCCGAAACGACCGATGCCATTCGCACAGCACATGAATCGGTAATTGGGCAAATACTGACCATGAATTTGCTGCGTATTCAGGCGTTCTGGAGCCACTATCGTTTCCGCCAGCAAAATGCACGCCTGAATGCGCTACTCCACCAGCAATTACGTATGACCAGCGTCATCTCCAGCCTGCGACGTATGTTGCTCAACTGGCCCTCACCGCCCGGTGCCACACGGGAAATTATCGAACAGTTACTGACGGTGCTCGCCAACTCGCAAACAAATTTTTACACCGTTGCGCGCATTATTGCCCCGCTACGCCCAACCAACTTAGCCGACTACCAGCACGTCGCCTTCTGGCACCGATTACGTTATTTTTGCCACCTTTATCTGCAAAGTAGTCAGGAATTGCATCGCCTGGAAAGCAGCTCAGATGATCATACCAGGCTCCCTCGCGCATCTGGTCTGGCACGTCATACCGATAATGCCGAAGCTATGTGGAGCGGACTGCGTACATTTTGTACATTGATGATGATTGGCACATGGAGTATTGCCTCGCAATGGGATGCCGGTGCCAATGCATTAACGCTGGCAGCAATTAGTTGCGTACTTTACTCCGCAGTCGCGGCACCGTTTAAGTCGTTGTCGCTACTGATGCGCACGCTGGTATTACTTTCGCTATTCAGTTTTGTGGTTAAGTTTGGCCTGATGGTTCAGATTAGCGATCTGTGGCAATTTTTGCTGTTTCTCTTCCCGCTACTGGCGACAATGCAGCTTCTTAAGTTGCAGATGCCAAAACTGGCCGCGCTGTGGGGACAACTGATTGTATTTATGGGGTCGTTTATCGCTGTCACTAATCCTCCGGTGTATGATTTTGCTGATTTTCTTAACGATAACCTGGCAAAAATCGTTGGCGTGGCGCTGGCATGGTTAGCATTCGCCATTTTGCGACCGGGGTCCGATGCCCGCAAAAGCCGCCGTCATATTCGCGCACTGCGACGGGATTTTGTCGATCAACTTAGCCGTCACCCAACCCTGAGTGAAAGCGAATTTGAATCGCTCACTTATCATCACGTCAGCCAGTTGAGTAACAGCCAGGACGCGCTGGCTCGCCGTTGGTTATTACGCTGGGGCGTGGTGCTGCTGAACTGTTCACATGTTGTCTGGCAATTGCGCGACTGGGAATCACGTTCCGATCCTTTATCGCAGGTGCGAGATAACTGTATTTCATTGTTGCGAGGAGTGATGAGCGAGCGTGGCGTTCAGCAAAAATCACTGGCGGCCACACTTGAAGAGTTACAGCGAATCTGCGACAGCCTTGCCCGCCATCATCAACCCGCTGCCCGTGAGCTGGCGGCGATTGTCTGGCGACTGTACTGCTCGCTTTCGCAACTTGAGCAGGCACCACCACAGGGTACGCTAGCCTCTTAATTAATAACACCACAGGCATAGCGTTCACCGCCGCCGCCCAGCGGTTTTGGTTGATCGGACATATTATCGCCGCCAACGTGGATCATCAGCGCCTTGTCTTTAACTTCGTCGAGTGATTTCAGACGAGGCGCAATGACGGCATCGGTTGCTTTACCGTCATTGTTGACCACCAGCGCAGGCAGATCGCCTAAATGCCCTGCACCTTCTGGCCCTTCATGTTTACCGGTATTTTTGGGATCAAGATGTCCGCCTGCAGATTGCGCCGCAGTAGCTTTGCCATCTTTCGTTGCTGGCTGGCAGCTTCCTTTGGCATGAACATGGAAGCCATGCTCACCGGGCGGTAATGCTTTCAGATCGGGCGAAAATTCCAGACCTTTATCGGTTTCAGTAATCGTTATGCTGCCAATTGACTGCCCAATCCCCTGTGATGTGACGAGGTTCATCTCGACTTTTTCACTGGCGGCTTGCGCGCCGGTCGCAACAACCAGCGTCAGAATAGCCAGACTAAAACGTTTCATAAGACCTCCGCTCAATGTGCATACCTGAATAAGTGTAAACCAGTGACACATATTTGAACGGAGGCGATTCCGAAAGTGCTTACGGGACGTCGTAACCTAATGCCGCTTTACGGATACGGAACCACTGCTGGCGTGTCATTTTCAGGGATTCCGCTTCAACGGCGGCACGCACACGCTCAATTTTACCGGAGCCAATAATCGGCAGCGGCTGCGATGGCAGACGCAATATCCAGGCATAAACCACCTGCTCGATAGAACCCGCGTTTAATTCTTCCGCCACCACAGCAAGTTCATCACGTAGCGGCCTGAAATAATCATCATTAAATAAACGGCCACCGCCAAGACAAGACCAGGCCATCGGGCGAATACGCAGTTGTTGTAGTTGATCGAGCGTACCATCCAGCAACAACGGCTGATGCACCGGAGAAATTTCCACCTGATTAGTGGCAAGAGTAAATGGCAAACGCGATTGCAGCAGGGCAAATTGCGCAGGCGTGAAGTTCGATACGCCAAAATGGCGCACTTTGCCGCTCTGATGCAAATGTTTAAACGCATCCGCTACTTCATCGGCATCCATTAACGGGTCGGGACGGTGGATTAACAGTAAATCCAGATGATCGGTCGCGAGATTAATTAGCGACTGTTCGGCACTTTTAATAATATGGTCGCGATCGGTGATGTAATGACCAATAACGTTTTCTTCACGCGCAGTCGTCGCGATGCCGCATTTGCTGACAATTTCCATCCGTTCACGCAAATGCGGTGCCAGTTTCAGCGCCTCGCCAAATGCCGCTTCGCACTGATAGCCGCCATAAATATCAGCGTGATCCACGGTGGTCACACCGAGATCCAGATGCTCTTCAATAAAACTAACTAACTGGCGTGCGGACATATTCCAGTCCATCAGTCGCCAGTAGCCCATCACAAAACGGGAAAACTCCGGGCCTTGCGGCGCAATAGTAATACGCTGAACCATAATCGCTTCCTCTTATCAGATATGAGAGGAGTATACGCAAGATTGCTCTCAAAAGAGTGATGGTTGCTCTGGTTCGTCTGATGACGTTGGCCTGTTCGCGCGTAATTTACGCATAAGTCGTTGTCGGCAAAGTCGCAGAACCTCCTGTTTTTCACCATCACTCATTTTATTCCAGTTAAAACGCTCATCCCGGCTACGAAAACAGCCACGGCAAAATCCGCGTTCGTCAGACTGGCAAATTCCCCGGCATGGGCTCTGGACGGGAAAGAACTCTAATTGCTCCGCCACCTCGCCCTCCTTATATAAGATTATTACCACTATTGAAGCTGTTAATGCCCAAAGTAGCAACTTTGCTTGCACTAGACCGACCGGTCTACTACACTCAAGCGCATGAACAAACATCCTGAACACGATACTCGCGAACACCTCCTGGCAACCGGAGAGCAACTCTGCCTGCAGCGTGGGTTTACCGGAATGGGGTTAAGCGAATTACTGAAGACCGCCGAAGTGCCAAAAGGGTCTTTCTACCACTACTTTCGTTCTAAAGAGGCGTTTGGTGTTGCCATGCTTGAACGCCATTACGCGGCATACCACCAACGACTGACGGAGTTGCTGCAATCTGGCGAGGGAAATTACCGCGACCGTATTCTGGCCTATTACCAGCAAACGCTGAACCAGTTCTGCCAGCATGGGACGATCAGCGGCTGTCTGACAGTAAAACTTTCTGCTGAAGTGTGCGACCTGTCAGAAGATATGCGCAGCGCGATGGATAAAGGTGCGCGCCAGGTAATCGCTCTGCTCGCCCAGGCGCTGGAAAATGGCCGCGATAGCCACTGTTTAACCTTTTGCGGAGATCCGCTGCAACAGGCGCAAGTTCTCTATGCGCTGTGGTTGGGGGCCAATCTGCAAGCCAAAATTTCGCGCAGCTCCGGGCCTCTGGAAAACGCGCTAACACATGTCAAAACCATTATTGCGACGCCTGCCGTTTAGCAGGCATTTTTTATTTTATCACCAGACGACCGGGAGTCTTTATGTCATCTGAAAAACTGTATTCCCCACTGAAAGTGGGCGCAATCACGGCGGCAAACCGTATCTTTATGGCTCCTCTGACGCGCCTGCGTAGCATTGAACCGGGTGATATCCCTACTCCGTTGATGGCGGAATATTATCGCCAACGCGCCAGTGCAGGTTTGATCATTAGCGAAGCCACCCAGGTTTCCGCCCAGGCAAAAGGGTATGCGGGCGCGCCAGGCATTCATAGTCCGGAGCAAATCGCCGCGTGGAAAAAAATTACCGCCGGTGTTCATGCTGAAAATGGTCATATCGCCGTGCAACTTTGGCACACGGGGCGCATTTCTCACGCCAGCCTGCAACCTGGTGGCCAGGCACCGGTAGCGCCTTCTGCACTTAGTGCGGGTACACGAACTTCTCTGCGCGATGAAAATGGTCAGGCGATCCGCGTCGAAACCACCATGCCGCGTGCGCTGGAGCTGGAAGAAATCCCGGGTATTGTCAACGATTTCCGCCAGGCTATCGCCAACGCCCGTGAAGCCGGTTTTGATCTGGTGGAACTCCACTCCGCTCACGGTTATTTACTGCATCAGTTCCTCTCTCCATCCTCCAACCATCGTACCGATCAGTACGGCGGCAGCGTGGAAAATCGCGCTCGTCTGGTGCTGGAAGTTGTTGATGCCGGGATTAAAGAATGGGGTGCCGATCGCATTGGTATTCGCGTTTCGCCAATTGGTACTTTCCAGAACACCGATAACGGCCCGAATGAAGAAGCCGATGCGCTGTATCTGATTGAACAACTGGGTAAACGCGGCATTGCTTATCTGCATATGTCCGAACCAGACTGGGCAGGCGGCAAACCATATACCGAGGCGTTCCGCGAAAAAGTACGCGCCCGTTTCCACGGCCCGATTATCGGGGCTGGTGCATATACGGTAGAAAAAGCAGAAACGCTGATCGGCAAAGGGTTAATTGATGCGGTGGCGTTTGGTCGTGACTGGATTGCAAACCCGGATCTGGTCGCTCGATTGCAGCGCAAAGCTGAGCTTAACCCACAGCGTGCCGAAAGTTTTTACGGCGGCGGTGCGGAAGGTTATACCGACTACCCTACGCTGTAATCCAACATTGCGAGCGGCGCAAAACCGCCGCTATACTAAAACAACATTTTGAATCTGTTAGCCATTTTGAGGATATAAAGATGCGTCTTCTTCACACCATGCTGCGCGTTGGCGATCTGCAACGCTCCATCGATTTTTATACCAACGTGCTGGGCATGAAACTGCTGCGTACCAGCGAAAATCCGGAATACAAATACTCGCTGGCGTTTGTTGGCTACGGCCCGGAAACAGAAGAAGCGGTAATTGAACTGACCTATAACTGGGGCGTGGATAAATACGAACTTGGCACCGCTTATGGTCACATCGCCCTTAGCGTCGATAACGCCGCAGAAGCTTGCGAAAAAATCCGTCAGAACGGCGGTAACGTTACCCGTGAAGCGGGTCCGGTAAAAGGCGGTACTACGGTTATCGCTTTTGTGGAAGATCCAGACGGTTACAAAATTGAATTGATTGAAGAGAAAGACGCCGGTCGCGGTCTGGGCAACTAATCTCCTGCCGGGCGTGAACTCATCGCGCCCGCATCTTTACTGCATCAGCGGGTAATATTTGTCATAATGCACGCTGCAATTTTTCCGTATTAAGAGAATCAGATGTCCGATAACGCTCAACTTACCGGTCTGTGCGACCGTTTTCGTGGTTTTTATCCTGTTGTGATCGATGTCGAAACCGCCGGATTTAACGCCAAAACCGATGCACTGCTTGAGATCGCCGCCATCACCCTGAAAATGGATGAACAAGGCTGGCTGATGCCGGACACCACATTACATTTTCACGTCGAGCCGTTTGTCGGCGCTAATTTGCAACCAGAAGCCCTCGCCTTCAATGGTATTGACCCGAACGATCCCGATCGCGGTGCAGTCAGCGAATATGAGGCGTTGCATGAGATTTTCAAAGTTGTCCGTAAAGGCATTAAAGCGAGCGGCTGTAACCGCGCCATTATGGTGGCGCACAATGCCAATTTCGACCACAGTTTTATGATGGCTGCCGCAGAACGCGCCTCACTGAAACGTAACCCGTTCCACCCTTTTGTCACTTTCGACACCGCGGCACTGGCCGGGCTGGCTCTCGGACAAACCGTATTATCAAAAGCCTGCCAGACCGCTGGCATGGATTTTGACAGCACCCAGGCGCATTCCGCGCTGTACGACACTGAACGCACCGCCGTGCTGTTTTGTGAAATCGTCAACCGCTGGAAACGACTGGGCGGCTGGCCGCTCCCTGCCGCTGAAGAGGTGTAATCGAGTCGATGCCTGATGACATGTAATGACTCAGGCATCTATAGTGAGGCTATTCCACGAATCATGCATGATATTCACGGGGAATAGCGTTAATTGTTGTTCCGGGAAGTCGCCACCTGGTTCTCGAACGCTGTCACGATGAAATTGGCGACTGGCGTATTATTTTACACTCCCCTTATGGGCGACGAGTGCATGAACCGTGGGCGGAGGCGCTGGTAGTCATTGCTGGCGGAAAATTGTTGCTCTACCTGGCACAAGGCGGCAAGAAGATGCTGGTATGGCAAGAAAAAGATGAACTGCTCCCCCCAGAAGTATTCCACGCACTGGCAACCGCACTACGCCGCGAACCACGGCTACGCTTTACATTGACAGAAGTGAATGATCAACCGGTACGGCAAACGCCGATGTTTACGCTGCTGCGTGAGGCGGGATTTTCCAGTTCGCCACAAGGGCTGGATTGGGGATAAAAAACACTGACGGATGCCCGTTAGCCTCCGTCAGTATTGCGGGACGGATTATTCCGCGTCCGGCTCTTCAGACTTGTATTTAGCGGCGGTTTCTTTGATTAGCTGCTGCAGTTCGCCACGCTGATACATTTCGATCACGATATCACAGCCACCTACCAGCTCGCCGTCCACCCACAACTGTGGGAAAGTCGGCCAGTTAGCGTATTTCGGCAGTTCCGCACGAATGTCCGGATTCTGCAGGATATCAACGTAGGCAAAACGTTCGCCACATGCGGCAAGCGCCTGAACTGCCTGGGCAGAAAAACCGCAGCTTGGCAGTTTCGGTGAACCTTTCATGTACAGCAGGATCGGATTTTCAGCAATCTGGCGTTGGATTTTTTCGATAGTGGTGCTCATTGTCTTGCTTCCTCAAACTTCTTTACGGCAGTAATCTGACATTGTAGCGGGTCAGTGCGGCAACGGAAAATAACATTTTCATCACGCTTTTGCTATTTTATCCCTTTGCTCTATTTGTTGCATTTCAAATATTCGTTTCTTCGCTGTTGCGCTGTAAACTGGCGTATTTATGACCATTTCCAGCTTTCACTGCTGCATTTTTTTACGCTCACCGACGAAATATATTTTTTAACAATAAAAGCTATTAACTTTCTCTTCTTCTATGCATTAGAATCATCAAGTTTTGTAAATCAGACGCAGGCATGATAGACCTGCCTTAACAGAGGGACGCTCAGTGGCGCGGATAAACCGTATTTCGATCACGCTCTGTGCTTTACTTTTTACCACCCTGCCTTTAACGCCTATGGCCCATGCTTCAAAGCAAGCCAGGGAGAGTTCTGCTACTACTCACATCACCAAAAAAGCAGATAAAAAGAAAAGCACGGCAACCACCAAAAAGACCAATAAAGCCAGCCAGAAAACAGCGAAAAAAGCCGCCAGTAAAAGTACCACTAAAAGTAGAACTGCTTCTTCCGTAAAAAAATCCTCCATTACCGCTTCTAAAAACGCCAAAAACCGCAGCAAACAAGTTGTGAATAAAACAGCGGCAGCCAGCTTTACGGAAAAGTGCACTAAACGTAAGGGTTATAAAACACATTGCGTGAAAGTTAAAAATGCCGCACCCGGAACCCTCGCTGACGCGCATAAAGCCAAAGTACAGAAAGCCACTACCGTGGCAATGAATAAACTGATGCAACAAATTGGCAAGCCATATCGCTGGGGCGGCAGCTCACCGCGTACCGGTTTCGATTGTAGCGGGCTGGTTTATTACGCCTATAAAGATCTGGTGAAGATCCGTATTCCACGTACAGCTAACGAAATGTATCACCTGCGTGACGCCGCACCGATCGATCGCAGTGAATTGAAAAATGGCGACCTGGTCTTCTTCCGCACTCAGGGTCGCGGAACCGCCGATCACGTTGGCGTGTATGTTGGCAACGGCAAATTTATTCAGTCTCCGCGCAGTGGACAGGAAATTAAAATCACTTCTTTAAGCGAAGATTACTGGCAGCGCCACTATGTAGGTGCTCGTCGGGTAATGACCCCAAAAACACTTCGCTAAAACTTTACCCTGTTATTACAGCAACAGGGTAAGTTCATCTTTTGTCTCACCTTTTATTTTGCTACCCTATCCTCACGCACAATAAGGCTATTGTACGTATGCCAATTAATAATAAAGGAGAGTAGCAATGTCATTTGAATTACCTGCACTACCATATGCTAAAGATGCTCTGGCACCGCACATTTCTGCGGAAACTATCGAGTATCACTACGGCAAACATCATCAAACTTATGTCACTAACCTGAACAACCTGATCAAAGGTACTGCGTTTGAAGGTAAATCACTGGAAGAGATTATTCGTAGCTCTGAAGGTGGCGTATTCAACAACGCTGCTCAGGTCTGGAACCATACTTTCTACTGGAACTGCCTGGCACCGAACGCCGGTGGCGAACCGACTGGTGAACTGGCTGACGCTATCGCCGCTTCTTTTGGTAGCTTTGCCGATTTTAAAGCGCAGTTTACTGATGCTGCGATCAAAAACTTTGGTTCTGGCTGGACCTGGCTGGTGAAAAACAGCGATGGCAAACTGGCTATCGTTTCTACTTCTAATGCCGGTACTCCGCTGACCACCGATGCGACCCCGCTGCTGACCGTTGATGTCTGGGAACACGCTTACTACATCGACTATCGCAATGCGCGTCCTGGCTACCTGGAACACTTCTGGGCGCTGGTGAACTGGGAGTTCGTGGCGAAAAATCTCGCTGCATAATAACTGATGGCAAATGCAACATTGCCTGATGCGTTGCGCTTATCAGACCTACGCGGATGAGGCGTTAACACCACATCTGGCAAGATAAATCGCACTTTGCCTGCAAACTGTAACGCAGAAGGTTATCCTTCTGCGTTTTTGTTTTATTAGCTGTTGGCAACGCAAACTGCTTCAGGTTGTTTTCTGGCTGACATAAACACCAACAATAATGCCAGTCCCGCGACAATCGCCCCCATCACCGGCACAAAACTGTACCCCAGACCACCGGAAATCACCGCACCACCAGCAGCCGCTCCCAATGCATTTCCAAGGTTAAAGGCACCAATATTCACCGATGATGACAGACCCGGCGCTTCGCTGGCGACTCGCATCACTCGCATCTGCAAGGGCGGTACGACCGCAAAGGTTGCCGCGCCCCACACTACCATGCTGATTGCCGCACCGAACTCATTACGGGCCAGGAACGGGATTGCCAGCATAATCACCATCAGCAGCAACAAAAATCCCTTCAGCGTGCCGTTGACCGAACGATCTGCCAGTTTACCGCCGAGATAGTTACCGATAGAGAATCCGACACCAATCAGCACCAGCATGGCTGTAACAAACACCGGCGTCGCGTGGGTGATACTTTGCAGCACCGGAGAAATATAAGTGTAGAGCGTAAACATTGCGCCAGCCCCCAACACCGTCGTCAGTAAAGCCGATAACACCTGCGGACGCAGCAGCACCGCCAGCTCTTTTTTCACTTCTGGTCGCGCCCCTGCGCCACCTTTCGGTAAAGAGAAGTACAGGCTAATCATCGAAATCACGCCCAACCCCGCCGTTGCCAGGAACGACATTCGCCAGCCAATAGTTTCACCCAGCCAGGTCGCCGCCGGAACACCGCCGATATTCGCCAAAGTTAAGCCCATAAACATGGTCGCAACTGCGCTGGCCTGTTTATGTTTTGGCACAACGCTTGCGGCCACAACTGACCCCAGGCCAAAAAATGCACCGTGATTCAGACTGGTCAAAATACGTGAAAGCAGCAGTGTCATGTAATCCGGGGCAATGGCAGAAAGTACATTACCAAGGGTAAAAATCGCCATCAGGAAAATCAGCGCGCTGCGGCGGGCACGATGAGAAAGTAATAATGTCATCAGCGGCGCGCCAACCATCACACCAACCGCATAGGCACTGATTAACATTCCGGCAGCAGGGATCGAGACATCCACACCGCGCGCAATGACGGGCAACAGGCCCATTGGCGAGAACTCCGTTGTCCCGATACCAAACGCGCCAATCGCCAGCGCCAGCAACGGATAGTTAATTTTCATGCCTAATCTCCACCTCTTCGCGTCATCACGCGATGTTCATCAAAGTGGCGAAAGCATGACATCAATCACAAAAGAATGAAAATAACAAAAAGAGAAAACACTTTTGCCATTTTGCTAACAAAGAGGAGAGAGATGCGAGGGAGAACGCGCTCCCTCGAGGGGAAATCAGTGCAGCGCGGCAGTCAAACCCACTGCCACGATCAAACCAAGAACGATAATGGTTGTTACCAATGAAAATTTAAGGTCGGTGCTCATCAAGTTTTCTCCTTTTTTATTACCACACAAAAAATGATATTACTCATTTTTACACAGTGTGATGAAAAAATCTCCCGGCATTTATAATGATAAGTGTTTTTACTACTTCCCCTTTTCATCAAGATCGGCCAAAATTCCACGCTTACACTATTTGCGTACTGGCCATTGACCCCTTCCTGACGCTCCGTGTCATTTTTCCGGCGTACCGCAACACTTTCGTTGTGCGTAAGGTGTGTAAAGGCAAACGTTTACCTTGCGATTTTGCAGGAGCTGAAGTTAGGGTCTGGAGTGAAATGGAATGGCAACAATAAAAGATGTAGCGAAACGAGCAAACGTTTCCACTACAACTGTGTCACACGTTATAAACAAAACGCGTTTTGTCGCGGAAGAGACTCGTAACGCTGTGTGGGCAGCGATTAAAGAATTACACTACTCTCCTAGCGCGGTGGCGCGTAGCCTGAAGGTTAACCACACCAAGTCTATCGGTTTGCTGGCGACCAGCAGCGAAGCGGCCTATTTTGCCGAGATCATTGAAGCGGTAGAAAAAAATTGCTTCCAGAAAGGCTACACACTGATTCTGGGCAATGCGTGGAACAATCTTGAGAAACAGCGGGCCTATCTGTCGATGATGGCGCAAAAACGCGTCGATGGCCTGCTGGTCATGTGTTCTGAGTATCCGGAACCATTACTGGCGATGCTGGAAGAGTATCGCCATATCCCGATGGTGGTGATGGACTGGGGCGAAGCAAAAGCGGACTTTACCGATGCAGTTATCGATAACGCTTTTGAAGGCGGCTACATGGCCGGGCGCTATCTGATTGAACGCGGTCATCGCGAAATTGGCGTTATTCCTGGTCCGCTGGAGCGCAACACCGGCGCTGGCCGTCTGGCGGGTTTTATGAAAGCGATGGAAGAAGCCATGATCAAGGTGCCGGAAAACTGGATTGTGCAGGGTGACTTTGAGCCTGAATCGGGTTATCGCGCCATGCAGCAAATCCTGTCGCAACCGCACCGCCCTACTGCTGTCTTCTGTGGCGGCGATATCATGGCTATGGGCGCACTTTGCGCCGCTGATGAAATGGGTCTGCGCGTACCGCAAGATATTTCGCTGATCGGTTATGATAACGTGCGCAACGCCCGTTATTTTACTCCGGCGCTGACGACTATCCATCAGCCAAAAGATTCGCTGGGCGAAACGGCGTTCAACATGCTGTTGGATCGTATCGTCAACAAACGCGAAGAACCGCAGTCAATTGAAGTTCATCCGCGGCTTATTGAACGCCGCTCCGTGGCTGACGGCCCGTTCCGCGACTATCGTCGTTAATCATCCGTTGCGGGAGTCTCTTCCGGCTCCCGCAGCCATTCCTTATTCAGCGTCTCGCTATCACCGAGATACTCCAGCAGCCAGGTTAACGCAGGCGACATATCATTCTGCTGCCAGGTCAGACAACATGCCGAATCAGGGAATGGATTTTCCAGTTCTAATGCTACCCACTTCCCCTCGTTCAGCCACGGTTTAGCGAAATGGGTCGGCACCATGCCAATGCATAACCCGGCCGAGATACAGGTTGCCGATGATTCCCAGTCCGGGACAACCAGGCGCTTTTGGTTATCAAGCAGCCAGGTAATACGTTTGGGCAGCGTCCGTGACGTGTCTTCGCGCACCAGTGACGGCCAGTTGCGCAACGTATCATCGCTGAACGGCCCATTCATCGACGCAAGCGGATGGTGGCGGGCAACAACACAACTCCAGCTCAACATTCCCATATCACGGAAGGCGTAACGCCCACCTACCGGAATCGCCCGTGTCGCACCAATCGCCAGTTCCACACGTCCGTCGGAAAGCGCATCCCAGACACCGTTAAACACCTCCTGAAAAACCAGAAGTTCGACGTCATCAAAATGGCGATAGAAATCAACAATCATCTGCCGCGTGCGTTCTGGCCTGACAATATTATCTACCGCGATGGCTAACTGACCGCGCCAACCGTTCGCTATCTGCTGACATTGCTGGCGAGTGATCTGCATTTTTTTGACAACAGAACGCCCTTCTTTGAGAAACCACGCCCCGGCAGCGGTCAGTTCCACGTCACGATGACGCCTTTCAAAAAGCGGCACTGCCAGCCACTCTTCCAACTGACGAACGGTATAGCTGACCGCAGAAGGAACGCGATGCAACTCCTGGGCCGCGGCGCTAAAACTACCATTACGCGCCACCGCATCAACCACTTCGAGAGAATACTCAGACCACATAGTTTGCCTGCAAAATTTTTGAAACCAGTCATCAAATATTACCGTTTCACAACACGAATTTCACTCCCTACACTTTGCGACGGTGTTTAATTGAGAGATTTAGAGAATATACATGCAACCTGGGAAAAGATTTTTAGTCTGGCTGGCGGGTTTGAGCGTACTCGGTTTTCTGGCAACCGATATGTATCTGCCTGCTTTCGCCGCCATTCAGGCCGATCTGCAAACGCCTGCGTCTGCTGTCAGTGCCAGCCTTAGTCTGTTCCTTGCCGGTTTTGCCGCAGCCCAGCTCTTGTGGGGGCCGCTCTCCGACCGATATGGTCGTAAACCGGTGTTATTGATCGGCCTGACAATTTTTGCTCTGGGTAGTCTGGGGATGTTATGGGTGGAAAACGCTGTCACTCTGCTGGTATTGCGGTTCGTGCAAGCTGTGGGGGTCTGCGCCGCGGCAGTTATCTGGCAGGCGTTGGTGACGGACTACTACCCTTCACAAAAAGTGAATCGTATTTTCGCCACTATCATGCCGTTAGTGGGGCTGTCTCCGGCGCTTGCTCCTCTTTTAGGTAGCTGGCTGCTGGTCCATTTTTCCTGGCAGGCGATTTTCGCCACCCTGTTTGCCATTACCGTAGTACTGATTCTGCCCATTTTCTGGCTTAAACCCACGACTAAAGCACGTAATGATAGCCAGGATGGTCTGACCTTTACCGATCTGCTGCGTTCAAAAATCTATCGCGGAAACGTACTGATTTATGCTGCCTGTTCAGCCAGTTTCTTTGCCTGGCTGACCGGTTCTCCGTTCATCCTTAGCGAAATGGGTTACAGCCCGGCCGTCATTGGTTTAAGTTATGTCCCGCAAACTATTGCGTTTCTGATTGGTGGTTATGGCTGTCGCGCCGCGTTGCAGAAATGGCAAGGTAAGCAGTTGTTGCCGTGGCTACTGATGCTGTTTGCTGTCAGCGTCGTGGCAACCTGGGCGGCAGGATTCATTAGCCATGTTTCACTGGTCGAAATTCTGGTCCCATTCTGTGTGATGGCGATTGCCAACGGCGCAATCTACCCGATTGTTGTCGCACAGGCGTTGCGGCCCTTCCCACATGCAACCGGACGCGCCGCAGCCTTGCAGAACACTCTGCAACTGGGACTGTGCTTCCTCGCAAGCCTGGTGGTTTCCTGGCTTATCAGCGTTAGCACACCTCTGTTCACCACCACTAGCGTGATGTTATCAACTGTGGTGCTGGCCGCTCTGGGTTACATGATGCAACGTTGTAAAGAACGAGACTGCCAGAATCAAAGCAATGCCGAAGTCGCTCATAGTGAATCGCATTGATATATATCGATATCTTTATACTTAGGCCGCTAACAAAATTTTGTTGTATGATTGAAATTAGCGGCCTATACTAATTTTCAGTTGTTAAGATTACGATAAATATTATGTTTCTACGGGGACAGGAGTGTTCCCGGTTTACTATGGATGGTCATTTCGGCAAGGGTTCCTCCTTTCCCTCTGTTCTACGTCGGATTATAGACTCGCGGTTTTTTCTGCGAGATTTCTCACAAAGCCCAAAAAGCGTCTACGCTGTTTTAAGGTTCTGATCACCGACCAGTGATGGAGAAACTATGAGTTCATCGTGTATAGAAGAAGTCAGTGTACCGGATGACAACTGGTATCGTATCGCCAACGAATTACTTAGCCGTGCTGGCATTGCTATTAATGGCCCTGCTCCGGCAGATATTCGTGTTAAAAACCCCGATTTTTTTAAACGCGTCCTGCAAGAAGGATCGTTAGGGTTAGGCGAAAGTTATATGGATGGTTGGTGGGAATGTGACCGACTGGATATGTTTTTTAGCAAGGTCTTGCGCGCAGGTCTCGAAAACCAACTCCCCCATCATTTCAAAGACACACTGCGCATTGCTGGTGCACGCCTTTTCAATCTACAAAGTAAAAAACGTGCCTGGATAGTTGGCAAAGAGCATTACGATCTCGGTAATGACTTGTTTAGCCGCATGCTTGATCCCTTCATGCAATACTCCTGCGCTTACTGGAAAGATGCCGATAATCTGGAATCAGCCCAGCAAGCGAAGCTCAAAATGATCTGTGAAAAATTGCAGTTAAAACCGGGTATGCGCGTACTGGATATTGGCTGTGGTTGGGGCGGTCTGGCACATTACATGGCGTCTAATTATGACGTAAGTGTGGTGGGTGTCACGATTTCTGCCGAACAGCAAAAAATGGCTCAGGAGCGCTGCGCAGGTCTGGATGTCACCATCTTGCTGCAAGATTACCGGGACCTGAACGACCAGTTTGACCGTATTGTTTCGGTTGGAATGTTCGAACATGTCGGGCCGAAAAATTACGATACCTATTTCGAAGTGGTGGATCGTAATCTGAAACCGGAAGGTATTTTCCTGTTGCATACTATCGGCTCGAAAAAAACCGACCTGAATGTTGACCCGTGGATAAATAAATATATTTTTCCGAACGGTTGTCTGCCCTCTGTTCGGCAAATTGCTCGCTCCAGCGAACCGCATTTCGTGATGGAAGACTGGCATAACTTTGGTGCCGATTACGACACCACGTTAATGGCCTGGTATGAGCGATTCCTCGCCGCATGGCCAGAAATTGCTGATAACTACAGTGAGCGCTTTAAACGGATGTTTACCTATTATCTGAATGCTTGCGCTGGTGCTTTCCGCGCCCGCGATATTCAGCTCTGGCAAGTGGTGTTCTCACGTGGGATCGAAAGCGGTCTTCGGGTTGCACGCTAAATGTCATTCTATCGCCCCCGTTTTGGGGGCGATGTCATTTCAAATCAGGCTTCAGTATCTTATTGATTCAAGGCCTGCTCACGCATTGCCAGCACACGTTCTACCGTATCTACCACTGCCTGAGTTTGTGGATCGATTTCGATATTGACACGCGCGCCGAGTTTTTTCTTACCGAGGGTGGTACGTTCCAGCGTTTCCGGAATTAAATGCACACAGAAACGGGTCGACGTTACTTCGCCTACGGTCAGGCTAATACCGTCGATTCCGATAAATCCTTTATACAGGATATATTTCATCAACTGACTATCCTGCACTTTAAACCAGATCTGGCGATTATTTTCAGAGGTTAATATTTTCGCGACTTCGGCGGTGGTCATAATATGACCCGACATTAAATGCCCACCTATTTCATCACTGAATTTCGCCGCACGTTCTACATTTACCCAATCCCCAACCTGTAAATCGCCAAGATTGGTAATGCGTAACGTCTCTTTCATCAGGTCAAAACTGATATGGTTACCGTTGATTTCCGTCACGGTCAGGCAACAACCGTTGTGTGCTACAGACGCTCCGGTCTCCAGACCATCAAGCATGTAGTCAGGTAACTCAACCACATGAGTACGAAAATTTGGTTTCTCGTCAATCGACACCAGTTTTGCAGTGCCCTGCACTATCCCCGTAAACATACTTACAACTCCTGAAATCAGTTAAGGCATTCTGTTCAGCACAATAGCAGGTGGGAAACACCCTTGCCAGTAAAGGGGGCTGAATGGTTATTTTTTCACTGGAGAATTAATAAATCCTCGCTACAATAGACTGAATTTCCCCTGCTTCTTCTTTTTGCTGCCCATTCAGGCGGCTTTTTAGTCTCTCATATAACAACAATATAAAAGGTGTTCACGTGCAGAAGTATATCAGTGAAGCGCGTCTGTTATTAGCATTAGCAATCCCGGTGATTCTCGCGCAAATCGCCCAAACCGCAATGGGTTTTGTCGATACCGTGATGGCGGGCGGCTATAGTGCCACCGACATGGCGGCGGTGGCTATCGGTACGTCAATCTGGCTTCCGGCCATCCTCTTTGGCCACGGACTGCTACTGGCATTAACGCCGGTTATCGCGCAATTAAATGGTTCTGGTCGCCGTGAGCGCATTGCGCACCAGGTGCGACAAGGTTTCTGGCTTGCCGGTTTCGTTTCAGTGCTCATTATGGTGGTACTGTGGAATGCGGGTTATATCATCCGCTCCATGCAAAATATCGATCCGGCGCTCGCTGATAAAGCGGTAGGTTATCTGCGAGCACTGTTGTGGGGCGCACCGGGCTATCTATTCTTCCAGGTCGCACGTAACCAGTGTGAAGGTCTGGCAAAAACCAAACCTGGGATGGTGATGGGTTTTATTGGCCTGTTGGTGAACATTCCAGTGAACTATATCTTTATTTATGGTCATTTTGGGATGCCAGAACTCGGTGGCGTCGGCTGTGGTGTGGCGACTGCGGCTGTGTATTGGGTGATGTTCCTCGCTATGGTTTCTTATATTAAACGTGCCCGCTCCATGCGCGATATCCGCAACGAAAAAGGCACCGCTAAACCGGATCCAGCCGCCATGAAACGCCTGGTGCAACTTGGTCTTCCTATCGCGCTGGCGCTGTTCTTTGAAGTGACGCTGTTTGCTGTGGTGGCGCTGTTGGTATCCCCACTCGGTATTGTCGATGTGGCAGGCCACCAGATTGCACTGAACTTCAGTTCGTTGATGTTCGTTCTTCCAATGTCACTGGCTGCAGCGGTAACCATCCGCGTAGGTTATCGTCTGGGCCAGGGTTCGACGCTGGATGCACAAACAGCCGCACGGACAGGGCTTATGGTTGGCGTTTGTATGGCGACTCTGACCGCAATTTTCACGATTTCACTGCGGGAGCAAATCGCCCTGTTGTATAACGATAACCCAGAGGTTGTGACGCTGGCGGCTCACTTAATGTTACTGGCAGCGGTGTATCAGATTTCTGACTCCATACAGGTGATCGGCAGTGGGATTTTGCGTGGTTATAAAGATACGCGTTCCATTTTCTATATCACCTTTACGGCTTACTGGGTGCTGGGTTTGCCGAGCGGCTACATTCTGGCTCTGACCGATCTGGTGGTTGAACCAATGGGGCCAGCAGGCTTCTGGATCGGTTTTATTATCGGCCTGACTTCTGCTGCCATTATGATGATGCTGCGTATGCGTTTTCTGCAACGTTTACCGTCAGCCATTATTCTGCAACGAGCCGCTCGTTAATAAAGACAAGGCGCAACCTTCGCGGGTTGCGCCTTTGTTTTCATGCAGGCCGGAGCGTTGCGCCAATCCCGTCTTCGTCTGGCTGAAGTTTAAGCGCGCTACAGACAGGTTGCCGACTGGCATCCGTTATCTCAACGTGAATATCACCGCTAACTTCCCCTTTCACACTGATAGAGTCAGGCGAAATCTCTTTCGCACTGGTTTGCAGGCAGATCGTTCCTTCTCCGCGCAGGCTTTTCGCTTTCAGTTGTACATGCGTTGCTGCCGCCGTGATCAGCCACACTTTTCCACCGTCAAGCTTTAACTCTCCAATACGAAAAGTGACACCGTCACCTTTCACCGTGCTACCATCGAGGATTAACACGCCACCCTGCTGTACCGTAACCGTTGACTGCTGTAAATCGGCACCATAACCAATAATCAAAGAGCTACTTTCTTGTACGGCGACGTTACCCATCAGTTCAACTGGCGCACAATCCTCTTCCACTACAAATTTATCGTCCGCGCTGGTGGGAGACATGACAATCATCGTGCCACCTTTCACCACCACATTTTCCACCGTCCCCGCATGAATTTCAGCCCGTCCTCCCGTATTCACCGCCAAATCTTTGGCCTTACCGGAACTGTAGAGCTGTAGACCGTCCGTCCCCAGGCGATAAACGGCGCTATTCTCAACCAGGGTGTGGATGTCTTCTCCACCAAGATTATTCATGGCACCGCCCACAAGTGTCGTATCGCTGGCTTTCCCCGCCAGCATAAAGACACCGCCCTGGTTAATCATACTGTTGGAAGCTTCTCCACCTGGGTAAACCAACAATTCACCGCCTTCATCCACTATTGCAGATGAAGTTGTTCCGTTAACCAACAAACCACCAGCCTGATCGAGAATGATTTTTTCTGCCCGATGACCTTCCAGTACGCGCAAGTTACCGCCGTTCTCCAGCAACAAACCGCAGGCATAGCCCTGATCAACGCTAAATTCACCTTCAGGATGGCGGCCATTAACAGTGGCGAGCGTTGAAAGGCTAATTGCTCCACCGTCGGACTGAACAATATCTGTGGCAATGGCCCCGTCACTGACTGATAACGTGCCATTGTTGCCGTACTGTGCCCCCCTGGCGATCCCGCCTGCTTCCACTTTCAGCCAGCCCGCACCAGTCACTATGGTGTTTTCTGCCCTTCCGCCAGCCTCAATAATCAACTCACCGTCCGTAAGTTGAGTCGCACCGACGACCTCGCCTGTCTTAACAATTTGCACGTTCCCGTCGCTCATCAAATTTTTTTCATCAGATCCCATGATTTATTCCTTTGCTGCATCTGTGTGCCCTTATCACCACCTAAGTGTAAAGGCTACGAAGGATTTATCCACGCCAGAATTGATATGGAGGCAAACGGCACGGTTTACATCCTGATGCGCGAGGCCATTGACTGTGTCAGATGTAAATATGACTCTGAACAAAAACCGCCCTTTAAAATCAACAAAATATAGACAATTTGCTTAAAAGCTCTGCAAACGGTCGAAATGGTGCAGAAAATTACGTTTTACCTCTTGCCACCTTTCCACTCTGCCGCTAATATTCGTCCCCGTTGTCACCTACAACGTTGCGTTCATAGCTCAGTTGGTTAGAGCACCACCTTGACATGGTGGGGGTCGGTGGTTCGAGTCCAATTGAACGCACCATCCTGCGTCCGTAGCTCAGTTGGTTAGAGCACCACCTTGACATGGTGGGGGTCGGTGGTTCGAGTCCACTCGGACGCACCAGATTTTCTTAGTCTGGTCTCCTCATTTTTATTCCCTTATTTATTCTCTGTATCCAATACGTTAAAAGATTTACACTATTTTCGTATGTGTTATCAGAAGGAGAATAACGATGGCGACTTTGTTACAGCTTCACTTTTCATTTAATGGTCCCTTTGGCAATGAAATGGCCGAACAGCTTAAACCGCTTGCCGAGTCGATTAATCAGGAACCCGGTTTTCTGTGGAAGGTGTGGACGGAAAGTGAAAAGAACCACGAAGCCGGTGGCATCTATCTCTTTGCTGATGAAAAAAGCGCTCTTGCCTATCTGGACAAACATACAGCTCGCCTGAAAAATCTCGGTGTCGATGAAGTTATTGCCAAAGTTTTCGATGTCAATGAGCCACTGAGTCACATCAATCAGGCAAAACTCGCCTGACAGATCTTAATGAAGGGCGGTTAGCGCCCTTTTCATCCCTGTCTGAAATTTCTCATTTTATATAGATTTCAACCAAACTTATCTGATAACGCTAAATTCGAAAGAATGCACACAGGTAAGTAACAATGAAAAAAATCGCCATTGTGGGTGCCGGACCAACAGGGATTTATACTTTCTTCTCACTTTTACAACAACAAACGCCGCTTTCTATTTCCATCTTCGAGCAGGCCGACGAAGCCGGTGTCGGTATGCCGTACAGCGATGAAGAAAATTCTAAAATTATGCTGGCAAATATTGCCAGTATTGAAATACCACCGATTTATTGTACTTATCTGGAATGGTTACAAAGGCAAGAGGCCAGTCACCTGCAACGTTACGGCGTTAAAAAAGATACCTTGCACGATCGCCAGTTTTTACCGCGTATTCTGCTGGGTGAGTATTTTCGCAATTGCTTTTTACAATTAGTTGAACAAGCCCGACAGTTGAATTTTGAGATAAACGTGTATGAATCATGTCAGGTGACCGATCTGCAGGTCACAGACTCCGGTGTCATTCTTGCCACAAATCAGGAGCTACTCACAGAGACGTTTGATTTAGCGCTGATAGCTACCGGTCACGTCTGGCCTGATGAAGAAGAAGTCACCCGAACGTATTTCCCCAGCCCGTGGTCAGGATTACTGGAAGCGAAAATTGATGCCTGTAACGTCGGAATTATAGGCACATCCTTGAGCGGACTGGATGCAGCAATGGCGGTTGCCATTCAGCACGGTTCGTTTATTGAAGAAGATAATCAACACGTTCGCTTTCAACGCGATAGTAACAGTGAAAATCTGCATATTACGTTGATGTCCCGTACAGGTATTTTGCCGGAAGCCGATTTCTATTGCCCTATCCCCTACAAACCATTACGCATCGTCACAGAACAGGCTTTAAATAGAGAAATAGAAAAAGGTGCAGACGGTCTGTTGGATCGGGTATTCAAATTGATACAACAAGAAATTAGTTCTGCCGATCCTGACTGGAGTCAACGTATAGCGTTAGAGAGCCTCAATGTAGATACCTTTGCTCAAGCCTGGTTTGCCGAGCGTAAACAACATGATCCTTTCGGCTGGGCGGAAGAGAACTTAGCCGAAGTCGAGCAAAATAAACGGGAAAAACATACTGTCCCCTGGCGTTATGCCATTCTGCGTTTGCATGAAGCCGTACAGGAAATTGTGCCGCATCTGAATGAACACGACCATAAACGATTCAGTAAAGGACTTGCCAGAGTCTTTATCGATAATTATGCGGCAATCCCTTCAGAATCTATTCGTCGCCTGCTGGCCTTGCGCGAGGCGGGGATCATTCATATTCTCGCCCTTGGTGAGGACTACGAGATGGAAACCAACGAAACGCACACCGTTCTGAAAACAGCAGACAACAGCTACTCGTTTGATGTTTTTATTGATGCCCGGGGTCAACGTCCACTCAAAATACAAGATATTCCTTTCCCTGGGCTGCGCGAACAGTTGCAGAAAACAGGCGAGGAAATCCCTGATGTTGGTGAAGATTATTCGTTACAGCAGCCTGAAGAATTACGGGGGCGCGTGGCATTCGGCGCGTTACCCTGGCTGATGCACGACCAGCCTTTCGTTCAGGGGCTTACGGCTTGTGCAGAAATTGGCAAGGCTATGGCACAGGCCATCGCAAAGCCTGCTTCCCGTTCACGCCGGCGTCTTACGTTTGATTAAAGGTAAAGTTATCAGCACTCAACAAACTGATGTTGCTCATTGAGACGATAGCGAACTCCGGCACAAATATTATTTTCGCCTTCAACGGCGACGGCAAAGCGCACTCTTTCGCCGTCATGATATGCCAGCACGGCGCTGCAACCTGGACCGAGAATATTAGCCATGATTTTTCCTTTGCAAGACTCACACAGTAATATCTTTCCACTCGGTTATTTTTTACTTTTGGTATTTACGGTGGCCATCATCCACGGACATGCCGTAGTACAGGCACTACAGCCAATACGCTATAAATTAAAATACATATCGAAATTATGATAATTCCCTTTTATACCTTTCTTAAAACAAATCCTCATAGAGCAATAAAATAATAGAGGATGAAGTATTGCACTCCATCCCCAAACAATTATTTCACCAGTGCGTTAATAACTGTTTCCATCGCTTGCTTTTCCAATTCGCTACGCTGAATACGTTTATTTGCTAATGCTGTACGCAACACACCAGCGATGACTATGTGCTTTGGCTCCTGACCCAAATCGCGCATCTCCAGAACCACCTTCCCTACCACTCTGCACATTTCGCGGTACAGCTCGTCATCTTTTGTCCGGTTGCCCATTATTCATACCCATTTATCATGCCAGTCATCAGCATATATCAATCTCATCAATTAAACAAAAAACAAACAAAATCAAACAAATAACCCGATAAATTATTTTAATTGTATCAGTTGAATGGTATGACTTTGCGCCAGCAGACCTTCTCTCTCCAGCTATCGTTTTCACGTTGCGCAAACAGTGATGTTTTTGCGTAATCTCTTTCTGAGGACGTTAAATCTTTGATAACAATTTATTGTGAATATGGATGATTGTTTTTTGAAACGCTGTTTTTGTTTTCCTTTTGGATTAAATTCAGCGTATAATGCGCGCCAATTGACTCTTGAATGGTTTCAGCACTTTGGACTGTAGAACTCAACGACTCAAAAACAGGCACTCACGTTGGGCTGAGACACAAGCACACATTCCTCTGCACGCTTTTTCGATGTCACCTATCCTTAGAGCGAGGCATCATCACTTTCGTAATACCGGATTCGCTTTCCGGCAGTGCGCCCAGAAAGCAAGTTTCTCCTATCCTTCTCAACTTAAAGACTAAGACTGTCATGAAAAAGACCAAAATTGTTTGCACCATCGGACCAAAAACCGAATCTGAAGAGATGTTAGCTAAAATGCTGGACGCAGGCATGAACGTCATGCGTCTGAACTTCTCTCATGGTGACTATGCAGAACACGGTCAGCGCATTCAGAATCTGCGCAACGTGATGAGCAAAACCGGCAAAACTGCCGCTATCCTGCTCGATACCAAAGGTCCGGAAATCCGCACCATGAAACTGGAAGGCGGTAATGACGTTTCTCTGAAAGCTGGCCAGACCTTTACTTTCACCACTGACAAATCTGTTATCGGCAACAGCGAAATGGTTGCGGTAACTTATGAAGGTTTCACTACCGACCTGTCTGTCGGCAACACCGTGTTGGTTGACGATGGTCTGATCGGTATGGAAGTTACCGCTATCGAAGGTAACAAAGTTATCTGTAAAGTACTGAACAACGGTGACCTCGGCGAAAACAAAGGTGTGAACCTGCCGGGCGTTTCTATTGCCCTGCCGGCACTGGCTGAAAAAGACAAACAAGATCTGATCTTCGGTTGCGAACAAGGTGTAGACTTTGTTGCAGCTTCCTTTATCCGTAAGCGTTCTGACGTTATCGAAATCCGTGAACATCTGAAAGCGCACGGTGGCGAAAACATCCAAATCATCTCCAAAATCGAAAACCAGGAAGGCCTCAACAACTTCGACGAAATTCTCGAAGCCTCTGACGGCATCATGGTTGCACGTGGTGACCTGGGCGTAGAAATCCCGGTTGAAGAAGTTATCTTCGCCCAGAAGATGATGATCGAAAAATGTATCCGTGCACGTAAAGTCGTTATTACTGCGACCCAGATGCTGGATTCTATGATCAAAAACCCGCGTCCTACCCGTGCAGAAGCCGGTGACGTCGCGAACGCCATCCTTGACGGTACTGACGCAGTCATGCTGTCTGGTGAATCCGCAAAAGGTAAATACCCGCTGGAAGCTGTTTCTATCATGGCAACCATTTGCGAACGTACTGACCGCGTGATGAACAGCCGTCTCGAGTTCAACAACGATAACCGTAAACTACGCATTACCGAAGCAGTTTGCCGTGGCGCGGTTGAAACGGCTGAAAAACTGGATGCTCCGCTGATCGTCGTCGCAACCCAGGGCGGTAAATCTGCTCGTGCAGTGCGTAAATACTTCCCGGATGCAACTATCCTGGCCCTGACCACTAATGAAAAAACTGCACATCAATTAGTGTTGAGCAAAGGCGTTGTACCGCAACTGGTTAAAGAAATCACCTCTACTGATGATTTCTATCGTCTGGGTAAAGAACTGGCTCTGCAGAGCGGTCTGGCGCACAAAGGCGACGTTGTAGTAATGGTTTCTGGCGCACTTGTCCCGAGCGGCACTACCAACACTGCATCTGTTCACGTCCTGTAATATTGCTTTTGTGAATTAATTTGTATATCGAAGCGCCCTGATGGGCGCTTTTTTTATTTAATCGATAATCAGAAACAATAAAAAATCAAATCGGATTTCACTATATAATCTCACTTTATCTAAGATGAATCCGATGGAAGCATCCTGTTTTCTCTCAATTTTTTTATCTAAAACCCAGCGTTCGATGCTTCTTTGAGCGAACGATCAAAAATAAGTGCCTTCCCATCAAAAAAATATTCTCAACATAAAAAAGTTTGTGTAATACTTGTAACGCTACATGGAGATTAACTCAATCTAGAGGGTATTAATAATGAAAGCTACTAAACTGGTACTGGGCGCGGTAATCCTGGGTTCTACTCTGCTGGCAGGTTGCTCCAGCAACGCTAAAATCGATCAGCTGTCTTCTGACGTTCAGACTCTGAACGCTAAAGTTGACCAGCTGAGCAACGACGTGAACGCAATGCGTTCCGACGTTCAGGCTGCTAAAGATGACGCAGCTCGTGCTAACCAGCGTCTGGACAACATGGCTACTAAATACCGCAAGTAATAGTACCTGTGAAGTGAAAAATGGCGCACATTGTGCGCCATTTTTTTTTGCCTGCTAATGACTGCTATTGCGTCGCGCGTAACATATTTCCCTGCTCAGGCTCGCCATTCTGCGCTGACTCAACTGCGGACGCATTGCTGGCTGCGGGCGTCGCTCCGTTGCTCACCGCAACCGGATACCCTGCCCGACGATATAATGCTTTATCAACTAGCGTCTGATCTACCGCCTTATTATCTTTGAATTGTGTAAAACCAACGGGCAGTTTATACGGCATCGTCTGAACGTTCTGCTGTTCCTCTGCCGATAGCGGTCGATGCACTTCCACATAACGCATTCCGTTCGGTTCTACGGAGTATTTCACCGGCTCATTGATCACTTTAACCGGCGTTCCCGTTCTCACGCTGGAGAACAACGCTTTAATATCCGGCGCATTCATACGAATACAGCCCGAACTGACGCGCAAACCAACGCTGTCCGGCGCGCTGGTGCCATGAATAAGATACTCGCCATTACCATGCGCCAGGCGCAGTGCGTAGCGTCCTAGTGGGTTATTTGGCCCGGCGGGTACAACTGGCGGTAATTTGATGCCTCGCTCCAGTGAGCGTTGACGAATACCTGCAGTTGGCGTCCAGGTAGGATTCGGGATTTTTTGCCCTACCCGTGTTTCCATCACCGGCGTTTCCAGTCCCTGCAAACCAATTCCTATCGGGTAGACCTGTACGATATTTTCTCCCGGCGGATAATAATAAAGTCGCAGCTCAGCAAGGTTAACAATAATTCCCTGACGCGGCGCATCAGGTAATAATAATTGCGAAGGGATGGTTATCATCGTGCCAGGTTTTGGTACTGGTGCAATGGTGTTATTGGCTTCAAGGATCAACATTGCCGCAGTATCAAAACGTCGTGCGATAGCCTGAAGGTTTTTATCCCCCTCTTGAACCGTATAGGTTTGATTCTGCCCAACCAGTCGGCTTCCGGTTGGTGGAAGCGGATAATCTACCGCCCAGGCCGCGTGGATGGCGCTAAAAGCACCGATAAGAGTCAGTGTAAGCAGAGACGCGCGTTTCATTGTAAACCTCCTGTATTTGCCGGAGACTCACGCTGAGACGTCGGATGGTGCTTTTGCTTACCTGAAGCCAAAACACTCCTGTGCTGGCCAGAGTAAACATCGACCATCCGGCAATGTGAGTCATCCGGATGAAAGCTGTTCTTTTAGTTTAGCTAAGTGCAGCGGCTTTGGCGCGAATTGCACGAATCATCGCTTCCAGACCTTGTGAGCGAGACGGGGTGAGATGTTGGGTGAGCGCCATTTTTTCAAACCACGGACGCACGTCAAAATTAATAATATCCTGCGGCGTCATCTGGTCGTAGAGAATAAAGACGACCGCGATAAGCCCTTTCACAATGGCGGCATCGCTGTCGCCCTGTAATTCAATAATTCCCTGCGCATTCTGGCGCATCACAATCCACACCTGACTCTGGCAGCCCTGAATGCTATTTTGCGGACTTCTGTCTTCGTCACGTAATTCAGGCAGACGCTGGCCCAGCTCAATAATGTAGAGGTATTTTTCTTCCCAGTTGGTGCAACGTAAAAAATTACGCAGCAATTTTTCTTTATCTGGCAACACAGCCATAGAGCCTCCCTGTTATCCCAGCAGACGGTGAATACGTTGTAATCCTGTTACCAGACGATCCACTTCTTCATGGGTGTTATACATAGCCAACGATGCCCGACACATAGCGGGCACGTTGTAATACGCCATTAATGGCATCGCGCAGTGATGACCGGTACGCACAGCAATGCCATAGTTATCAAGAAAACTGCCGACGTCATAGGCATGATGTTTACCGAGATTAAAGGCAATAACGCCAAGTCTGTTCTGTGGGCCATAGAGAGTAAGATCCGGCACTGCTGCCAGTTGTGACAGCGCGTAATGCATCAGATTCTGTTCATACTCAGCAATGTGCTTAAGCCCCAGCGCCGAAACATATTCCAGCGCCGCGCCAAGTCCAATAATGCCGCCGGTATTGGGCGTACCTGCTTCAAACCGCCACGGCGCTTTGGCCCAGGTGGTGCCTTCGCTAAGACTAACGGTGGCGATCATTGATCCGCCCCCTTCCCACGGCGGCATCTCCTGCAACAAGGCTTCTTTAACATAAAGAATGCCAATCCCGGTGGGACCATACAGTTTATGCCCGGAGAAAACGTAGAAATCGCAATCCAGCGCCTGCATATCCACCGGATGATGCATCACTGCCTGAGCGCCATCCACCAGCACTTTTGCGCCATGCTGATGCGCAAGAGCAATCATTTCCGGTAGCGGATTTTCCGTCCCCAGCACATTAGACACGTGAGTAATCGCCAGCAGGCGGGTTTTCTCATCGAACAGATTAGGCAGCGTCTCCAGTTGCAGCGTACCATCGGGGTTGAGGGGGAGCACCCGCAACTCTGCACCAACGCGCGCACAAAGCATTTGCCAGGGAACGATGTTAGCGTGGTGCTCCATCTGACTGATAATGATGTTATCGCCCGCCCGCACGTTGCTGTTGCCCCAGCTATTGGCCACCAGATTGATGCCTTCCGTTGTACCGCGAACGAACACCAGTTCTTCCGCCGAGCGGGCATTGATAAACAGCGACGCCCGCTTGCGCACGTTCTCCATTTTCTCGGTCGCCTGGGCGCTCAACGTATGAATACCGCGATGCACCGCCGCATAGCCGTGACGATAGAACCCGGCTTCAGCGTCAATCACCTGGCTCGGTTTCTGCGCGCTGGCGGCGCTGTCGAGATAAGCCAGCGGCAGACCGTTCACCTCACGCGAAAGTACCGGAAAGTCGGCCCGCACTTTGTCGACGGAAAAAGTCATCTTGCACCTCCCGGCAGCCGTTGACCGATACGGGCCAGCACCTGCTGTTTAAGCCCCTCATCACGCAATGCTTCTGTCAGTTCAGCAGCAAAGGCGTAGATAATCATCTGCAGGGCATCCTGCTGATTGATCCCGCGCGAACGCAGATAGAACATCTGTTCGTCATTGATGCGCCCGACCGTTGCACCGTGGCTACATTTCACATCATCAGCATAGATTTCCAGTTGCGGTTTGGTATCCACTTCCGCCAGCTTGCCCATCAACAGATTATTGTTGGTCATCTGGCCGTCAGTTTTAATGGCGTGCTGCGCGACGTTAATCAAACCATTAAATACCGCGCGCCCTTTGTCGCTGACGATGGTTTTGTGCAACTGACGGCTGTTACAAAACCCTTTATTATGTTCAAGCCAGGTGCGGGTATCACATACCTCGTTTTTCACCGGCATCGCCAGGCTATTAATACGTAACGTGCTGTTTTCGCCATTGAGTTGCGTACTGGTGTTATGGCGTAAAACAGCGCCACCAAGCAGGAAACTGTGGCTAAATGCGGTGGCATCGCCCGCCAGCAGCAAATCGTTATGTGCAAAGTGGTGGCTTACAGGATTTTCAAACGCGAGCTTGATATGCTGCAAGTGGGCGTTCGCGGCAACGTTGATAGTGAACCGCGCTCCGGTAAAATGACGAGCGTCATTCAGGCTGACAAAATGTTCAATCACCGTGGCTTCGGCACCTTCCGCCAGATCCAGATGATGCCGATAGTGGGCGGTGTTCACTTCTTCACCTGCCACGCCCTGGGTAATATGCATTAACAGCAATGGCTTCGCGGGCCGTTGACCGCGCTTCACGGCAATATGTGTCACGCTTTGTGCCAGGCTTTCCGTCAGATGCAGAAACACTTCCGGCTGTATGGCATCAGGCAGTCCCTGACGTTCGTCGTTAATACTCACCTCATAGCCGCTGCCTTCGGTCGTATCGCTAAGTGATGGCACGTAGCGTCCATCGACAAACACCAGCCGCACGGCGTCTAAAGTGAGTGCTAAAGCATCTCGCTGTTGCGGGGATATCTCACCCGCAATGCTGACAAACTGGCTATTGGTCAGCCCTTCCAGTGGCGTATATTTCCAGTGCTCATGTTTACGTGTCGGCAGTCCGGTACGCAGCAGTTGTTGTAAATGCTGCTGTGCTTGCGGGGAGCGTTTCGCCCCTCCGACCTCAAACAAATGATGCCACTGTTGCAGCATGTTACTGCTGTTCGCTAAGCCAGCCATAACCCTGCTCCTCCAGTTGTTTGACCAACGTGAAATCACCGGATTTCACAATTCGCCCCTGATACAAAACATGGACATAATCAGGTTTGATGTAATCAAGAATGCGCTGGTAATGCGTAACGATGATGAACGAGCGTTTGCCATCACGCAGCGAGTTCACACCATCAGCAACCACTTTTAATGCGTCAATATCCAGCCCGGAGTCCGACTCATCAAGAATACACAGTTCCGGCTCCAGCACGGCCATTTGCAAAATATCGTTGCGCTTTTTCTCGCCCCCGGAAAACCCAACGTTAACCGAACGGGTTAATAAATCTTCCGGCATTTTCAGCAGGGCGATTTTCTCTTCCATCAAATCCTGAAAATCGAAGCGGTCGAGTATTTCCTGGCCGCGATAGCTGCGCACCGCATTGAGCGCCGTTTGCAGGAAAAACTGGTTACTGACGCCAGGGATTTCCACCGGATACTGGAAGGCCATAAAGATACCTTCACCTGCACGATCTTCCGGCGACAACTCAAGCAAATCTTTGCCTTTAAACTCAACCGTCCCCCCCGTCACTTCATAATCTTCGCGCCCGGCAAGCGTTGCCGATAAGGTACTTTTCCCCGAACCGTTTGGCCCCATAATGGCGTGAACTTCACCTGGACGAACGTCGAGGCTTAATCCGCGCAGGATAGCTTTATCTTCCACGCTGACGTGTAAATCTTTAATACTTAACATATTTATTCCTTATCCGACGCTATGTTCAAGACTAATGGCGAGGAGTTTTTGTGCTTCAACGGCAAATTCCAGCGGCAGTTCAGAGAACACATCTTTGCAGAAACCGTTAACAATCATCGAGATGGCGTCCTCTTCACTGATCCCGCGTTGCAGGCAATAAAACAACTGATCTTCGCCAATGCGCGACGTAGTCGCCTCGTGCTCCAGTTGCGCGCTGTTATTGCGACACTCGACATACGGGAAAGTATGCGCCCCGCAGTTAGCGCCAATCAGCATTGAGTCGCACTGAGTGAAATTGCGCGCATTGGTTGCCGTTGGCATGATTTTCACCAGGCCGCGATAACTGTTCTGGCTGTGCCCTGCGGAGATCCCTTTCGAGATAATGGTCGATTTGGTGTTCTTACCGATGTGGATCATCTTGGTGCCGGTATCAGCCTGCTGATGGCCACTGGTCAGCGCCACCGAGTAGAACTCACCGATTGAGTTATCGCCGCGCAGAATGCAGCTTGGGTATTTCCAGGTAATCGCTGAACCGGTTTCCGATTGCGTCCACGACATTTTACTGTTTTCTCCTTCACACAAGGCGCGCTTGGTGACGAAGTTGAGAATACCGCCAGTATTGTTATCGCCTGGGAACCAGTTTTGCACCGTGGAATATTTCACCTCGGCGTTTTTATGGATGATGACTTCCACCACCGCCGCGTGTAGCTGATAGCTATCTCGCACTGGTGCGGAGCAGCCTTCGATGTAGCTGACATAACTGTCTTCGTCGGCTATCAGAATAGTGCGCTCAAACTGCCCGGTTTTTTCTGCGTTAATACGGAAATAGGTCGAAAGTTCCATTGGGCAGCGCACACCTTTAGGTACATAAATAAACGTACCGTCGGAAGCTACTGCCGCATTGAGTGCGGCAAAGAAATTGTCATTACCTGGCACCACAGTGCCGAGATATTTCCTCACCAGTTCCGGGTGTTCATGAATCGCTTCGCCAAAGGAGCAGAAGATGATCCCTTGCTCTGCCAGTTTTTCACGGTAGGTGGTGGCAACCGAAACAGAATCGAAAATGGCATCCACCGCCACCTCTTTGCCTTCACGCACCGGTACGCCCAACTGCTCAAATGCCGCTTCCACCTCTTTACTTAAAAAAGCGTTCGCACCCGTTTGTTGCACGGCACCAGGTTCCGACGCACAAGTATCATCACAGTTACCGCACGATGGTGCCGAGTAATAGCTGTAATCCTGATAATTCAGCTTGTCATAGTGGCCTTTCAGCCAGTGCGGTTCTTCCATCTCCAGCCATGCGCGGTAGGCATTGAGCCGAAATTCCAGCATCCATTCTGGCTCATTACGCTTAGCCGAAATTGCGCGCACCACTTCTTCGTTTATGCCCTTAGCCAGCTCATCAGTGGCTAACTGGGTGAAGAATCCTTCTTTATAATTCAGTGGGCCGCCGGTCCAGGTTTTGACATCGTCAGTTGCTTCAGTATTACGAGACATAGTACCGCCTATACCCCAAAGCTTTCGCCACAGCCACATTCATTCTGGGCTTTCGGGTTGTGAAATTTGAATATCTGATTAAGTCCTTCGTGAACGAAATCGACTTCCGTGCCATCAATAAACGGCATCGCTTGCAGCGGGACGAACAACTTCGCGCCGTCGTGTTCAAACAGCAGATCGTCTTTGTCCGGCTCGCTGACGCTGTCGAGTACATAGCCAAAGCCCGCACAGCCCGTTTGTTTAACACCTAATCGCACGCCGACCATGCCCGACTGCTTCGCCACCAACTCACGGATGTGTGCTGCCGCTGCCGGTGTTAGCGTTAAGCCTTGCCAGGCGAAATCCTCTGGATTAAACGTTCCTGAATGCATGTCCATCGATTTACCTCACTTAAATCGCTTACCGCGGATAACAGCATGTTAGTGATAATGATTATCAGTTCAACCCAGCAAACGCAGGGGCTTTCCCATAAAACATGCTTTTTGCCTGCATTTAATAAGCATAGACCCTGATTTGTGGGTTAACAGGCACGCTAAGAATTAGGTATCTCATTGTTAGATAATGATTATTATAGAAATAGAGTTAAGGCGGTGATGGAAAAGGAAAAGTTGTATCGAAAATGACTATTTAAGGGATAGGTAAAAAAGTAGCGAGTTCAGAAATAAGAAAACCCTTAAGTCTGTTCGACACAGACTTAAGGGTTTCTACCCCATCCGGCGCTTATCTCCGGCACTCACAGTGGCTTAGCTCTTGAAGGGGCGATAAGAATAATCTCATAAGACCAGGCCACCGTTTTAACACAAACTGCGATTTGTATTCTTTTTAAGCGAGATCAAGCGGGTAAAATAAGCAGCATTAAGGAAGCCGTCGAGCCTGGACGGAGGTTAATCCAGGTCGATTTGGCGAGCTTTCGGCATTACACCACAATCAATGCACGCCCAGACGCCAGGCGAAGTAGATTTCTTCTTTTAATTCAGCAGAAGAGAGTGTGAGCAGGTCAGCGAATTCAAGTTCTAATTGTTTCAGTCGTTTGAGATATTGGGCAGGAGAAAGATTGCTCTGGTCACGGCGTAAAAATTCCATAGCCAGTTGGGTGGGATCAAGTTGAGTAGACATAGCATCCTCGTTTGTAGACAAGACCTGCACAGTATACCACCGTTTACTGCGCAGATAATAACCAAAAACAATATGCGTCACATTTTTCTGGTGACAACGTCACAAAATGGCGGTCGTCAATCGTGACGAACAGCACAAACGCTCTTTCTCATCGAAGATTTCAATCTGCCAGACCTGGTGCCTTGAACCGAGATGCAGCGGTTTGCAAACGCCGCGAACCCGCCCTTCTCGCGCCGACCGGACATGGTTGGCATTGATTTCCAGACCAACGACTTTTTGCTCGCCTTCGGTACATAAATAACCGGCAACGGAACCGATACTCTCAGCCAGAACCACAGACGCCCCGCCATGCAGCAACCCAAAAGGCTGCTTCGTCCGCTGATCTACTGGCATTGTCGCTTCCAGCGTGTCATCACCAATATGTTCAAAGCGAATATCCAGTAACCCCACCATGTTTCCTTCACCCATGACATTCAGCGCCTCAAGGGTGATTTTACGTTTCCATATCATTTAATAATCTCCAGTAATGCCTGCACAGGATGGCGTACCCCCGTGCCTTCAACCCGTTTTACCTGGCTTCGGCAGGAATATCCGGTTGCCAGGCAGCGATTACGCGGCAGTCGCTGCATCGCCTGATGCCAGGATAACTCATAGATCCCGAGCGAATTTTTATGATTTTTCGCTTCATGTCCGTAAGTCCCCGCCATGCCGCAGCAACCCACACTGACATTTTCCAGCTTCGCGCCAAAACGGGCAAATATCGTGGCCCACTGCGCTGGCGCACCCGGCAAGGCGGTGACTTCGGTACAGTGGCCAAAGAAATACCACGGCTCGCCACTAACCGCTGCCACCGGCTGTGGCTGAAGTGCGTTTGCCAGCCATTCATTTGCCAGTAAGACCTGAAAATCACCGCGCTCCTCGCCCAGCGTCAGCTTATATTCGTCGCGATAACAAAGCACCAGAGCTGGATCGACGCCCACCATTGGCATTCCCAGCTTCGCCATGCGGTTGAGGAAATCCGCCGTCTTTTTCGCTGTCTTTGCAAAACGATTGAGAAAGCCTTTGATATGCTGCGCTTTACCATTTGGTGAGAACGGCAGTAACACGGGCTGGAAACCTAATTTCTCGACCAGACGGACAAAATCCGCTACCACCTGTGCATCGTAATAACTGGTGAAAGGGTCTTGCACCACCAGCACCGTGCGTGCTTTCTGCTCAGCATTAAGCACTTCAAGCTGTTCCAGCGTCATGTTTGCCGAGCGATGCCCCACCATTTGTTGTTGCAACGACGGCACCGAAAGCAGCGGCAAGTCGACCATGCCGATATGTTTTTTCGACAGTTTGCGCACCAGCGGTTGGTTAATGAAGAAGTTAAACGTCTTCGGCGCTCGCGCCATCAGCGGCGCATAACTCTCGACCGTCACCACCAGATGGTCACGCAGCGGGCGTAAATAACGGGTGTGATAAAGTTGCAGGAAACGAGAGCGGAACTCCGGCACATCAATTTTGATAGGGCACTGGGTTGAACAGGCTTTACAGGCCAGGCAGCCAGACATCGCCTCTTTGACTTCGTGGGAGAAGTCATACTCACCTTTATTGGCATGCCAGCTATTACGAGTGCGGGCAATCAACGTGCGCAAACTGGCTCGCGTTTCAGGCAGTTCTTGTTCCAGTTTTAATGGGTCAACACCACGGTCAGCCAGCAAACGCAACCATTCGCGCACCAGCGTCGCGCGCCCTTTCGGTGAATGGATACGATTCTGGGTTATCTTCATCGACGGGCACATTGGGCTACGAGCATCAAAGTTGAAGCATAAACCGTTGCCGTTACATTCCATTGCCCCGCGCCACTGCTGACGAACTGCGATAGGGATCTGCCGGTCAAACGTACCGCGTTTCACCGCGTCCACTTTCATCATCGGCGCGTCGATACCTTCTGGCGGACAAATTTTCCCCGGATTAAGCCGATTATGCGGATCAAACGCCGCTTTAACTTTGCGCAGTTCAGCGAAAAGTTCCTCACCGAAAAACGCCGGGCTGTATTCGGCACGAAAACCTTTACCGTGCTCCCCCCACAACAAACCACCGTATTTCGCGGTAAGCGCCACCACGTCATCAGAGATTTGTTTCATCAAAATCTCTTGTTGCGGATCGCACATATCCAGCGCCGGACGGACGTGCAAGACCCCCGCATCGACGTGGCCAAACATACCATAGCTTAAACCGTGACTGTCGAGCAGTGCGCGAAATTCAGCAATATAATCCGCCAGATGTTCCGGCGGTACGCAGGTATCTTCGGCAAATGGGATCGGTTTGGCTGCCCCTTTAGCATTGCCAAGCAGGCCAACAGCTTTTTTACGCATCGCATAAATGCGCTCGACTCCAGCCAGCTCACGACACACCTGCCAGCCGATCACGCCCGCTTGCTGGCTGGCGATCAGCTCATCCAGCCGCGCACAGAGTGCGTCTACCCGCTCGTCGATCAACGCCTCATCGTCCCCGGCAAATTCAACAATGTTCAGCCCGAGCATCTCTTTGTCGGGCACATCGGTAATCAGTTCGCTAACGGAATGCCAGACGATATCTTCCCGCGCCAGATTCAGCACTTTAGAGTCCACCGTCTCTACTGAAAGCGCGCGCGCCTCAACCATAAACGGCGCATTACGCAGCGCGGAGTCAAAAGAGTCATATTTGACATTCACCAGACGGCGCACTTTAGGCAAACGAGTAATATCCAGTCGCGCTTCGGTAATAAAGGCCAGCGTCCCTTCTGAACCCGTCAGAATACGAGTCAGGTCGAACTCGGTCATCTCATCGTTAAAGACATGGCGCAGATCGTAACCGGTAAGAAAACGGTTAAGTTTGGGGAACTTGTCGATAATTAACTGCCGCTGCTGGCGGCAGCGTTGATAAACCGTTTTATAGATACGCCCGATAGCGGTGTTGGTTTTACCCAGCGTTTCAGCCAGTTCTACGGGTAAAGGTTGCGTATCGAGAATATCGCCCCCCAACAACACCGCCCGCACGCCCAGCACGTGATCTGACGTTTTGCCATAGACCAGCGATCCCTGACCGGAAGCATCGGTATTAATCATCCCGCCAAGCGTTGCCCGGTTGCTGGTCGAAAGTTCCGGTGCAAAGAAATATCCGAACGGTTTCAGATACTGGTTAAGTTGATCTTTAATCACCCCAGCTTCAACGCGCACCCAGCCCTCTTCAGGATTAATTTCGATGATGCGGTTCATATGGCGAGACATATCAACAATAATCCCCTGGTTGAGCGCCTGACCGTTAGTGCCGGTGCCACCGCCGCGTGGGGTGAAGATCAGCGATGAATAGCGTTCCTGCGCAGCCAGACGGGCGATTAACGCCACATCTGCGGTTGAACGTGGAAATACCACCGCATCGGGGAGAAGTTGGTAAATGCTGTTGTCGGTCGACATTGTCAGACGATCGGCATAACTTGTCGCCGTATCGCCAGTAAAACCCTGTTGCTCCAGCTCTTGCAAAAAATTAAGCACCAGTTGAACGACGCCGGGTGCCTGGGAAATCTGTGGAATCATTATATTGACCCTTTCCTGCGGTCTGTGATGAGAGATTAATCGTTTGCGTGTTATGTCACTTGTTGTACCACATTTTTTTCTTACACGCCCATCAGAATTAAGGGCAGAATCGGCCTGTTAAAAACCGCTGAAATTGCTCATCATTATGCAGGTGAGTTTCACGTGTTCACGTCGCGTCGACGATTTGACGCACAAAAAAGGTGAAAAGTAGTTATGGTAAATGTTCGTCAGCCCAGGGATGTCGCACAAATTCTGCTTTCGGTGCTGTTTTTAGCCATCATGATTGTGGCATGTCTGTGGATTGTTCAACCCTTTATTCTCGGCTTTGCATGGGCCGGTACGGTGGTTATCGCCACCTGGCCGGTATTGTTACGTTTGCAAAAAATCATGTTTGGCCGCCGCTCTCTCGCCGTTCTGGTAATGACGCTGTTGTTGGTGATGGTGTTTATCATCCCTATTGCCTTACTGGTTAACAGTATTGTCGATGGCAGCGGTCCGGTAATTAAAGCCATTTCCAGCGGTGACATGACGTTACCCGATTTAGCGTGGCTTAATACCATTCCGGTGATTGGCGCGAAGCTGTATGCAGGCTGGCACAATTTGCTGGATATGGGGGGGACGGCGATCATGGCGAAAGTCCGTCCTTATATTGGCACCACCACCACCTGGTTCGTCGGACAAGCGGCACATATTGGTCGCTTTATGGTGCATTGTGCGCTGATGCTGTTATTCAGCGCCCTGTTGTACTGGCGCGGTGAACAGGTAGCGCAAGGTATTCGCCATTTTGCGACTCGTCTGGCAGGCGCTCGCGGTGATGCCGCTGTACTGCTGGCGGCGCAGGCTATCCGCGCAGTAGCGCTGGGCGTTGTGGTGACTGCGTTAGTACAAGCCGTTCTTGGTGGGATCGGTCTGGCCGTTTCCGGCGTTCCTTACGCCACACTGCTGACGGTATTAATGATCCTCTCCTGCCTTGTCCAGCTTGGTCCGTTGCCGGTGTTGATTCCGGCGATCATCTGGCTTTACTGGACCGGCGATACCACCTGGGGCACGGTATTGTTAGTGTGGAGTGGCGTGGTCGGCACACTGGATAACGTTATTCGCCCGATGTTAATTCGCATGGGGGCAGATTTACCGCTCATCCTCATCCTCTCCGGGGTCATCGGTGGTTTGATTGCCTTCGGTATGATCGGCTTGTTTATTGGTCCGGTACTTCTGGCTGTTTCCTGGCGTCTGTTTGCCGCGTGGGTGGAAGAAGTCCCGCCGCCGACTGACCAGCCGGAGGAAATTATCGAAGAACTGGGCGAAATTGAAAAAACGAATAAGTAAATCTCTCATCAGGCGGCTTTGCCGCCTGATTGTTAATCAGGGCTAATTAATATTTCCTTTTTTTCATTCACCCTCTTGCTTACTGCCATTCAGCAACGCTTACCTGTCGCAAATCCTTTACAGTTTTTAAACTAATGAGACGAATCTGATCGACGCAAAAAGTCCGTATGCCTACTATTAGCTCACGGTTATAAATCAACATATTGATTTATAAGCATGGAATCCCCTGAGTGAAAAACGAATTGCTGTGTGTAGTCTTTGCCCATCTCCCATGATGGGCTTTTTTTTAACACTTTTTCGCCCCAACAACTCGCCTCTCGATATCTCCAGGAATATTGCACAAGATACTGTGATTCTCTTCAAGCCGTTAGCTGGCTGATAGTGCTATTTATATTTTATCCTTTTATTCATGCAGCCATTACACAATGAACGCTTATGAACTCCAGGCACTACGCCATATTTTTGCCATGACTATTGATGAATGCGCGACCTGGATTGCCCTGACGGGTGACAGTGAAAGCTGGAAACAGTGGGAAGACGGCAAACGCGCCATTCCTGATCGCGTTGTTGAACAACTACTGGCTATGCGTCAGCAAAGAAAAAAACATCTTCACGCTATCATAAAGAAAATAAATAACCGCATCGGCAATAATACCATGCGTTCCTCCCCTGACTTAACTGCGTTTCAACGTGTCTACCCTGATGGCAATTTTATTGACTGGAAGATTTATCAATCGGTAGCCGCTGAATTATATGCGCACGACCTTGAGCGTCTTTGTTGATATTTTAACGGGAATCAATAGCCATTATTACAAGAATAATGACCGGATATTGACGCAACATCGCCACACTTTTTAAAGCAAAATTGCTAAGTGGAACTTATGAAAATGCTGTTTTTATTTGGTATTCCTGCCTGCCCGAATTTAACCCTCGCTTACTGTCTGGCTGTGTGCGTCGGTATCGCCAACTCAGCACTGGATACTGGTGGCTACCCCGCGCTGATGGAATGTTTCCCGAAAGCCTCCGGTTCAGCGGTAATTCTGGTTAAAGCGATGATCTCATTCGGGCAAATGTTCTATCCAATGCTGGTGAGTTATATGCTGCTGAATAACATCTGGTACGGCTATGGGTTAATTATCCCAGGCATATTATTTGTACTTATTACATTGATGCTATTGAAAAGCAAATTCCCCAGCCAACGGGTTGATGCTGGCGTTGCCGGAGAATTACCGCAAATGAACAGCAAACCGTTAGTCTGGCTGGAAGGTGTTTCATCGGTAGTGTTCGGTGTCGCGGCATTCTCGACCTTTTATGTGATAGTGGTGTGGATGCCCAAATATGCGATGGCATTTGCCGGTATGTCGGAGGCCGAGGCTTTAAAAACCGTATGGGTTCGCTGGTCTGTGTCTTTATCTTTGCTGCGCTACTGAAAAAATGGTACGCCCCATCTGGGCTAATGTTTTTAACTCTGCGCTGGCAACGATCACTGCCGCCATTATCTATCTCTACCCTTCTCCGCTGGTGTGTAATGCCGGAGCCTTTGTTATCGGTTTCTCTGCTGCTGGCGGTATTTTACAGCTCGGTGTTTCGGTCATGTCAGAGTTCTTCCCAAAAAGCAAAGCCAAAGTCACCAGTATTTATATGATGATGGGGGGATTGGCTAACTTTGTTATTCCACTGATTACCGGTTATCTGTCGAATATCGGCCTGCAATATATCATCGTTCTCGATTTCACTTTTGCTCTGCTGGCTCTGGTGTTAATTATGGATGTTACGGCTAAATATGAATTAATTGGGCTGATGGCTTATCCTATCCGCCATAGCTTATCGCCTGAAATGCAGAATAAAGCCTGAGAAAAAGCGGGATTGCCATTTACCTATATGGCCTTTGAGGTGGATAACGACAGCTTTGCCGGTGCAATTGAAGGATTAAAAGCCTTGAAAATGCGCGGAACCGGTGTGTCGATGCCAAACAAACAACTGGCGTGTGAATATGTTGATGAATTAACGCCAGCGGCAAAACTGGTGGGGACGATCAATACCATCGTCAATGATGACGGCTACCTGCGCGGCTATAACACTGACGGCACGGGTCATATTCGCGCTATTAAAGAGAGCGGTTTTGATATCAAAGGCAAAACTATGGTGCTTTTAGGTGCCGGTGGTGCATCAACGGCAATTGGCGCTCAGGGTGCAATTGAAGGTTTAAAAGAAATTAAACGCTTTAACCGTCGGGATGAGTTTTTCGATAAAGCCCTCGCCTTCGCGCAACGGGTTAATGAAAACACCGATTGTGTCGTAACAGTCACCGATCTTGCCGACCAGCAAGCCTTTGCTGAAGCGCTGGCTTCTGCCGACATTTTAACCAACGGCACAAAAGTAGGAATGAAACCCCTTAAGAATGAGTCTTTAGTTAATGATATCAGTTTGTTACATCCAGGACTTCTGGTCACTGAATGCGTGTATAACCCGCATATGACGAAGTTATTACAGCAGGCGCAACAAGCAGGTTGCAAAACGATTGATGGATACGGCATGTTGTTGTGGCAAGGGGCTGAACAGTTCACGTTATGGACTGGCAAAGATTTCCCTCTGGAATACGTTAAACAGGTCATGGGGTTCGACGCCTGACAGGCTGACCGCGTGCAGAAAGGGTAAAAAATGAAAACCGTAACCGTAAAAGATCTCGTCATTGGCACGGGCGTACCAAAAATCATCGTCTCGCTGATGGCGAAAGATATCGCCAGCGTGAAATCTGAAGCTCTCATCTATCGTGAAGCGGACTTTGATATTCTGGAATGGCGCGTGGATCACTTTGCCGACCTCTCCTGTGTAGAGTCGGTCATGGCAGCGGCAAAAGCTATCCGTGAGATAATGCCGGAAAAACCACTGCTGTTTACCTTCCGCAGCGCCAAAGAAGGCGGTGAGCAGGCACTTTCGACAGAAGCGTATATTGCGCTCAATCGCGCAGCCATCGACAGTGGTCTGGTCGATATGATCGATCTGGAGTTATTTACCGGCGATGATCAGGTTAAAGAAACCATCGCCTACGCTCACGCGCATGATGTGAAGGTTGTCATGTCCAATCATGATTTCCATAAAACGCCAGAGGCCAAAGAAATCATCGCCCGTCTGCGCAAAATGCAGTCCTTCGACGCCGATATTCCCAAAATTGCACTGATGCCACAAAGCACCAGCGATGTGCTGACATTACTTGCCGCGACCCTGGAGATGCAGGAACAGTATGCCGATCGTCCAATCATTACGATGTCGATGGCAAAAACTGGCGTAATTTCTCGTCTGGCCGGTGAAGTATTTGGTTCGGCGGCAACCTTTGGCGCAGTAAAAAAAGCCTCTGCGCCGGGGCAAATATCGGTGAATGATTTACGCACAGTATTAACTATTTTGCATCAGGCATAATAAATAACGCTCCGGCGGGAACTTCCTTACCCGCCGAAATAAAAGTAAGTATTTTAAGAGTATTTAATAAAAATATTCCGTGAATATCTGCGCGCTATTTTTCTGGCTGACGCAGGGAAATTCACACCTGAATCAGGAAAAAAATAATGAAACCTGTAAACCATCTCGTATTAATGGACGAGTGCCGATCCTGTCGGCACAGGAAGCAGTAAATTATATCCCCGACGAAGCAAGGCTTTGTATATTAGGCGCTGGCGGCGGTATTCTGGAGGCCACCACATTAATTACCGTTCTTGCTGATAAATATAAGCAGACCCAGACACCGCGTAATTTATCAATTATTAGCCCTACAGGGCTTGGCGATCGCGGTATTAGTCCGCTGGCGCAAGAAGGTCTTGTGAAATGGGCATTATGCGGACACTGGGGACAATCGCCGCGTATTTCTGACCTTGCAGAACAAAATAAAATTGTTGCCTATAACTATCCACAAGGTGTGCTCACCCAAACATTGCGCGCCGCCGCTACCTACCAGCCGGGGATTATTAGCGATATTGGTATCGGCACATTTGTCGACCCTCGCCAACAAGGCGGAAAACTTAAGGAAGTGACCAACGAAGACCTGATTAAAATGGTCGAGTTTGATAATAAAGAATATCTCTATTACAAAGCGATTGCGCCGAATATCGCCTTTATTCGCGCCACCACCTGCGACAGCGAAGGCTATGCCACCTTTGAAGATGAAGTGATGTATCTCGACGCATTGGTTATTACCCAGGCGGTGCACAATAACGGCGGTATCGTGATGATGCAGGTGCAGAAGATGGTTAAGAAAGCCACGCTGCATCCCAAATCTGTCCGTATTCCGGGTTATCTGGTGGATATCGTTGTTGTCGATCCCGATCAAACTCAGCTTTATGGCGGCGCACCGGTTAATCGCTTTATTTCTGGTGACTTCACGCTTGATGACAGCACCAAACTTAGCCTGCCCCTTAACCAACGTAAACCATCCGGTAAAATACAAAAGTTTTTGTTAAGGAAAGATATTATTCAGCGATTAACCCAGCGTTATTGCGAAATCATGGAATAAGTTTCGTATGCGGAAATAGCGTAAGCCCGGCGACAGGACGCCGCCGGGTATTTATTTTACTTTTTCAGTTCAGCCAGACTTAACCATGTTTGCACCACGGTATCCGGGTTCAGGGACAAGCTATCGATCCCTTCCTCCATCAACCATGCAGCAAAGTCCTCGTGGTCAGACGGGCCCTGACCGCAAATCCCGACATATTTGCCCTGTTTCTTCGCGGCACGGATCGCCATTGATAACAGTGCTTTCACGGCGTCATTGCGCTCATCGAACAGTTCAGAAACTACGCCGGAGTCACGATCCAGACCGAGCGCCAACTGTGTCATATCGTTTGAGCCGATAGAAAAACCATCGAAATATTCGAGGAACTGTTCAGCGAGCAAGGCGTTGGACGGAATTTCACACATCATGATGATCTTCAGCCCGTTCTCACCACGTTTCAGCCCCTGACGCGCCAGTTCTTCAACAACCGCTTTCGCCTGCTCAACGGTACGCACGAACGGGATCATGATCTCAACGTTGGTTAACCCCATGTCGTTGCGCACACGTTTCACCGCTTCACACTCCAGCGCGAAGCAGTCGCGGAAACTTTCGGAAACGTAGCGCCCCGCGCCACGGAAGCCAAGCATCGGGTTCTCTTCATGCGGCTCGTAACGCTCGCCGCCCACCAGGTTGGCGTATTCGTTAGATTTAAAGTCCGAGAGACGAACAATGACGCGCTTCGGATAAAACGCAGCGCCCAGCGTCGCGATCCCTTCGGTCAGACGACCAACATAAAATTCACGCGGAGAATCAAAACCTTTCATCATCTCGCGGATTTCGTTTTGCAACTGCGGTTCCTGGTCGTCAAACTCGAGCAGTGCGCGCGGGTGAACGCCAATCATGCGGTTGATGATAAATTCCAGACGCGCCAGACCCACGCCTTCGTTTGGCAGGCAGGCGAAGTCAAACGCACGATCCGGGTTACCGACGTTCATCATCACTTTCAGCGGCAGATCCGGCATGGTTTCCACGCTGGAGCTTTTCACGCTGAATTCCAGCAGTTCGGCATAAACGTAACCGGTGTCGCCTTCGGCACAGGAAACGGTAACCTTCTCACCGTCTTTCATCCGTTCGGTTGCATCACCACAGCCGACTACCGCCGGAATACCCAGTTCACGAGCGATGATCGCCGCGTGACAGGTACGCCCACCACGGTTAGTGACGATGGCCGACGCTTTCTTCATGATCGGTTCCCAGTCCGGGTCGGTCATGTCGGTGACCAGCACATCACCTGGTTCGATGCGGTTCATTTCGCTGATGTCATGAATGACTTTCACCGGGCCTGCGCCAATGCGATGGCCGATAGCACGGCCTTCTGCGATAATCTTGCCCTGTGAATGCAGGGTATAACGTTCCGTGACCTGGCCGCGTGAACGCACGGTTTCTGGACGCGCCTGCACAATGAACAATTTGCCGGTGTGACCATCTTTTGCCCACTCAATGTCCATCGGGCGACCGTAGTGTTTCTCAATTTGTACGGCCTGTTTTGCCAGTTCCTGCACTTCTTCGTTGGTCAGCGAGAAGATGTCACGCTGTTCCTGTGGCACATCTTCAATTTTAACCTGTTTGCCATGTTCCTGAGTCGGCGCGTAGACCATGCGGATTTTTTTCGACCCCATCGTGCGGCGCACGATAGCCGGACGATTCGCCGCCAGCGTTGGTTTATGCACGTAAAATTCATCCGGGTTAACCGCGCCCTGCACCACCATTTCACCGAGGCCCCATGCGGAAGTGATAAACACCACCTGGTCGAAACCGGATTCGGTATCAATGGAGAACATCACGCCAGAGGATGCGAGGTCGGAACGCACCATCCGCTGAACACCGGCGGAGAGCGCCACGCCACGGTGATCGTACCCCTGGTGAACGCGATAAGAGATAGCGCGATCATTAAACAGGGACGCAAAGACATGTTTCACAGCTACGAGGACGGCGTCAAACCCCTGAACGTTAAGGAAAGTTTCCTGCTGACCGGCAAAGGAGGCATCCGGCATGTCTTCTGCGGTGGCGGAGGAACGCACTGCAAAAGAGGCGTTTTCGTCATCGGCAGAAAGCTGGGCATAGGCTTCGCGGATGGCATTTTCCAGCTCAGGCTGGAAGGGAGTGTCGATAATCCACTGGCGGATTTGCGCGCCCGCTTTCGCAAGCTGGGTAACATCGTCAATATCCGTTTTATCCAGCAGTTCATAAATGCGCTGGTTTACGCCGCTTTGATCCAGAAACTGGTTAAACGCATCGGCGGTTGTGGCAAAACCATTCGGAACGGAAACACCCATTCCGGAAAGGTTAGTAATCATTTCACCCAGGGAGGCATTTTTGCCCCCAACCCTGTCTACATCATTCATGCCGAGTTGGTTATACCAAAGCACCAGCGGTGACGAGCCATTGTTGGACATCGAACAATCCTTTTGTGATAAATGAACGGTTTGAGAAACACATTTCTGCGCATTTATCTTTGCATATTTAACCGGATGAAAAAAACGGTGAATCGTTCAAGCAAATATATTTTTTTGCTTTTTAAGAGTGCTCCCAGCGTTGCGCAAATCCACTATCTTCGATAATTCCCACATAAACCATCGGTATAAACGAAACCATAAAAATGAAATGCTATTTTCATAAAAAATAAAATTGAAGGTTCATTTTATAAACCAGTCATAACGTTCTACGCTTCTGTGCATTTTTAATTTATGCTTTCATAGAATTATGTCTGCATCTCGGGAAGAACAAAATGGATAATGCTGTTGATCGCCACGTTTTTTATATTTCTGATGGTACGGCAATTACTGCGGAGGTATTAGGTCACGCAGTCATGTCGCAATTTCCCGTTACTATCAGCAGCATTACGCTGCCGTTTGTCGAAAATGAGAGCCGTGCACGGGCGGTGAAAGATCAGATCGACGCGATTTACCAGCAGACGGGCGTGCGCCCGCTGGTCTTTTACTCCATTGTGTTACCGGAGATTCGCAACATCATTTTGCAAAGCGAAGGGTTTTGTCAGGATATTGTTCAGGCGCTGGTTGCTCCGCTACAACAAGAGATGAAGCTGGCCCCGACACCAATTGCTCACCGTACCCACGGCCTGAACCCTAATAATCTTAATAAATATGATGCGCGCATTGCGGCGATTGATTACACCCTCGCCCATGATGACGGCATTTCGTTGCGCAATCTGGATCAGGCGCAAGTGATCCTGCTCGGCGTCTCTCGCTGTGGTAAAACACCTACCAGCCTTTACCTCGCGATGCAGTTTGGCATTCGCGCAGCAAACTACCCCTTTATTGCCGATGATATGGACAACCTGGTCCTGCCTGCGTCGCTCAAACCACTTCAGCATAAGTTGTTCGGCCTGACTATTGACCCGGAGCGGCTGGCAGCCATTCGCGAAGAACGTAGAGAGAACAGCCGCTATGCCTCGTTGCGTCAGTGCCGGATGGAAGTCGCAGAAGTGGAAGCGTTGTACCGTAAAAATCAGATCCCGTGGATCAACAGTACCAATTATTCGGTAGAAGAGATTGCCACCAAAATCCTTGATATCATGGGACTTAGTCGGAGAATGTACTAGAAAACTAGTATAGAAGTTCGTTTTTTTGTTACTATGCCGTCAATTGCGCGAGGTGTTGCCTGCCTCGCACTTGAAATCAGCAGGGATTGGTTTATCGTGATGCGCATCACTTCCTGGCAACCCTGCCGTTGAAGCAACAAATTTCTGAGACTTGTAATGAACAGAACTGACGAACTCCGTACTGCGCGTATCGAGAGTCTGGTAACGCCCGCTGAACTCGCGCTGCGGTATCCCGTAACGCCTGGCGTTGCCAGCCATGTAATTGATTCCCGGCGCAGAATTGAAAAAATATTGAATGGTGAAGACAAGCGACTGTTGGTCGTTATTGGTCCCTGTTCGATCCACGATCTTACCGCTGCAATGGAGTACGCCACCCGTCTGCAGGCGCTGCGTAATCAGTACCAGTCACGGCTGGAAATCGTAATGCGCACTTATTTTGAAAAACCGCGCACCGTTGTCGGCTGGAAAGGATTAATTTCCGACCCGGATTTAAACGGCAGCTATCGCGTAAATCACGGCCTCGAACTGGCGCGCAAGTTACTGTTGCAGGTGAATGAACTGGGTGTGCCCACTGCCACTGAGTTTCTCGATATGGTGACCGGTCAATTTATTGCCGATCTGATTAGCTGGGGGGCGATTGGCGCACGCACAACCGAAAGCCAGATCCACCGTGAAATGGCTTCAGCTCTCTCCTGCCCGGTAGGTTTTAAAAATGGCACTGATGGCAACACGCGGATTGCCGTAGATGCAATCCGTGCTGCCCGCGCCAGCCATATGTTCCTCTCGCCAGACAAAAACGGCCAGATGACCATTTACCAGACCAGCGGCAACCCGTATGGCCACATTATTATGCGTGGCGGCAAAAAACCGAATTACCATGCCGATGATATCGCCGCCGCCTGCGATACATTGCACGAGTTTGATTTACCAGAACATCTGGTGGTGGATTTCAGCCACGGCAATTGCCAGAAGCAGCATCGTCGCCAGTTAGAAGTCTGTGAAGATATTTGTCAGCAAATCCGCAATGGCTCTACGGCGATTGCCGGCATTATGGCGGAAAGTTTCCTGCGCGAAGGTACGCAAAAAATTGTCGGCGGTCAGCCGCTCACCTATGGCCAATCCATTACCGACCCGTGTCTAGGCTGGGAAGATACCGAACACCTGATCGAAAAACTCGCCTCTGCGGTAGATACCCGCTTCTGAATGCGTGCCCATTCCGTCGGGAATGGGCATTTCTGCTCAACCTGTTGTCTTCACAACGAATTATTACTTGCCCTGACGCAATATTATATTGATAATAAGAATCATTGTTATATCAATTATTATTAATTTTTATGAGCTATACGGATAGCAGCAGACTCACACCTAAAACGGATGCAAATCAGAAGGCTCCTTCCCCACAGCCCATTCGGCGGATTGCCAGCCAGACACTGCTAGGTCCGGATGGCAAGCTCATCATTGATCATGACGGACAAGAATATCTGCTACGTAAAACACAGGCAGGCAAACTGTTGCTGACCAAGTAGCGTTTAACTTGAACAACTGACTTCCAGCCGTTTGCCCCAGTCCGGTGGACGGCTGACATAATCATCATCTCTGTCGCTGAAAGGATTTCGCAACGCCTCATGCAGGCGATGTAACTCCGTCATATCGCCTTGTTCTGCCGCCTCGATGGCCCGTTGTGCCAGCCAGTTACGCAACACCAGCGCCGGATTGACGCTCTGCATAAGTTGCTGACGTTCGCTGTCGGTGACTTCATCTTGCTGCAAACGCACCCGATAACGCGCAAACCAGTTATCAAACGCCGCACGATCAATAAATTCATCACGCAGTGGTGATGCCGCGCTGTGCTGCCCGGTCAGACTCAACATGCGGAATGTGCGGGTATAATCGCTGCGCTCTCGCGCCATCAGGCTGAATAATTCACTCAGCAAAACGTTATCCTCTTTTTGCTCCGTCATGAAGCCCAGTTTTCGGCGCATCCGTTGCCCATATTGGCTCAACAAAACCTGCTGATAGCTGTCCAGTGCCTCATTCAACGCATCCACAGAAATAAATGGCGATAATGTCTGTGCCAGACGCTGTAAATTCCACAACGCGACGGCAGGTTGATTATCAAAACTGTAACGCCCTTGATGATCCGAGTGATTACAGATAAAGCCCGGTTCGTAATCATCAAGAAAACCAAACGGTCCGTAATCGAGCGTCAATCCGAGAATTGACATATTGTCAGTGTTCATCACGCCATGTGCAAAGCCGACTGTCTGCCAGTTAGCAATTAACGACGCGGCACGTGCAACAACATCGGTAAACCAGAGACGGTATTTGTTCTCATCATCCAGAAGGTGCGGCCAGTAATGACGAATGGCAAAATCAGCCAACTGGCGAACTTTTTCCGGCTCGCGGCGATAATAAAAGTGCTCGAAGTGGCCAAATCGTAAGTGACTGCGCGCCACACGCATCAGCATCGCGCCCGATTCCACCGTTTCCCGATAAACCGGCGTATCGCTGGTGACAATACTTAAAGCGCGCGTCGTTGGAATGCCCAGGTAATGCATCGCCTCGCTGGCGAGGCTTTCGCGAATCGTAGAGCGTAATACCGCCCGTCCATCGCCCATTCGCGAATAAGGCGTCAGCCCCGCACCTTTCAAATGCCAGTCCATTGTGGTGCCATCGGCAAGCTGTTGCTCACCAAGTAGAATGCCGCGCCCGTCACCCAACTGGCCCGCCCAGACGCCAAACTGATGACCACTGTAGACCTGCGCCAGTGGTGACATGCCCGGTAGTAATGTTTCTCCTCCCCAGACGCCCGCGCCACTTTCAAACAGCGACGATGGAATACCCAGCGTATTAGCCAGTTCGGCGTTATACCAGATCAGCCGGGCATTATTTAAAGGCGTGGGGGAAAGTGATGTATAAGTTGCAGGTAATTCATCACGCCAGCGAGTAATAAAAGACAGGGTCATAGATCCTCCTGTCTGATAGTGTAGACGGTAACCCTCGTCTTAAACACCAGCAAACAAAGGGGTTATCGCTGAACCAGAGTTGTTACCTTGCTTACGGGAACGGCTGGCCATAAGCTTCCTTGTAGGGCATGGAAACCATACGGCGTTATTTTCGCCAACATTCCTGAGGTATCAATACCCGCCGCAATGATATAGTTGCAACAGGGTGATATTTGCGCATGAATAGCACGAATAAATGGCGCGAAGGATGTATTAGCTATTTGTTGCTGAACAAAGCCTTTATCCAACATAACTCGGGTGAAAAGACCATCAAATATCGCTTTCATGGTACTGTTTCCCGCACCTAAATTTCCCAATACCAATGGAAAAATTTGCGATAAGTGCAAAAGGTTGTAATTATCTTTCCCCTCATTAAGCTGTGGATAATTTTCATTAATCCGCAATTCAACAAAGGGGATTTTTAATAGTTGGGCTGCGTAATTATTATCAATTAATAATAACCTTGCCACTTGCGGTGTCAAATTAACCCATGCAAAGAGTTTGTGTCGAATAAAAAAATGTTGGCATGATTTAAGTAATTCCAACTGCTCGACAAATAACTGCCAATGCTGCTCCTCGGAAAGTTGCGCCATAACCCGCGTCGTCGGGATGCGAACCGTACCGTCTTCACTGGAGAAATGGGTTATTAATTCAATCCCAACAAGATTTTGCTGACTATCTCTTATCGGCAGAAAATAGCAATCAGAATGATAAACATTCTCCAGTAGAACCTTCATGGTAACCACCCTTCTCCAGGAATGTTTTTGCAATTCCGGCTAAAAAAGATGAGACCATAAGGCATAAAAAATACAGATCGGATAACTTTCATTTTTTCCTTGTTAACCACTTTTTCAGGGGTCCCTTTTAAGATTATCCTAATTATAAACGAATATTCCATTTACGGAATTTTTGTCTGAAAAATACTACTTTATTCAGAAGTAAAAGGACGGCGATGTATCATCACCGTCCTTTTTGACATACTAGATCCGTCTTGCTTGCCAGAAATTTTTCTGCCAGTAGACATTATCAAGGGAAGAGCGCATCACCCCTTTGCTGGTAGAAGCATGAATAAATTGGTTGTTGGTATCATAAATACCCACATGTAAACCATTTTGCCCGGAGCCAGTTTTGAAAAAAACCAGATCGCCTGGCAGCAACTCTTCTTTATCAATTTGAGTACCGATAGAGGCCTGCTGCTTTGTTTCACGCGGCAACTGCAAATCGAAACGATCGCGCATCGTTACGACCACAAAGCCTGAGCAGTCCACCCCACGACGACTCATGCCGCCATAACGATAAGGTGTGCCATGCCAGCTTTGTAGTTGATCGTTCAAACCGGCAATGACGGTAATAGAGTCAGAAAGTCTGGCATTTGGCGGCGGCGCTTTGTGATGGCTACACCCAACCAGAAACAGTGCTGTGATTAAAATAAGGCAGAAACGCATTCCGTACGAATCCTCTGTTTTTTATTCTTGCATTAATTTAGCGTCGAAATTACCCGATTTTCAAGATGCTATTGCTATCAGGCAGTCGAAATCAGCATTCTGTGTCCTTCAATGTCCAGACGGCGGAAATTCATCCCGTAAGCCTGGGCCAGGTTCGGCGGCGTCAAAACTTCATCCCGGCGTCCACTGGCTAACAGTTTCCCTTGTTTAAGTAACCAGGCCCGATGCGCGTGACGCAATGTGTGATTGAGATCGTGACTGCTCATCACTATCGCCAGTCCTTGCTGGCACAGCGCGCTCAGAATTTTGTCTAACGCACTTTGCTGGGCAACATCAAGGCTGTTCATGGGTTCATCGAGAAGCAGCAATTGACCATCAGGATTGGCTTGCGGCGTGATTTGCAGTACCACCGCAGCAAGACGCACTCGTTGCCATTCACCGCCGGAAAGTTGATTAGTGTTACGTCCGAGCTTGTCATCAAGGGCCAGCGCCCCGGCAACATCATTTAGCGGGTCAGTACGCGTTTTATCATGCTGATGCATGGTCAGGTAATGCCATACCGGCATAGCAAATGGCGGCGTTTGTTGCTGCGAAAGGTAAGCACGATGCAGCGCGAGCTTCGCCGCGGACCATGCTTCCAGTGGCTGGCCAGCAAACTGAATGTTTCCCATACCGCTGGTCATTCCGGCCATCCGCGCCAGCAACGTACTCTTGCCTGCGCCGTTCGGCCCCACCAGATGCAGGATCTCCCCTGCCCGGACTTCGCCAGAAAGCGGCCCCAGGCGGGTTGATTCCGCAACATCCTGTAACTGCATCACAATAGACATTATTTCGCCAACGCCAGTTTAATGCTTTCCATCACAATAGGATCTTCCGGCGTCATATCCGGGGAAAAACGCTGGATAACCTTACCATCCCTGCCCACTAAGAATTTTTCAAAATTCCATAAAATATCATCAGGATACAGTGGTGCCCGCCCCTTACTGGCCAGGCGCGTATAGAATCCGCTTTCTTCCGGCGCAACGGCGGTCGGCGCTGCGGCAATCAATTTTTGGTACAGCGGATGACGACCTTCGCCATTAACTTCAACCTTACTGAACATCGGGAACGTCACACCCCAGGTCATTGTACAGTAAGTTTTAATTTCTTCATCGCTGCCCGGCTCTTGCTCAAGAAACTGGTTGCACGGAAATCCCAATACTATAAAACCACGATCGGCCCAAGCTTTCTGAATGTTCTCTAACTGTTCATATTGCGGCGTTAAGCCACACTTTGAGGCGACATTGACAATCAGTAGCACATTACCGGCATATTTCTCCAGCGTGGTCACTTCACCGTCAATCGTCTTCACTATGGTGGTCAGTATGGAATCTTGCATCGTGTCTCCTGGATGAGGTCAGTAAAAATCTTAGCTTTTAATCATAGACCGTCTTTTGCGGCTAACGCCCTGCTTTTAACAATAACCAGATAAACACCGGCGCTCCCAGGGTTGCGGTGACCACACCAATGGGCAACTCGGCGGAAACCAGCGCCAGGCGAGCGACAATATCAGCGAGAAGCAATGCGGTAGCTCCCGCCAACGCACAGCCGGGAAGCAATACACGATGATCGGTTAACCCGCACAGCCGCAGAATATGCGGGATCACCAACCCAATAAATCCGATAGCACCAGCAAGCGCCACACTGACGCCGACCATCCAGCCGGTCGCGGCCACCAGCACATTGCGCCAGAACCACAGAGGCAAACCTAACTGTCGCGCCGGGATCTCACCAAGCGCTAACATATTCATCGGTCTGGACTGGCAGCAGACCCACAGCAGCACGGGAATCAACGCCAGCATCAACCAACTTTGCCGCCACTCAACGCCGCCAAAGCCGCCCATCATCCAATACATCAACTGCCGTAAATCAACAGAAGTGGAAAAGTAGATGGCCCACGTCATTAATGCACTACAGATAATCCCTAATGCAACCCCCGCCAGCAATAATCGGCTGGTCGAAAGATGACGACGAGCAAAACGTAAGAGAATTAAAGTGATAATGAGCGCACCAGCAATAGCACAAAGTCCCAGCGCCCACTCAGGTAATTGCCCTTGCCCCAGCAATACAGCAGCAATAAGCCCCACACCTGCACCGTTAGAGACGCCGAGTAGCCCGGGTTCTGCCAATGGGTTTTCAAATAACGCCTGCATCACTGCACCGGACAATGCCAGCGCCGCTCCAACCAATAGCACAGCCAGCGTGCGCGGAAGACGTATTTGCCAGATAAAAAGCTCGCCTCGGGGGGTAAACCAGTCATCTGGCGAGATCCATTGTTCACCAGCACAAAGGCTTAAAAGAAGCGCCAGCAGCATTAATGCTGACAAGGTAAATAACCAGCGTACATTTTGTCGCTGTTGTTGGCGGGCAAGTGTCAGCATGATATCCGTTCAGCTTCAGAATAATGCTGTTGATTTTACGGTGACTCAGCGGGAGTGAAAAGAAAAAAGGCCGCAGAGCGGCCTTTTTAGTTAGATCAGATTACTCGTCTTTGGGCGAAGCGTTTTCGACCCGGCTTTTTAACTTCTGCCCTGGTCTGAAGGTCACCACGCGCCGTGCTGTAATGGGAATATCTTCGCCCGTTTTCGGGTTACGTCCCGGACGTTGATTCTTATCACGCAGATCGAAGTTACCAAAGCCAGAGAGTTTTACCTGCTCGCCGTTTTCCAGAGCGCGACGGATCTCTTCGAAAAACAGTTCAACCAGTTCTTTGGCATCCCGCTTGCTAAGCCCAAGCTTATCAAACAGATATTCTGACATTTCAGCTTTTGTAAGCGCCATAGGTTCAATCCCTCAATGATGCCTGGAATCGCTCTTTTAATGCCTCTACACATTTGGCGACGGTAGCGGCAATCTCCTCTTCTTCGAGTGTACGGCTGGTATCTTGCAGGATCAGGCTTATGGCGAGGCTCTTATACCCCTCCGCAACACCCTTACCGCGGTACACGTCAAATAAGTTTACGCCAACTACCTGATTTACGCCAACTTTCTTACATTCGGATAAAATATCCGCAGCGGGAACGTTTTCTGCGACCACAACCGCGATGTCGCGACGGTTCGCCGGGAAGCGAGAAATCTCGCGCGCTTGAGGCACCACGCGGTCTGCGAGCTTGCTCCACTCCAGTTCGAACACCAGAGTGCGACCGTTGAGATCCAGTTTACGTTCCAGTTCAGGATGAACAACCCCAACAAAACCAATGCGTTCACCTTTCAGATAAATCGCTGCGGATTGTCCAGGATGCAGCGCCGGATTCGCTTCTGCACGGAACTCAACCTCATTCAGTTTACCAGTCAGGTCGAGAACGGATTCCAGATCACCTTTCAAATCATAGAAATCAACGGTCTCTTTTGCCAGGTTCCAGTGCTCTTCATAACGGTTACCGCAAATAACACCAGCTAACATCAGATCCTGACGAATGCCCAATGGTGCCTGGGTGTCCGGAACAAAACGCAGACCACTTTCGAAAATACGCACACGGTTTTGCTGACGGTTCTGGTTGTACACTACCGTTGCCAGCAGGCCAGTCCACAAAGAAAGGCGCATTGCTGACATTTCAACCGAGATCGGACTTGGCAGCAGTAACGCTTCTGCACCCGGGTGGATCATCTGCTGAACTTTCGGATCCACGAAGCTGTAGGTGATCACTTCCTGATAGCCTTTGTCGTTGAGAAGCGTTTTCACACGCTTGAGCGACAGGTCAGCTTCGCGGTGAGTGCCCATAATCAGGCTCGCCTGCACCGGCTCGTCCGGAATGTTGTTGTAGCCATAAACACGAGCGACTTCTTCGACCAGATCCTCTTCAATCTCCATGTCGAAACGCCAGCTCGGCGCAACTGCCTGCCACTCGTCCTTACCTTCGGTCACTTTGCAGCCGAGGCGACGCAGAATGTCGGTAACCTGCTCATCGGCAATATGATGGCCGATCAGGCGATCCAGTTTGCTGCGACGTAAAGTGATAGTCGCACGCTTCGGCAGCGTTGCTTCGTTGGTGATATCGATAACCGGACCTGCTTCACCGCCGCAAATGTCAATCAGCAGACGAGTCGCACGTTCCATTGCTTTATGCTGCAGTGCCGGATCAACACCACGCTCGTAACGGTGAGACGCATCGGTATGCAGGCCATGACGACGAGCACGACCGGTGATAGACAGCGGGCTGAAGAAAGCGCATTCCAGCAAAACGTTTTGCGTTTCTTCATTTACGCCAGAATGTTCGCCGCCGAAGATGCCACCCATTGCCAGTGCCTTGTTGTGGTCAGCAATAACCAGAGTGTCAGCATTCAGCTTCGCTTCAGTGCCATCGAGCAACACCAGCGTTTCACCCTCTTTCGCCATCCGCACCACAATACCGCCTTCAATGCGATCTTTATCGAAAGCGTGCATCGGTTGACCCAGTTCAAGGAGCACGTAGTTGGTCACGTCAACGACCGCATCGATAGAACGAATGCCGCAGCGACGCAGTTTTTCTTTCATCCACAGCGGAGTTGGGGCTTTAACGTTAATGCCTTTTACGACGCGACCAAGATAACGCGGGCAGGCTTCAGGCGCTTCTACTGCAATCGGCAACGTATCGTCAATGGTTGCACCAACCGGAATGATTTCCGGTTCAACCAGCGGCAACTGGTTCAGCACAGCAACGTCGCGCGCAACACCAATGATGCCTAAGCAGTCGGCACGGTTTGGCGTAACGCTGATTTCGATAGTGTTATCATCGAGTTTCAGGTATTCACGAATGTCAGTACCAATCGGCGCATCCGCTGGCAGTTCAATAATGCCGTTATGATCGTCAGAAATGCCCAGCTCGGAGAAAGAGCACAGCATCCCTTCAGACGGTTCGCCACGCAGTTTCGCCGCTTTAATTTTAAAATCACCCGGCAGAACAGCACCAATGGTCGCTACCGCCACACGCAGGCCCTGGCGGCAGTTTGGTGCGCCACAGACAATATCCAGCAGGCGATCACCACCAACGTTGACTTTCGTCACTCGCAGTTTGTCAGCGTTTGGATGCTGTGCGCACTCAACTACTTCACCAACAACCACGCCATGGAAGCTACCGGCAACCGGTTCTACACCGTCAACTTCCAGACCCGCCATAGTGATTTGATTCGCCAGCGCATCGCTATCAATCGCTGGGTTCACCCATTCGCGTAACCACAGTTCACTGAATTTCATAATCTATTCCTGCCTTATTTAAACTGTTTGAGGAAACGCAGATCGTTTTCGAAGAATGAACGCAGGTCGGTGACGCCGTAACGCAACATAGTCAGGCGCTCCATCCCCATCCCAAAGGCAAAACCGGAGTAAACTTCCGGGTCGATACCGACGTTACGCAGCACATTTGGATGCACCATGCCGCAACCCAGCACTTCCAACCATTTGCCGTTTTTACCCATAACGTCCACTTCTGCAGACGGTTCGGTGAACGGGAAGTAGGAAGGACGGAAGCGGATCTGCAAATCTTCTTCAAAGAAGTTACGCAGGAAGTCGTGCAGTGTGCCTTTCAGGTTGGTAAAGCTGATGTTGGTGTCAACAATCAGGCCTTCCATCTGATGGAACATCGGTGTGTGAGTCTGGTCGTAGTCGTTACGATAAACACGGCCAGGTGCGATGATACGAATCGGTGGCTGCTGGGCTTTCATGGTGCGGATCTGTACGCCAGACGTCTGGGTACGCAGCAGACGAGTAGCATCAAACCAGAAAGTGTCGTGGTCAGCGCGCGCCGGGTGGTGACCTGGAATGTTCAGAGCATCAAAGTTATGATAATCGTCTTCGATCTCCGGCCCGGTAGCCACGGTAAAGCCAAGCTCACCGAAGAAACTTTCGATACGGTCGATAGTACGGGTCACCGGATGCAGACCGCCGTTTTCAATACGACGCCCCGGCAAGGAGACATCAATAGTCTCTGCTGCCAGACGCGCATTCAACGCCGCGCTTTCCAGCTCGGCTTTACGCGCATTCAGCGCCTGCTGCACCTGCTCTTTTGCTTCGTTGATAACCGCACCGGCTGCCGGACGCTCTTCTGGCGGCAGCTCACGCAGGGTCGTCATCTGAAGGGTCAAGTGCCCTTTTTTACCCAAATATTCGACGCGCACATTGTCTAACGCGGCAACATCTGACGCCTGGCTAATGGCCGCCTTCGCACTGGCAACCAGTTCTGCGAGATGTGACATGGTTTTCCTCATTGTGTCGGTGGTGACACTGGTTCGTTGGACTTAGAGCCTATCCCATCAGGCTATTTTACTTGCCATTTTGTCCCGGACAGTGCTCGAAATCCTCACGTACTTAAGTACGCTCCGGTTTCTCCGCGCTGGCCGTGTCCAAACTGACTGCGACAATTACGCCTGATGAGACAGGCTTTTTATTTTTCAGAACGCGCATACAAAAAAAGCCTCCACTGGGAGGCTTTCAGGCGCTGTTTTCCGTTTCTCTTCTCACGCGCTAGCCTCCTGGAGTCAGGTGCTAAAGTAAAAAAAGAAGCGGAAAATAGCAGCATTCATTGCTTGCGTTACCTTTTGGAACTTTTCAAAAGACCTTTATTGAAAAGGCTACGACGATAAAAGTCAATGTTCTGATAGTGTTGAAACGAAAAGAGGGAGACAAGCTCCCTCTTTCAACTGGCTTATGCCAGAGCTGCTTTCGCTTTTTCAACCAGAGCGGTGAACGCTACTTTGTCGAATACTGCGATGTCAGCCAGGATCTTACGGTCGATTTCAACAGAGGCTTTTTTCAGGCCATTGATGAATTTGCTGTAAGAAATACCGTTCTGACGTGCTGCTGCGTTGATACGCGCAATCCACAGTTGACGGAACTGACGCTTACGTTGACGACGGTCACGGTAAGCATACTGACCAGCCTTGATAACAGCCTGGAAGGCAACGCGGTATACGCGAGAACGCGCACCGTAGTAGCCTTTAGCTTGTTTCAAAATTTTCTTGTGACGTGCGCGTGCAATAACACCACGTTTTACGCGAGCCATATGTGCTCTCCTGTATCTATTCTAATTAAAAAGTTAAAAAACGTTAACGACTTATGCGTACGGCAGGCACGCGATTACCAGGCCCAGATCGCCTTTAGAAACCATGGCTTTCGGACGCAGGTGACGTTTACGTTTGGTCGCTTTTTTGGTCAGAATGTGACGCAGGTTAGCGTGCTTGTGCTTAAAACCACCTTTACCGGTTTTTTTGAAGCGCTTAGCAGCACCGCGTACGGTCTTAATTTTTGGCATTTTAATAACTTCCACTTCGCATTGTTGATAAACAGAAACAAAGGCGAATCACCCTGTGAGCCGAGGCCCACAGGAATGATTACTTGATGGCCTTACTGTTTCTTCTTAGGAGCGAGCACCATGATCATCTGGCGGCCTTCGATCTTCGTTGGGAAGGATTCGACCACTGCCAGTTCTTGCAAATCGTCTTTCACGCGATTAAGCACTTCCATACCGATTTGCTGGTGCGCCATCTCACGACCGCGGAAACGCAGTGTGATTTTGGCTTTATCACCCTCTTCCAGAAAGCGAATCAGGCTGCGGAGTTTTACCTGATAGTCGCCTTCATCTGTACCAGGACGGAATTTAATTTCCTTAACCTGGATAACTTTTTGCTTTTTCTTCTGTTCCTTAGAAGACTTGCTCTTTTCATAGAGGAATTTGCCGTAATCCATGATACGACAAACCGGCGGCTCGGCGTTAGGGCTGATCTCGACTAAGTCTACTCCGGCTTCTTCAGCTTTCTCCAGAGCTTCTCTCAGACTCACAATACCAAGCTGCTCGCCTTCCAGACCTGTTAAGCGAACTTCCTGGGCGCGAATTTCGCCATTAATACGGTTAGGGCGCGCCGTTTGAACTCGTTTTCCGCCTTTAATACCTTATTCCTCCAATTGTTTAAGACTGCGGCTGCGAATCTCTTGTTGCAGCTTCTCGATCACTTCATTTACGTCCATGCTTCCCAGGTCTTTACCACGGCGGGTGCGAACGGCAACTTTGCCAGATTCCACCTCTTTATCACCACAGACCAACATATACGGGACGCGACGCAAAGTGTGCTCGCGGATTTTAAAGCCAATCTTCTCATTTCTCAAGTCTGCTTTAACACGAATGCCCGCATTTGATAGTTTTTGCGTCAATTCGTTAACGTATTCAGACTGCGAATCAGTAATGTTCATGATAACAACCTGAACCGGCGCAAGCCAGGTCGGGAAGAAACCAGCGAACTCTTCGGTCAGGATACCGATGAAACGTTCCATAGACCCCAGAATTGCGCGGTGAATCATTACCGGAACCTTACGCTCGTTGTCTTCGCCCACATAGGAGGCGCTCAGACGAGACGGCAAGGAGAAGTCCAGCTGTACCGTACCGCACTGCCATGCACGATCGAGGCAGTCATACAGGGTAAATTCAATTTTCGGACCGTAGAAAGCGCCTTCACCCAGTTGATATTCAAACGGGATGTTGTTTTCTTCCAGCGCAACTGCCAGGTCCGCCTCAGCACGATCCCACATTTCGTCGCTGCCAATACGTTTTTCAGGACGAGTGGAAAGTTTGACCACGATTTTCTCGAAGCCAAAAGTGCTGTACATATCATAGACTAAACGGATACATCCGTTAACTTCATCGCGAATTTGTTCTTCAGTACAGAAGATATGCGCGTCGTCCTGAGTGAAACCACGTACACGCATCAGTCCATGCAGAGAACCTGACGGCTCGTTACGGTGGCAGCTACCGAACTCGGCCATACGCAGCGGCAGATCGCGATACGACTTCAGCCCCTGGTTGAAAATTTGTACGTGACCCGGGCAGTTCATCGGCTTAATGCAGTATTCACGGTTCTCTGAAGACGTGGTGAACATCGCATCTTTGTAGTTTTCCCAGTGTCCGGTTTTTTCCCACAGGACGCGGTCCATCATGAACGGACCTTTTACTTCCTGATACTGGTACTCTTTCAGTTTAGAACGTACGAACACTTCCAGTTCACGGAAGATTGTCCAGCCGTCGTTGTGCCAGAACACCATACCCGGCGCTTCTTCCTGCATATGGTACAGGTCAAGCTGCTTACCGATTTTACGGTGGTCGCGTTTCGCGGCTTCTTCCAGGCGCTGCAGGTAAGCGTTGAGGGCTTTTTTGTCTGCCCACGCAGTACCGTAAATACGCTGCAACATTTTGTTGTTGCTATCGCCGCGCCAGTAAGCCCCTGCCGTTTTCATCAGTTTGAAGTGATGGCAGAAACGCATGTTCGGTACGTGCGGACCGCGGCACATATCGACATATTCTTCATGAAAATAGAGACCCGGCAGGTCATCATGGGCAATATTTTCGTCCAGGATGGAGACTTTATAGCTCTCGCCGCGTTTAACAAACGTTTCACGCGCTTCGTGCCAGCTAACTTTCTTCTTAATGACGTCGTAGTTTTTCTCAGCAAGCTCATGCATCCGCTTCTCGAGTGCTTCGACATCTTCCTGGGTTAACGTGCGGTCAAGATCAACGTCATAATAGAAACCGTTGTCAATAACCGGGCCGATTGCCATTTTGGTATGCGGCCAAAGTTGTTTAATTGCGTGCCCTAACAGGTGCGCGCAGGAGTGACGAATGATCTCCAGACCTTCTTCGTCTTTAGCGGTAATGATCGCCAGTTTAGCGTCGTTTTCAATCAAATCGCACGCATCTACCAGTTCGCCATTAACGCGCCCTGCGATACAGGCTTTCGCCAGACCTGGACCAATGTCCAGCGCAACATCCATGGGGCTTACAGCGTGGTCGTAATGGCGTTGGCTGCCATCAGGAAGAGTAATAACAGGCATGTTATATCCTTATTTGCAGTGGTGACCCACACGAAAGATCACATACAAAGATTCATATGAAATTTACCAAAAAGGTTTGGGTTGATTCCCGCTTCACTCTGCGAAATATGTCACAGCATACCGGTTGGTGATGCCAGACCTACACCCACTTTCTGATAATACCGCCTGGCAGTTTACACGGTATTTGTTGTCGGGCAAAGCGACAATCACCATGATCGATATGATATAAATCAACGCAGGCAACACCTGCCCATTTTGTTACACTCGATTATCGACTACTCGAAATACGCAGGAAAATCGCATGCCGACAAAACGTTTTGACAAAAAACACTGGAAGATGGTGGTGGTACTACTGGCTATCTGTGGCGCGATGCTGTTACTGCGTTGGGCAGCAATGATTTGGGGCTGAATGGTAAGACTCTATCCGCTAACGTAAAAGCCAGACCGCACGTCGCAGTCCGGCAGTAATAGTTACATTTTATATCCCAGCGATAACGTTGTTCGGCGGTCAGTATGTTCTGGAGCCGATTCAGGCGGTTCAGAGTTCCACGTGACGTTGTAAGCCACTTTAAGACCGAAATGCTCATTGATGGCAACATTCAGCGCGCTTTCCGAGTTTAACGTCGTGTCTTCCGCGCCAAAGACGGAAACACCTTGGGTAAATTTAGCGTTGTCGGTCAACTGCCACGCATAAGCCCCGGAAGCATAACCCAGCGGCTGAGTTTCACTGGCATTGTCGGTATATTTGTCGTAACGCACGCCAGGACCGAATTCAAAGCGGAAACTGTGTACCGGACCATTCAAAAACTGGCGACCATAACCCGCAGTCAGCACATCGCGTTCGCGATAACCGTTATAACGGTCTGTCAGCCAACTAGCCTGACCAAATAAATAGTCATAGTCAGTTAAATTAAAACGGCTACGCCCGCCCACCGCATATTTTTCCGAAGAACGTTCATCATTAGAAGACGTATTGCTGGCGTTCCCCCACAGCGACCAGGCAGTAGTATACCCATACCAGGTCATAGTGGTATCAGCCGTTAGTGAAGAACTTTTCGTGTTACCTGATTGTGCAAGGTAACCTGCATTCAGATTACCTTCGAAAGGTTTTTTGGCGCTGGCAGGGTCGTCCATGACAGTAAAAACGGAATCATCGGCAGTTGCATTCAGAGACGCAAACATACCCCCCGCCAACATAACGATGGCAGGAACTGTCTTCAAAAGCTTCATTTATTAAAAGTCCGTACAACAAAAAAAGAGACCATCGCGGTCCCGGAAACTTTCTTGAGGATCAAAGAGTAGCGTCCCTGGAAAGGTAACAAATTATAAAAAGGAGTGAAAAACTTAGCAATGACTTCTTATTTCATTTTTTGAATAAGCACATTGCGAAAACAGATATTTATTTATATATCTTTACCCGATTAATTTTATATAAATATCCAATAAATCATATTGTTAATTTCTTCACTTTCCACTGATTCAGTGCCAGACTGAAATCAGCCTATAGGAGGAAATGATGGTACGTATCTATACGTTGACACTTGCGCCTTCTCTCGATAGCGCAACAATTACCCCGCAAATTTATCCCGAAGGAAAACTGCGCTGTACCGCCCCGGTGTTTGAGCCTGGTGGCGGCGGTATTAACGTCGCCCGCGCCATTGCTCACCTTGGGGGTAGCGCCACGGCAATCTTCCCGGCTGGCGGCGCAACCGGCGAACATCTGGTTTCACTGCTGGCTGATGAAAATGTCCCGGTTGCCACTGTCGAAGCAAAAGACTGGACCCGCCAGAATCTGCACGTACATGTAGAATCTACGGGTGAGCAGTACCGATTTGTCATGCCTGGCGCGACGTTAAGTGAAGATGAATTTCGTCAACTTGAAGAACAGGTTCTGGAAATTGAATCAGGGGCTATCCTGGTCATAAGCGGCAGTCTGCCCCCAGGTGTGAAGCTGGAAAAATTAACTCAACTTATCTCCGCTGCACAAAAACAAGGGATTCGTTGCATTGTCGACAGTTCCGGCGATGCACTAAGCGCGGCACTGGCCATTGGCAATATCGAACTGGTGAAACCTAACCAGAAAGAGCTCAGCGCACTGGTCAATCGCGAACTCACCCAGCCAGATGATGTGCGCAAAGCCGCGCAGGAAATCGTAAATAGTGGTAAGGCCAAACGGGTTGTTGTTTCTCTTGGCCCGCAAGGGGCGTTGGGAGTGGACAGCGAAAACTGCATTCAGGTAGTGCCGCCACCGGTGAAAAGCCAGAGTACCGTCGGTGCAGGTGACAGCATGGTCGGCGCGATGACGCTGAAGCTGGCGGAAAATGCCCCTCTTGAAGAAATGGTTCGTTTTGGCGTAGCCGCAGGTAGTGCCGCCACGCTCAATCAAGGAACTCGCCTGTGCTCCCATGACGATACGCAAAAAATTTACGCTTACCTTTCCCACTAATAGAGATATTCCCCCAACATTGGGGGAATCACCACAAACCTGTCGGCAACGTGTTTCTCCGACTATGCTAAAAAATCACGTGATAACAAAGAGGTGAATTATGGCCGGTGGCGACCTTGTCCGTTATGTCATTACCGTCATGTTGCATGAAGACACATTAACTGAAATTAATGAGTTAAATAACTTTCTGACACGCGACGGTTTTTTACTGACCATGACGGATGATGACGGAAATATCCATGAGCTGGGAACGAACACCTTTGGGCTTATCAGTACTCAAAATGAAGATGAAATAAGAGAGCTGGTTGCCGGGCTTACCCAAAGTGCAACCGGCAAATCCCCGGAAATCACAATAACCACCTGGGAGAAATGGTATAGCGACAGAAAATAAATGGTTTTTGGGCAATAATCAGTCTGTGGTGTGCGTTAGCTCGTGTTTTTTCACCGCATTCTTGCGCTAACTTTATGATCTGGCAGACAACATGGGAGAGACATCATGTGGCAGGCAATCAGTCGTCTTTTGAGCGAGCAGTTAGGTGAAGGCGAAATCGAACTGCGTAATGAACTGCCTGGCGGGGAAGTCCATGCCGCATGGCATTTGCGCTATGCTGGACGTGATTTTTTCGTCAAATGTGATGAAAGGGACCTGCTTTCCGGTTTTACCGCCGAAGCCGATCAACTGGAATTATTATCACGCAGTAAAACCGTTACTGTGCCCAGAGTCTGGGCTGTTGGCGCTGACCGGGACTACAGTTTTTTGGTGATGGACTATCTCCCGCCTCGCCCATTGGATGCACACAACGCATTTATTTTAGGGCAGCAAATTGCGCGCCTGCATCAATGGAGTGATCAGCCACAATTTGGCCTCGATTTCGATAACGCACTTTCGACTACTCCACAACCCAACACCTGGCAACGTCGCTGGGCAACGTTTTTTGCTGAACAACGTATTGGCTGGCAACTGGAACTGGCGGCAGAAAAAGGGATCGCCTTCGGCAATATCGACGCCATCGTCGAACACATTCAGCAACGTCTGGCCTCACATCAGCCGCAGCCGTCACTGTTACACGGTGATTTATGGTCCGGAAACTGTGCGCTGGGTCCGAATGGCCCGTACATCTTCGATCCCGCTTGTTACTGGGGCGACAGAGAGTGCGATCTGGCGATGTTGCCGCTGCACACTGAACAACCGCCGCAAATCTATGACGGCTATCAGTCAGTTTCACCGCTACCGGCAGATTTCCTCGAACGTCAACCAATTTACCAGCTCTACACGTTACTTAATCGTGCAAGGTTGTTTGGCGGGCAGCATTTGGTTATTGCTCAGCAGTCACTGGATAGATTATTAGCGGCGTGATGTGAGTTGATGATAATGGCCGCTTCGCGCGGCCTTTTGATTAAATAAACCCAAGCAGAGAAAAAAACACATACCCAGCAGCAATACAAATGACCGGCAAGATATAGAGTGAAAAAAACTGCAAGAAAATGGTATGGTGCGGAACAACAATGCGTGACTCAATCTGTTCACGCGTTAACCCCTCGTCTCCTTTAGCCTTCTCCAGAATGAGTTGATCCTCAACACCTTCACGTAAGAAACGCGCCTGGCGGCTCATACGGGCACCGGAGTCTTGCAACGCAAGTCCAACAAATATCAGGATGAAAATCACCCAGAACATAATATTCACACCGCCATTAAAATTGGGCGTCGGTGAGTTGTACCAGAACAGATTCAAAAAAGGCGTATTCGCCTGCATCATATCGATCATGACATGGGTAAAGTCGAGCATGACCGCATTAATGCCTTCCTGATTTTCCTGCCGGGTATTCATAAATTTCAGCAAAGAAATCAGCGTAGAGATCAGTGCGGGTATAAAAATCACCCAACCGAAAATCCTTTTCAAAACAGCAATGCGTCCAGCTTGTTGATACGTCATGAGTTCTCCTTGATTAAGACGCGTCGATTCACTTAGTTTACCTGTAGATATCTGTTTTCGCCCATTCTTTAAAGGCGATATGATAGGCGCTTAATCATAAGCACTGCTTAATACCTTACACTTAATGCTCTAAAGGAGAGGTTGTAATGTCAACCCCGCGACAGATTCTTGCTGCAATTTTCGATATGGATGGATTACTTATCGACTCTGAACCTTTATGGGATCGAGCCGAACTGGATGTGATGGCAAGCCTGGGGGTGGACATCTCCCGTCGTAACGAGCTACCGGACACCTTAGGTTTACGCATCGATATGGTGGTTGATCTGTGGTACGCCCGGCAACCGTGGCGTGGGCCGGGTCGTCAGGAAGTGGTAGAACGGGTTATTGCTCGTGCCATTTCACTGGTTGAAGAGACTCGGCCATTACTGCCTGGTGTGCGTGAGGCCGTTGCGCTGTGCAAAGAACACGGTTTATTGGTTGGCCTGGCCTCTGCGTCGCCGTTACATATGCTGGAAAAAGTGCTGACCATGTTTGACTTACGTGACAGTTTCGATGCCCTCGCCTCCGCAGAAAAACTGCCTTACAGCAAACCGCACCCGCAAGTGTATCTCGACTGCGCAGCAAAGCTGGGTATTGATCCGCTGGCCTGCGTGGCGCTGGAAGATTCTGTAAACGGTATGATCGCCTCTAAAGCAGCCCGTATGCGTTCCATCGTCGTTCCTGCGCCAGAAGCGCAAAATGATCCACGTTTTGTGTTGGCAAACGTGAAGCTTTCATCTCTCACCGAACTCACCGCGGAAGACCTCCTCGGCTAATAAAAATCGGGCAGTGTCATCACTGCCCCTGGTTTTTTATCTGAATTTTTATTCAACTGGCGGATTTATCATCATTTTGTGATAAAGAGTTACACCGTCACCACTTCCGCGCACTGTATAAAAATCCTATACTGTACGTATCGACAGTTTAGTGAGTTTTATCATGACGGCGGAAGGTCACCTTCTTTTTTCTATTGCTTGCGCGGTATTTGCCAAAAATGCCGAACTAACGCCCGTGCTGGCACAGGGTGACTGGTGGCATATTGTCCCTTCCGCAATCTTAACGTGTCTGTTACCGGACATCGACCACCCAAAATCGTTTCTTGGGCAGCGATTAAAGTGGATATCAAAACCCATTGCCCGGGCATTTGGACACCGTGGATTTACCCACAGTCTGCTGGCGGTCTTTGCGTTGCTGGCGACCTTTTATCTTAAAGTTCCGGAAAGCTGGTTTATTCCGGCTGATGCTTTGCAAGGTATGGTGCTGGGTTATTTGAGCCATATCCTTGCCGATATGCTGACACCGGCTGGCGTTCCCCTCCTCTGGCCATGTCGCTGGCGCTTCCGCCTGCCAATTCTGGTGCCACAAAAGGGCAATCAACTGGAACGTTTTCTCTGCATGGCATTATTTGTCTGGTCGGTGTGGATGCCCCATTCATTGCCCGAAAACAGTGCCGTGCGTTGGTCATCGGAAATGATCAATACCTTGCAGATCCAGTTTCATCGCCTTATTAAGCATCAGGTTGAATATTAAAGCGGCAAAAACCGTCTTTCTGGAATAAGCAATTCCATTTGAATATAAGAGCCAGCTCACAGTTCTGTTAATCTTGCGACAACACTATGACTGTTACACAGTGATAGAAATAATAAGATCAGGAGAACGGGGATGAACTTTCCATTAATTGCGAACATCGTGGTGTTCGTTGTGCTGCTGTTTGCGTTGGCCCAGACTCGCCACAAACAGTGGAGTCTGGCAAAAAAAGTGCTGGTGGGTCTGGTGATGGGCGTGGTCTTTGGCCTTGCTCTGCACACCATTTATGGTTCTGACAGCCAGGTACTTAAAGATTCTGTACAGTGGTTTAACATTGTCGGTAACGGCTATGTTCAGCTACTGCAAATGATCGTCATGCCGTTAGTATTCGCCTCTATTCTGAGCGCGGTTGCTCGCCTGCATAACGCATCTCAGTTAGGCAAAATCAGTTTTCTGACCATCGGTACGCTGCTGTTTACCACGCTGATTGCGGCGCTGGTCGGTGTGCTGGTGACCAACCTGTTTGGTCTGACTGCTGAAGGTCTGGTTCAGGGTGGCGCAGAGACGGCGCGTCTGAACGCTATCGAAAGCAACTATGTTGGTAAAGTTGCAGACTTAAGTGTTCCGCAACTCATTCTGTCCTTTATCCCGAAAAACCCGTTTGCCGATTTGACTGGTGCCAATCCGACGTCAATTATCAGCGTGGTAATTTTTGCCGCCTTCCTTGGTGTCGCCGCGCTAAAACTGCTGAAAGATGATGCGCCGAAAGGTGAACGCGTCTTAACCGCTATCGACACGCTGCAAAGCTGGGTGATGAAACTGGTTCGCCTGGTCATGCAATTGACCCCTTACGGCGTGCTTGCGCTGATGACCAAAGTCGTTGCCGGTTCCAATCTGCAAGACATCATTAAGCTGGGTAGCTTCGTTGTCGCGTCCTACCTGGGTCTTATCATTATGTTTGCGGTACATGGCATTCTGCTGGGTATTAACGGCGTAAGCCCGCTGAAATACTTCCGTAAAGTATGGCCAGTACTGACGTTTGCCTTCACCAGTCGCTCCAGCGCCGCGTCTATTCCGCTGAACGTAGAAGCGCAAACGCGTCGTCTGGGTGTTCCTGAATCCATTGCCAGTTTCGCCGCTTCTTTCGGTGCGACCATTGGTCAGAACGGCTGTGCTGGTTTGTATCCGGCAATGCTGGCGGTGATGGTTGCACCTACAGTTGGCATTAACCCACTGGATCCAATGTGGATTGCGACACTCGTCGGTATCGTCACGGTGAGTTCAGCAGGTGTTGCAGGTGTTGGTGGTGGTGCGACATTCGCCGCGTTGATTGTTCTGCCAGCAATGGGCTTACCGGTAACGCTGGTGGCTCTGCTAATCTCCGTTGAACCGCTTATCGATATGGGCCGAACTGCATTGAACGTTAGCGGCTCAATGACCGCAGGTACGCTGACCAGCCAGTGGCTGAAGCAAACCGATAAGTCCATTCTGGACAGCGAAGACGACGCCGAGCTGGCACACCGTTAATCCTGGTTTATAACGCAAAACGCCTGTCATCCGACAGGCGTTTATTTATTCTTCGATCTCATTTTCTTGCCGCACCTGATTTGCCCAACGCTGGGCCGACTCCGGTACGCTAAACGCCGGTGAGCGCAAGAATGATTCCCCCACCAGGACAAACGCCACATACTTGCCGCGCAGTATCCAGACATCACGAAACGAATCCATTTTAACCGCATGTTCTGGCGGCGCGGGTTCTGTGCGCGGAACATAGCTAATAATCGGGCGGTTTTGCTGACGTAGCGGTTTCTTCATTACTGGCTTCACTAAACGCATATTAAAAATCAGAAAAACTGTAGTTTAGCCGATTTAGCCCCCGTCCGTCCTGCTTTGCGTACATTCCCAAAAACCTTCTCTGGCACCACTTCCAGAGCGAGATCCCCCTGGTGGTCTATAGTTAGAAGGTTTTTTGACCAAAACAGCGGCCCTTTCAGCAATGAAATAAGGAGACGAGTTCAATGTCGCAACATAACGAAAAGAACCCACATCAGCACCAGTCCCCCCTGCACGATTCGAGCGAAGCGAAACCCGGGATGGACTCACTGGCACCTGAGGACGGCTCTCATCGTCCAGCGGCTGAACCGACCCCGCCTGGTGCGCAACCTACTGCGCCAGGTAGCCTGAAAGCGCCGGATACGCGTAATGAAAAAATAAATTCCCTGGAAGATGTGCGTAAAGGTAGCGAGAATTATGCACTGACCACCAATCAGGGCGTACGCATAGCCGACGATCAAAACTCCCTGCGTGCCGGTAGCCGTGGGCCTACGCTGCTGGAAGATTTTATTCTGCGTGAGAAAATCACTCACTTTGACCACGAACGCATCCCGGAGCGTATTGTTCACGCACGCGGTTCTGCTGCTCACGGCTATTTCCAGCCGTATAAAAACTTGAGCGACATCACCAAAGCCGATTTTCTGTCTGATCCGAACAAAATCACTCCGGTATTTGTGCGCTTCTCTACCGTTCAGGGGGGCGCTGGCTCGGCAGATACCGTGCGTGATATCCGTGGTTTCGCCACCAAGTTCTATACCGAAGAAGGTATTTTTGATCTCGTTGGCAACAACACGCCGATCTTCTTTATTCAGGATGCACACAAATTCCCCGATTTTGTTCATGCGGTAAAACCGGAGCCGCACTGGGCGATCCCACAGGGAGGCAGCGCCCACGACACTTTCTGGGATTATGTTTCCCTGCAACCTGAAACCCTGCATAACGTAATGTGGGCGATGTCAGACCGTGGGCTCCCCCGCAGTTATCGCACAATGGAAGGCTTCGGCATTCACACCTTCCGCCTGATTAACGCCGAAGGTAAAGCAACCTTTGTGCGTTTCCACTGGAAACCACTGGCAGGTAAAGCCTCGCTGGTATGGGATGAGGCGCAGAAACTGACGGGGCGAGACCCGGACTTCCACCGTCGCGAACTGTGGGAAGCGATTGAAGCGGGCGACTTCCCGGAATATGAACTTGGCTTCCAGTTGATTGCGGAAGAGGATGAATTCAAATTCGACTTCGACCTGCTTGACCCAACAAAACTTATCCCGGAAGAGTTAGTCCCCGTTCAGCGCGTCGGTAAAATGGTGCTCAATCGTAACCCGGATAACTTTTTTGCCGAAAATGAACAAGTGGCTTTCCATCCTGGACACATTGTCCCCGGTCTGGATTTCACCAACGATCCGCTGTTGCAGGGGCGTTTGTTCTCCTACACCGACACACAAATCAGCCGTCTTGGCGGGCCGAATTTCCATGAAATTCCAATTAACCGCCCAACCTGCCCGTACCACAATTACCAGCGTGACGGCATGCATCGGATGGGAATCGACACTAACCCAGCAAACTACGAACCGAATTCGATCAACGATAACTGGCCGCGAGAAACACCGCCGGGGCCGAAACGCGGAGGTTTTGAATCCTATCAGGAGCGCGTAGAAGGCAATAAGGTACGCGAGCGTAGCCCATCGTTTGGCGAATATTATTCCCATCCGCGCCTGTTCTGGTTAAGCCAGACACCATTCGAACAGCGCCATATTATCGATGCTTTCAGCTTTGAGTTGAGTAAAGTTGTACGCCCATATATTCGTGAGCGCGTTGTTGACCAGCTAGCGCATATCGATCTCAACCTGGCGCAAGCGGTAGCAAAAAATCTCGGTATTGCACTGACAGACGACCAACTGAACATTACGCCACCACCGGACGTGAACGGGCTGAAAAAAGATCCTGCGTTAAGTCTGTATGCCATTCCGGATGGGGATGTGAAAGGCCGTGTGGTCGCGATTTTGCTTAATGATGAGGTGAGATCGGCAGACCTTCTGGAAATGCTCAAGGCACTGAAAGCTAAAGGCGTTCATGCCAAACTGCTTTATTCACGGATGGGAGAAGTGACAGCAGATGACGGTACAGTATTGCCAATAGCCGCTACCTTTGCTGGAGCCCCCTCACTGACGGTTGATGCGGTTATTGTCCCATGCGGCAATATCGCGGATATCGCAGACAACGGCGACGCAAACTACTACCTGATGGAAGCCTATAAACACCTTAAACCGATAGCCCTGACGGGAGATGCACGCAAGTTCAAGGCAACAATCAAGGTCGATGACCAGGGTGAAGAAGGGATTGTTGAAGCCGACAGAGCTGACGGCAATTTTATGAATGAGTTACTGACTCTGATAGCGGCGCACCGCGTCTGGTCACGTATCCCTAAAATTGACAAAATCCCTGCCTGAATATAGGCGGCGCAGTTGCGCCGCCTTTGCCTGATGCACTGCGCTTATCAGGTCTAGCGTAATAATTCATAATATATTGAAATTGCGACACTTTGCTGGCCGGATAAGGTATTTACGCTACATCCGGCAAAACAACATTACCTACACATCAAGATAACTACCCAACCGATAACCTCGCTCGGCAATGGCATACTTCAACGATGCTGATGTCAACACTTCCAGCTCCGTTAACCGTGGAAAACAGTAAGCACTCTGGCGAATCGTATTATCAATAAACGCCGGATGGCACATCACTTCCAGCGAGCGCTCACCGCGATGACTGGAATCATCCACCGCTTGCAGGAACAGGGACTCGCTGATCTCTTCACCATAGAATGCGCTACTGAAGCCCTGCGAACTGCGCAATTTAGCCGGTAAATCACTATCGTTAAATACTGGCTGACGATCGATGCGCAACGCAATCCCCTCTTCAGCGGCAAACCTGGCCACAATCGGGAAAATCTGCGGAAACATATGCACATGATGATGACTATCAAGATGGGTAGGTTTGCGCCCAAACAGCTCAATGAAACGCAGATACTGGCTGGCAAGTTCCTGAGCAATTTCCTCCAGTGGTAAAGCATCTTCTTTTGCCAGTTGCCAGATCCATTTCCCCAACACGCCTTCGCGGGTTAAACCGGGCATTGCAGTTAGCGGCTTGCCCAGGGTGAGGACAAAATGCATCCCGACGGCCAGGCTCGGCTCATCACGACTCAACTGCACCGCATGGTCGATGGCTTCACCATTTACCAGCGCCGTCGTCGACGTGACAATCCCGTTGCGACAGGCCTCGATAATGCCGTAGTTCTGACCTTTACTTAAGCCAAAATCATCTGCATTAACAATCAGTAAGCGTTCCATAATCAGCCCCGGTTAATGTGCTTTTTTGAGATCTACAATACAGTCAGCAAAGTTTGGTAGCCACTTCTCGTGCGCCAGAATCATCTCACGTGCCAGCAACTCTGCGTCATGATCGGAATGCACCAACGGGCTAAGGTTTAGCGCCAGTAACACATCGTTAAATTCACCGCTAAGTGCTGCGTTGCTGGCGGCAATTTCAAAGCCTTTAATGGTGTGGATCAGCCCCATGACTTTGTCATCAAAATGGGTAATTCGCGGATGTGGCGTCGCGCCATTGCGACCCAGCGTACAGGTCATTTCTACCGCCCAGTCAGGCGGAATATTATCAATATGCCCATGATGCGGGATATTAATGTAATGTTCCGTTTGCTTGTCGTTGTAGATAGCGTTAATCACCTCGCACGCCGCGTCTGAGTAATAAGCCCCACCGCGCTGCTCCAGCTCTTTCGGTTTAACTTTCAGCTCCGGGTTTTTATACAGCTCAAAGAGTTGTTTCTCGACTTTCTGCACTATCTGCGCACGCGCACCGCCTTTGTAGTATTCACCCATTTCAATCGCCAGCATCTCTTTTTGCTTGAAGTAATAAAGCAGATAAGAACATGGCAACAGATTCAGCGAACGAATTAAGCCTTCGCTAAACGGCAGATCGAAAATGTTTTTTACGCCAGACGCTTTTAACTGCCCGGATGCCACGCCGTCGAGCAATTCGGCAAAGCGCGATTTGCCATTTACCAGCACATCCTTAATAAACACCATATGGTTCAGGCCGAACAGATCGATAGATAAATCATCGCTCTCATTCAACGCTAAAACATCGCTGATAAACATTTTCATACCCACAGGAATATTACACACGCCGATAAAGCGTTTAAATCCAGTGTGACGATAAACCGCTTCAGTGACCATTCCCGCCGGGTTAGTAAAGTTGATAACCCACGCATTCGGACATAGTTCTTCAACATCGTTCACAATATCGAAAATCACCGGAATGGTGCGCAGACCTTTAAACAGGCCTCCCGCACCGTTGGTTTCCTGGCCAAGATAGCCATGACTTAACGGAATGCGTTCATCCAGTTCACGTGCCGGTAATTGACCTACGCGCAGTTGGGTAGTGACAAAATCAGCCCCTTTCAGCGCCTCACGACGATCAAGCGTTTTATAAAGCTTTATCGGTACGCCAGCGTTATCAATCATGCGCTGACAGAGTTCAAAAATAATATCCAGTTTCGCTTTACCACCTTCGACATCCACCAGCCATAATTCAGTAACCGGCAATTCGTGATAACGCTTAATAAACCCTTCCAGTAACTCCGGGGTATAACTACTCCCGCCACCAATAGTGACGATTTTTAATTTCTGGTTCATAATTTCTCCCTTCATCAGGAAATACTGATATTCTTCATGCCTGCCTCTGTGTCAGGAATATCCCGGTTTCCCCAGGATAAACAAGGCACGCATGTAAATTTAATGATCAGCGATAACAGCTACTGATTAAATTCAGTCAATTTCTTACGATAGCTATTTGGCGTAAAAGACGTTAGTTTCTTAAACGTTTTAATGAACAGACTTGGGCTACTATAACCAGCTTCAAATGCAATATCCGTCACAGAATAGTTGGTCATTTCCAGTTGTTTTTTGGCAAAGTTAATGCGGATTTCATTAATAATCTGCATCGGCGTTTTGCCATAGTACCGCTGAGTCGCACGCGTCAAATACTCCTGCGATTTAGCCGATAACGTCACCATGTTTTCCAACGCATTTTCACTGAACTGCACTTTATCATGCATCTTTTCAACCGTATTTTTTAGCCACTGTGGCACATCATCAATCACCTGTTCTTCGCGGTAATGGCGTAAACGGTTAATGACATAAAAAGTGACTATCTCAACAAATTCTTCCAGCCCGGTTTCACTGAAATTCAATGAAGAAATTACCGTTTCCACATAAGTGAGAAAAGCATTATTAGTGCGGTAAACCTGTGAAGCAACAAAGCAATAAGGTAACAACGGTAAATAATGCTGTTCAAAAAAATGTTTACTGATCCCAACGTTCAATATGCGCGTGGCACCAAACGCATAAAAACTTTGATGGTGTGATCCTAACGGAATAAAAACAAAATCGCCCCGTTCCAGCAACACACGCTTGCCGTTAATCTCCTGGAAATAACGACCGGTTAAAACCAGGGTAAATTCATAATAGTCATGCTGATGCAACCCAGTAATACTTTCGGTTTTATTGTAGATAAACACATGGAAATTTTTGCCATTAAATAATTGCTGCTCACGGGCAGTGGCAATTTCCGGCGCGTTAATCACTGGCTGCATCATTGACTCCTTATGCTTTCAGTTTTTCATGAAGCTCAATTAATTCACTAATCAGTTCACGCGCGAGCATTGAAGTCATTAAATGATCCTGCGCGTGGACCAGCACCAGGCTAACTTTCATCTTTCCTTCGCCCTGATCGCCTTCAATCAGCTTCGTCTGTACCAGATGCGCTTCATTCAAGGCCATCCGCGATTGATCCATCATCGTTCTGGCGGCTGCAAAATCGCCCTGCTTCGCCTGCTTCAGCGCGGCATACGCCAGACTACGTGCCTGTCCGGAGTTGATGATAAGCCCCATCACCACTTCTTCCAGTTCTTCGGCTTCGGTTTGCGTGTCAGGAATGTTTTCGAGATCCATCATACATCGTTCCTCTCTATTCTTACCGGCACGAGTTGCCCGCGCCGGTGTCGATTAAAATTTCAGGGCGTTAGCAATATCTTCTTCACTCTCTTCTTTATCAATCACGTTCTGCGCTTTGTTCGCCACCACAACAAATGGCAGATAAATCAGCGTTGCGATACCAAGGTTGAAGAGTGCGACCAGCAATGCGGCGACGCTACCGTTAGTATTAAAGAAGGCTCCCAGACCGGTTGGCATGGTCCACGGCGCAATGTTGGTCACCGGCGGGATAATGCCCATGTAGTACGTCGCCAGGGTAATTGCCGCCAGAATTGGTTGCACCAGCACGAACGGGATAAACATTACCGGATTCATGATAATCGGCAGACCAAACAGAATCGGTTCGTTAATCTGGAAGATGCCTGACGGCAGTGCCAGTTTTGCCACCTGACGATAGTCAGCACGACGAGAAGCGATAAAAATGGCCAGAATAAGCCCCAGGGTCGCGCCGCTGCCGCCGAGGAAAATAAAGGAGTCCAGCATCGGCTTGGCCCAGATATGGAAAGTCTTACCGGCTGCCAGCGCCGCTTCGACGGAACCATATTGCTGGTAGGTGGCGATGTTTTCCAGCGCCCACGGCGTCATAATGCCGTTGTCCAGGGCGGTCAACGCCAGCGCGCCATGAATACCAAAGAACCAGAGCAGCGGAACAAAGATCACATAGGCCCAGCCAACCACGCTACCCAACGATGCCAGCGGCGTCGAAATGGTATCCATAATAATCTGGTGGAAGTTAGTGCCCCAGGTAGTCAGCGCCCAGGCAATAATCCCCATCACGGAAAGAATAATAAAGCCGGGAATTAATGCAGAGAAAGAACGCGATACCGATGTCGGTACGCTGTCGGGTAATTTAATGACCCAGTTGCGGCGGACAATAAAGGTAAACATTTCTGCTACCACCAGGCCGATAATAATCCCGGAGATAATATTCGCGCCGCCTAACCAGTTTGCGCCGACCGCATAGGCTTCACCGACGCTATAAGGAGTGACGGTCATAAATGCCGCAACGGATAACAATCCTGCCGCCAGTGCATCGACTTTACGCTCTTCTGCCAGCGCCATGCCGATAAAGAACGGTGTCATTAAAGACATAATCCCTAACGTTCCGTTATAAACGTTGCCGCCAATACCCTTCAGCCCATTGAGTGTTTCAATAGTTGAGGCATCAAGGCGAATACCTAACGAGTAAAAAAACGACCCCTCCCCAAAGCTCAGAAAAACGTTATTGATTAATACAAACATGGCCCCTGCGAGGGTTAACGGCATTAAGCGAATAAAGCCGTTTTTGATTGCATTAACGTGTGGCTGCTTTCCTATTTTGACTGCAAAAGGGAGGAGTACCTTTTCAAGCGATGCAATAACATTACTCATAGAAAAATACCCTTAAAAACCGCAATTAAAATATTGCGGTATAGATTTATGAAATAACTCTTTGACGGAAAATTTAAAAATTAATTTGCTGCGGCTTTTTTAATTGCTGCAACTGCAGCCTTAAGCACGCCTAAACCATCGACTTTGCCATATAACAGTGAGTCAATTACTTCAACCGGTTTGTTGGGTAACAAACGCTGGATTTCGGGCAACATATAAGCAATCTGCGGCCCCAATAACACGACATCGGCATTCTGACCTTTTTCACCAGCCAGTGTTTCCGGAAATGCTTCAATAATGACCGGAACTTCATATTTTTCTGCCTGAGCGCGCATTTTTGATACCAGTAAAGAGGTAGACATGCCCGCAGAACAAAACAGATAAATGTGTTTCTTTTCCATAAAACTGCCCTCATCAACGACTATCTGTCAGCCAGACACTCCGCAAGTCTTAACCTGCTTCCATGCTCTGGGTAACTTGCGAAACCAACATGACTTTTTTTGGTGGCTGAAAAGAGTATACGGTATTGACCTGAACGATAGTATTTCCTTGACCTCATAAATTGTCTCTCCTTGACCTGCCGTTATGACCTTCTTCACATTTCAGTTAAATAATTCGCGACAATAAATAAGAACAAGGGTCAAAAAAAAACCGGCGCAATGGCCGGTTTCTGTTGTAACTCAAGCTTTCTGGCGAAGAAATTACTTCGCTGCTTGTGGATCGGTGTCGTATTCGGCACAGGTCTGATAGCCGGAGTTGATGACATGTCCGGTATCATCTAACGCGACAAAATAGGTTTCTGCTTTACCATCACGTTGACCCAGGATATAGGTCTGGCAAGTACCACGAGCATGGATCATGCTCACTTCAGACGAAGGTTTACCCGCAATTTGTGCAACCTGCGCCCGGCTCATGCCTTTTTTGACGTCTTTCACCACAGGCTGTACAAACTGGTCTTTGGTACGATCATACGCCGTACAACCTGCCAGCATGGTTAATACCGCCGCTGCACCCAGAATTCCTGCCATATTCTTGTTCATATTTCGTCCTCTTGTTTATCAGCGTGTTAGATAAGCCTGGAATACATCGGGGGCTTTTTCAAGCCTGTGAACGAAACGGCTCCGCTTTCAGAGGATTCCTGTATGACGTTTTAACCGCCATTCAACTTGCTGTCGCTTGTCGTTTCTGTAGCAACGGGTTAGCTTTAAGGAAGTTTTATTTTTTTGTCTGGAGGGGTTCAATGACATTGCAACAACAAATAATAAAGGCGCTGGGCGCAAAACCGCAGATTAATGCCGAAGAGGAAATTCGCCGCAGTATCGATTTTCTGAAAAGCTATCTGCAAACCTATCCGTTCATTAAATCACTGGTACTTGGTATTAGTGGCGGTCAGGACTCCACGCTTGCCGGGAAACTGTGTCAGATGGCGATTAACGAACTTCGTCAGGAAACGGGCAACGAGGCACTGCAATTTATTGCAGTACGCCTGCCCTACGGTGTTCAGGCCGATGAACAGGATTGTCAGGATGCCATTGCCTTTATTCAACCGGATCGCGTATTAACCGTTAATATCAAGGGCGCGGTATTGGCCAGCGAACAGGCACTGCGCGAAGCGGGTATTGAATTAAGTGATTTCGTTCGTGGCAATGAAAAAGCACGTGAGCGAATGAAAGCACAATACAGCATTGCAGGCATGACCCACGGCGTCGTGGTGGGCACCGATCATGCGGCAGAAGCCATTACCGGATTCTTCACTAAATACGGTGACGGAGGCACTGACATTAACCCGCTATACCGTTTGAACAAGCGTCAGGGTAAACAATTACTGGCAGCGTTAGGTTGCCCGGAGCATCTCTATAAGAAAGCACCAACCGCCGATCTGGAAGATGATCGTCCGTCACTGCCGGATGAAGTCGCGCTTGGCGTCACTTATGACAACATTGATGACTATCTGGAAGGGAAAACCGTACCGGAACAGGTCGCCAGAACCATTGAGAATTGGTATCTGAAAACCGAGCATAAACGCCGCCCGCCCATTACCGTTTTTGATGATTTCTGGAAAAAATAACGCAGACATGCTGTGTCAGATATCACCAGTGTTATCGGGCGCAGCATTCTAATAATGAATCACTGAACTTGATCCGGTGAATAGCCTGCAAGCCAGCTAATTTCACTGAACAGCAGTCTGCCTTGCGGTTGTAAAAGCCGCAGGGTGTGCCTGCCATCGTACCAGCATGCGCCCTGGTCGGTAGTCAACAGCTTGTCGCCCAGTTGCCACGCTCCGCTAATAACAAACACCACCCCACCACGTGAGCCAAAAGTGGTGAATGTGCGATCGGCAATTCTGACTTTCGCCTTACAGGCATCAAGGCGCGTCATAATGTTGAAATCCATCGACATCTGCCCTTCGGTCAGTTTTGCTTTTACCACCTGGTCCGCCGCGAAGGCAAAAGGCTGTAACGGTTTTAAGGTATGGCTAAAATGGCCTGCGCTTTCAAGGAGCATCTCGCCACCTTCCAACAGCGTCACACTCCTTTCCATGCCCGGAAACAAAGAAAACTCACCATTTGCGGCAATGGAAGCAATGCTGGCGCGCCAGTAAAAATCACGTTTTGCCGGGGGAAAGCTACAGATTTCGCGAGTTTCACCGGCAGCGTTTCGCCACAGGTTCACCGACATTTTACGCATATCAAAGTATTCCATACTCGCTCCCGGCATGCTCTTTTCATTGTTATCGTTCAGGCAACCGGGGATTGTTATCGGCAACTCGGGTGATTTACCTTAGTGGTGATTAGGCTTTTTTTGCAAAAGTTGAGCAGCAGAAAAGAAAACCGCCGATCCTGTCCACCGCATTACAGCAAGGTAGTGGACAAGACCGGCGGTCTTAAGTTGTCAGGCTGAAAGATTATTCAGCAGTTGCAGGCATTTTACCCTTTGCCGCAGGGCGTTCTGTCAGACGCTTCTCAAAATTGGCATTAAATTGCTTTTTCTGCTCCGGCGTCAGGATGTTGTAAATCTTGTTCTGGGTTTCCAGGTGCGCCAGCATGTTAGCTTTGCGCTGCTCTTCCATTTTTGCGATCTGCGCTTCAGCTTTTGCTTTGTCGAAGGTATCGCTGGCAATAATGTCATGCATTGCGCGGCGTTCTTCCAGCGGCGGACGTTTCATCTGATCACGCTGACCTTTCATGATTTCGCGGATCTGCTGTTTCTGCGCGTCGGTCAGGTTCAGGTCTTTAAACATCATGTCGTGATGTGGACCAAATTTACCTTTATGGTGCATCATCGGCTTGGCGTCAGCCGGTGCTGCGGTAGTGGTATCAGCGGCATGGGCCAGGTTAGCCGCGCCAAAAGCCAGGGTAGAGGCAACAAACAGTGCAGTTAATTTACGCATATTCAATATCCTTCCTTTCAGTTATTTATTACGGCTTTCTTAAGTAACGTGCCGTGTTGACGAGATTAACTTTACTGACTTTAGCGTCAATTAATCAGAGCAACGGTAAATCAATGAAAGTGTAAAAAACACTTTTGCGCCAATTATGGAGAAAAAAAGAAAATTTGATGGAGAGTGATGAATAAATATTACAACACGCTGATTTTGCAGTAATTATGAAAAACTATACCTGATAGCTGGTGATAATTAAAGCAAATAACCAGGATTAATCCGTATTATTTCATTAAAAACCCAGTAAATACCCGCAGATGATTTCTGCAGGTAAGCATCAGATTATTTGCTCCAGCATTAACCCTGCACGCAATCCCAGCGCCACCAATGGATTAGGGAATAACACATATTCAACATCATGAGTCACCGTAAAGCGTTCTTCGCCATCCTGCGCTAACAACGTCCCCTTCTTAAACGCCGTGAAGTTCAATGTCTCGCTCGCCATATGCAGTTCAAAATCAGTGGAGTGGCGGGTAATTTGCGAAACCACCCGGTAACGTAATGGCGGCTTTTTATCAAAACCGACGCTCATCCCGGATAACAGCGCGGCAATCGCGCTGGACGTTGGCGCAAACTGGCAAAGATCGTTTTGCCCAAACGGCAACGCTTTGCCAAGTTCCAGCGTACACGCCTGGGTGCCAAAATGTTCGGCGCTAAAATGGGTAAACGTGCCGCCAGGCGTCTGGTGAAACACCAGTGCCTCCAGCCCCGCTGCGCCCAGCCACGTCAGAAACTTCTCATCCCAGGGAATGTCACGTTGCGGTAAAACACCAAAACGCGGATGGTATGAACCACGAATTGCGGTATGCAAATCAAGGTGCCAACGAACGGACTCTTTACCCTGTTGATAAAAATCTTCCAGACTCTGTTCCAGTTCGCGGGCGCGACAGGTTTCGCCGCTTTCGGCAAATAGCTGCCAGCGTCCGCCAAACATTCGATTCATATCGCTATGACAATAACGCTTACCTTGCTTCAGGGCAGGAGGATTTCCGAGGATCGCCAGCAGCCGCCAGCGCAACTGAATCTCACCGTGATAAATTGCCCCAAGCAACGCCTCCAGCATCTCAACAGGTGCCGTTTCATTACCGTGGATCCCCGCTGATATCACCAGCGCACCTTGCGGTGGGGTGACTGGCGTCAGTTCCAGCAGCCCGTCACCCAGCCAGCGCCAGTGGACACCGTTGCTTTCTCTCGCTGTTACGGCTGGCTTTTTACCCGTTAACGTCAGGGCAAGAAAATTATCCATTGCCACTCCCCTCCCGTTGGAACGGGTAAACCGAACCGAGATTCAGCAAACGAGTCAGTGCATCCAGAGCTTCCCTTCCTTCGCGCAGCAATTGCGGATCGGCAAGATCGGCAGCGGTAAGACGATCGCGGTAGTAACGATCCACCCAGTCATTGAGCGCATTAAACTGTGTCTCGTTCATCATCACCGCCGGATTCACCGCCTGACGTTCTTCTGCCGTCAGCACCACGCGCAAACGCAGGCACGCAGGGCCGCCACCGTTTGCCATACTTTCGCGTAAATCAAAAACTTTCAGTTCACTGATCGGGTTATCGGCAACAAGTAATTCATTGAGATAACGCCATACCCCGGCATGTTCCCGACACTCCTGCGGCAGCACCAACACCATCGAACCGTCATCACGGCTCAACAACTGGCTGTTAAACAGATAGGTCGAGACAGCATCCGCTACGGAAACCTGTGCCGACGGAACTTCTATTGCCATAAAACCGCTCACCCGCGCACACAGATTTGCCAGTAATTGCGCCTGACGGGCGAATGCCTGCTGATGGCAAAACAGCACCTGGCGGTTGCTCACGGCAATCACATCATTATGAAAAACCCCCTGATCGATAACTTCCGGGTTTTGTTGAGCGAAAATTACCTGTTGTGGATTAACCTGATTCAGCCTTGCTACCGCCTCGCTGGCTTCGCGGGTTTGCCGCGCCGGATAACGGGAAGGTCGCGTGCCAGTGCCCTCTTCCCGGCCATAGACGAAAACCTGTATACCCGGATCACCATAGTTACCACTGAGCCGATTGTGGTTTGCCGCCCCTTCATCACCGAGCAGCGCCACTTGAGGCAGTGCCGAATGCACGGTGAATTTCTCTTCATCAATAAAAATGGCTTTTAACAGCAATTCGGTGGTCGGTGCTTCCAGCGAACGGTGAAATTTGTTGTTCAGATTGGCAACCGTCAGGTGCACTTTGCCATCCAGCGTGTCGGCAGAAGGTGCCACCGTCGCCGCATTCGCGACCCACATTGGCGAAGCGGAACTGACACTGGAAAGCCAGTGCGGCGCCTGACGAGCAACCTTTTCCAGCACTCGCTCATCGCTGCCGCTGAATCCCAATTGACGCAAAACCGGAATAAACGGGCGCTCGTGAGGCGGGATCACCGCCTGCGGGAATCCCGCATCGGCAAGGGCTTTCATTTTCAGCAAGCCCTGTTTTGCCGCCAGTCGCGGGTTAGATACCTGAAAACGGTGGCGGGTAGAAGCTTCATTACCAAACGACAGGCCAGCGTAATGATGCGTCAGCCCCACCAGCCCGTCGAAATTAACTTCCCGGGCGTTCATGGCACCACCTCATCGGAAAAATCCAGCCCGGGGTTAAGCGTAGTGGGCAGCGTTAACGAGTCCGATTCCAGGCTTGCCATCGGCCAGGCACAATAATCAGCGGCATACCATGCACTGGGGCGATGATTGCCGGAAGCGCCTACGCCACCAAATGGTGCAGTACTGGCCGCACCGGTCAGCGGTTTGTTCCAGTTAACGATCCCCGCTCGTGCCTCCAGTAACAGTTGTTCGAATTTTTCCCGCGCCGGTGAAACCAGCCCACAAGAGAGGCCAAAGCGAGTGTTGTTCGCCATCTTAATCGCCTCATCGAAGGTGTCATAACGCCAGACACGCAGTAACGGCCCGAACACTTCTTCATCCGGCACACCAGAAATGCCCGTCATGTCAATGATTCCAGGTGAAAGCAGTGAAGTACCTGGTTGCAGTAAGCGTGGCGTAAGCAACGTCCGTCCGCCCATGTTTTCCAGCTCCTGCCAGGCGGTAACAACATGCTGCGCGGCCTGTTCAGAAATCAGCCCGCCGATAAACGGCTGTGGTTCGTCATCCCAGTTGCCCGGTGTTAATCGCTGGCTGACGGCAACCAGGCGAGCAAGAAACGCATCGCCCTGCGCTCCACTTTTCAACAATATACGACGGGCGCAGGTGCAGCGTTGTCCGGCAGTGACAAATGCCGACTGGATAGTCAGATGCACTGCGGCGTCGATATCCGCCACTTCATCAATAATCAGCGGGTTATTGCCGCCCATTTCGAGGGCGAGGATTTTTTCTGGCTGACCGGAAAGCTGACGATGCAACTGGTAGCCAGTGTTGGCGCTACCGGTAAACAGCAAACCATCGAGATCTTCCAGCGCACTCAGCACCTGACCGGTTTCGCGCCCACCCTGCACCAGATTCAGCACCCCTGGCGGCAATCCAGCCTGCTGCCATAAGCGCATTACCGCTTCGCTGCTCCACGGTGTCAGCTCACTGGGTTTAAAGATAATTGTGTTGCCTGCCAGCAACGCCGGAACAATATGCCCGTTAGGTAAATGCCCAGGAAAATTGTACGGACCAAACACCGCCAGCACGCCGTGTGGGCGATGGCGTAAGCTTGCCGCCCCGTCTGGCATTTCACTGCGCTGATCACCCGTGCGCACGTGATATGCCTTGATTGAAATAGCAATTTTATTAATCATCGCCGTCACTTCGGTTGCCGCCTCCCAACGCGGCTTACCCGTTTCTCTGGCAATAATCGTCGTTAATTCAGCTTTATTGCTTTCCAGCAGTCCGGCAAATCGTTCAACTCTTACCTGACGATCGCCAAAGGAGAGCCGCGCCCAACGCGGAAACGCTGCGCGAGCAGCACGACATGCCAGCGCCACCTGAGCAGCATCGGCATCATTGCCTTGCCATAAAACGTCGCCAGATACCGGATTACGCTTCACGCGCAGCGCACCCAGGCCCGTCACCCAGTCGCCGTTGATCCATAAAGTCATACTGTTTTCTCCTCTGCGCACAGGCGTACCAGACGAACGTGATCCCCGGCATGACACTTGAGAGCGTCCAGTTGTGCGGCGGTTAAAATCAAACGCTCGGTAGCCGGATCGCTACGCACCAGCACCACGCGGAAATGATGATAATTTTCATTGGCGACCAGACAGGCCGGAAAATCGCCCTGTGCGGGTTGCCCTTCTGCCACTTCCACCAGCCGGCTTTTGCGAATGGCGCGAACGCGGTCGATGTCACACTCCAGCGTCGGCCCACCGTCGAAAATGTCGATATAGTTGCGGTAGCGAAAGCCCTCTTTTTCCAGCACCGCCCGCGCGGGTGCCGTTTGCGGATGTACCTGACCGATAACGTCTTGCGCTTCCTGGGATAAAAAGTCCGTATAGATCGGATGTTTTGGCATCAACTCAGCAATAAATGCCTTTTGACCAGTACCGCAGAGAAAATCGGCTCGGCTAAAATCCATCGAAAAGAAGCGTTTACCGAGGCTTTGCCAGAACGGCGAATAGCCGTGTTCGTCAATCACCCCACGCATTTCGGCAACCACTTTGTCGTTAAACTTGTCGCGAAAGGCTGCCATAAACATGAAGCGAGATTTCGACAACAAATAGCCGTTGCCCTCTTTGCGCCAGCCCGGATCGAGAAACAGCGTGCACAATTCGCTACTTCCGGTGTGATCATTACTGAGAAAAAGCGTCGGTAGCGCGTTATAAACATTCAGCTCTTTCGAAGCATGAACCAGCGTGCCGACGCGATAGTTGTACCAGGGATCGTTTAGCCCAACAGCCACCTCAATGGCGCAAATGCCCGCCACCGTACCTGTTTCACTCTCTTCCAGCACAAACACATAACCCTGCTCACTTTTGGGTAATTCGCCTTGCCATGTTTTGATGGCTCTATCGATACGCGCCGAAAGTGTGGCTTCATTGGCAGGAAGCGACGTTAAACCGCCGCCCGTTTTACTGGCAAGTTGCATTAACGCCGCGACATCGCTGCGCTCAACGGGACGGATGACCATCATGATGAACCTCGGCTAACAACGCGTTCACAGGCCAGCGCAAAGCGATCCAGCCCGGTAGCCATATCTTCTTCGCTGACATTCAGCGCCGGAGCAAAACGCACCACGCTGCCGCCCGCAATCAGCACCATCACGCCTGCTTCTGCCGCTTCCTGAGAAATCTGTTTCGCTTGTCCGGCATAGTCGGCATTCAGAACACAGCCAATCAGCAGACCCAGGCCACGAATTTCACTGAACAAACCGCAGCGATGATTAATAGCGTTAAGCCGCTCAACAAACCCGTCGTGGCGCTGTTTGACGCCATTACGCATTTCCGGCGTATTGATAAGATCCAGCACTTTGCCCGCCACTGCTGATGCCAGCGGATTACCGCCATAGGTGGTGCCGTGGGTGCCAACGGTCATCACGCTGGCGCACTCCTCCGTTGCCAGCAGCGCACCAACGGGGAAACCGCCGCCCAGCGCTTTGGCGGTGGTCAGCAGATCGGGGGTTACGCCGTAGTGCATATAGGCATACAGTTCACCGGTACGCCCGACGCCGGTTTGTACCTCATCAAAAATCAGCAATGCATTGTGGCGGTCACACAATTCTCGCAGCCCCTGTAAAAACGCTTTGCTGGCTGGCACCACGCCGCCTTCACCCTGCACTGGCTCGACAATTACCGCGCAGGTGGCGTCGTCAATCAGCGCACTGGCAGAATTGAGATCGTTATACGCGGCATGACGGATGTCCGGCGGCAGTGGCGCAAAATCCTGAGAATAGGCTGGCTGGCCACCTGCGCTAACGGTAAACAGCGTGCGCCCGTGGAACGCATTGTTAAACGCCACGATGCCGCTCTTATGGCTGCCGTAGCGGTCATGGGCGAATTTGCGCGCCAGTTTCAACGCTGCTTCGTTGGCCTCCGCACCGGAGTTACAAAAGAACACGCGATCGGCAAACGTCGCGTCGATAAGTTTTTTCGCCAGTCGCAGCACGGGTTCGTTGGTATAGCCGTTACCGGTATGCCAGAACTTACTCGCTTGCTCGTTTAGCGCCTCGCGCAATTCCGGATGCGCATGGCCCAGCGCGTTCACTGCAATGCCACCCGCGAAATCGATATACTCTTTCCCCTGCTGATCCCACAAGTGCGAACCTTCACCGCGTACCGGAATAAACGGTGCCGGAGCGTAAACAGGTATCATCCATTCATCAAAGTTTTCACGCGTAATTGACTGAGACATAGCGACCCCACAGTAAATAAATAGTTATTTATATGTTAATTATAAGTAATGTTTTCGCTGTAAATGTAGATTGCAGGGTTTGTGCCAGCCAGGGGTAAAATTGCATAAGCGACGGCGGCCAACTGAAAATCAACGAGTTATAACCAACTGATATGCACTTAAAGTGCATATAAAGTGAATACGTTTGCGATACGGATGAATAAAAAGAATAAAAAACGCAATGTTATGCAGAAGTAAAATATAATTCTGGAATTGTGATCATTGACGAAATTTACTGGAAATTACTGCGCCATTCTGACGCAGACCGCACCAAAAGCGGGCATTTTTTGCGCCATCGTTGACATCATTAACAACCATCGATCAAATCACTTAACAACGGGCGGTAAGTGCAGCGAATTTCTGCTACCATCCACGCACTCTTAATATGAATAAACGGCAGCGACTATGAAATTTGTCTCTTTTAATATCAACGGTCTGCGCGCCAGACCTCACCAACTTGAAGCCATCGTCGAAAAGCACCAACCGGATGTGATTGGTCTGCAGGAGACAAAAGTTCATGACGATATGTTTCCGCTCGAAGAGGTGGCAAAGCTCGGCTACAACGTGTTTTATCACGGGCAGAAAGGCCATTATGGCGTGGCGCTGCTGACCAAAGAGACGCCGATTGCTGTGCGTCGCGGCTTCCCGGGCGACGGCGAAGAGGCTCAACGGCGGATTATTATGGCAGAAATCCCCTCGCCGCTGGGCAATGTCACCGTGATCAACGGCTACTTCCCACAGGGCGAAAGCCGCGACCATCCAATTAAATTCCCGGCAAAAGCGCAGTTCTACCAGAACCTGCAAAACTATCTGGAAACTGAGCTTAAGCGCGATAATCCGGTGCTGATTATGGGCGATATGAACATCAGCCCCACCGACCTGGATATCGGCATTGGCGAAGAGAACCGCAAACGCTGGCTGCGTACCGGTAAATGCTCCTTCCTGCCGGAAGAACGCGAATGGATGGACAGACTGATCGGCTGGGGGCTGGTAGATACCTTCCGTCACGCTAATCCGGAAACAGCAGATCGCTTTTCGTGGTTTGATTACCGCTCAAAAGGTTTTGACGATAACCGTGGTCTGCGTATCGACCTGCTGCTCGCCAGCCAGCCGTTGGCGGAATGCTGCGTAGAAACCGGCATCGACTATGAAATCCGCAGTATGGAAAAACCGTCAGATCACGCACCTGTGTGGGCGACCTTCCGCCGCTAATTTATCTGCTCTCCTGACCCGCACGAGGTCAGGAGAATTAACCTTGAGAAAAATCAACAAACTGTCAGTAATGATTTGTTGCCTGCCGTCCTTTGTTATACCGTCACTGCGTTTTTAGTTGTCTGACCACTTCTCTATTATCAAGTTTGATATAGGAAACTCTACGATGAACGCTGAGCGTAAATTTCTTTTTGCCTGTCTGCTTTTTGCACTGATAATTTACGCTATCCACGCTTTCGGTTTATTCGATCTGGTCACCGATTTACCCCACTTACAAACGCTCATTCGCCAGAGCGGATTTTTCGGTTATAGCCTCTATATTCTGTTATTCATTATCGCTACCCTCTTTCTGTTACCCGGTAGCGTACTGGTGATCGCCGGTGGAATAGTCTTTGGCCCGTTGTTGGGAACGCTACTTTCGTTAATTGCCGCTACGCTGGCCTCGTCGTGCTCATTCCTGCTGGCGCGCTGGCTGGGGCGTGACTTGCTGCTGAAATACGTCGGTCATAGCCATACTTTTCAGGCTATTGAAAAAGGTATTGCGCGTAATGGTATCGATTTTCTTATTCTGACCCGCTTAATCCCGCTGTTTCCTTACAATATTCAAAATTACGCTTACGGATTAACTGCTATAGCCTTCTGGCCTTTTACCCTTATTTCGGCATTAACTACCCTGCCTGGGATTATTATTTATACCGTGATGGCCAGCGATCTCGCCCGTGAAGGCATTACCGTGCACTTTATTTTAAACCTCTGTCTGGCTGGACTGACGCTGTTTATTCTCGTCCAACTCGCCAAACGCTACGCCCGCTTTAAACACGTGGATCTGACTGCTTCTGACAGCCAACCGCTTACTCACCCTAAAAACGAAGGATAGAACGATGTTGCAACAATATTCAGTGTCATGGAAAAAAGGACTGGCTGCGCTGTGTTTACTGGCAGCGGCAGGGCTTAGCGGCTGTGATCAAAAAGAGAATACCGAGGCCAAAGTGGAATACGATGGGCTTTCGGCCAGTGAGCCACTGCGCGTCGATACACAGGCACATACGGTAACTATGCTGGTGCAAATTAATGGTCGTTTCCTCACCGACGATACCCGTCACGGCATTGTGTTTAAAGACGGCTCCAACGGGCATAAATCACTGTTTATGGGATATGCCACCCCGAAAGCATTTTATGACGCTCTGAAACAGGCCGGTGGCACACCGGGCGAAAATATGACTATGGATAACAAAGAAGCTACCCATGTTGCAGGCAGCAAACTGGATATTTCGGTGAACTGGCAAGGGGCGGCAAAAGCGTATTCCTTCGATGAAGTGATTGTTGATAGTAATGGCAAGAAACTGGACATGCGCTTTGGTGGCAATTTAGCGGCGGCAGAAGAGAAAAAAACCGGTTGTCTGGTGTGCCTGGATAGCTGCCCGGTCGGTATTGTCAGCAATGCGACATACACTTATGGTGCGGTGGAAAAACGTGGCGAAGTGAAATTCAAAGGCAATGCGTCAGTTCTCCCGGCAGATAGCACGCTGGCAACGGTGACCTTTAAAATCACAGAATAAAACATGGATAAAGGATGATGAAGATGCATTCGCGTAAAATCTGGTACTACCGTACAGCCATCATCATCCTGTTGTTCGCTACGCTGCTCGCATGGGCGCTGGTTCCCGGCGTCCATGACTTTATCAACCGCAGCCTTGCGGCGTTTGCCGCTGTGGACCAACAGGGTATAGAACGATTTATTCAGTCTTACGGCACACTGGCGGCAGTTGTCTCATTCTTGTTGATGATTTTGCAGGCCATTGCCGCACCGCTGCCTGCGTTTTTGATCACCTTTGCCAATGCGTCGCTGTTTGGCGCGTTCTGGGGGGGCTTGCTGTCGTGGACCAGTTCGATGGCGGGTGCGGCGCTGTGCTTTTTTATCGCCAGAGTGATGGGCCGCGAAGTAGTGGAAAAGTTAACCGGTAAAACCGTGCTCGATAGCATGGACGGTTTTTTCACTCGCTACGGCAAACATACCATCCTGGTATGTCGGTTATTGCCTTTTGTCCCTTTTGATCCAATCAGCTATGCTGCCGGCCTGACATCAATACGTTTTCGTCCGTTTTTTATCGCCACCGGGCTTGGTCAGTTACCCGCAACCATTGTCTATTCCTGGGCGGGCAGCATGTTAACGGGCGGCACATTCTGGTTTGTTACCGGACTGTTTATCCTGTTTGCCCTGACTGTGGTGATTTTCATGGCGAAAAAAATATGGTTTGAGCGCCAGAAGAGGAATGTCTGATGGGTTTACCGCCGCTTAGCAAAATTCCTTTAATTTTACGTCCGCAGGCGTGGCTACATCGTCGCCATTACGGTGAGGTGCTAAGTCCGATTCGCTGGTGGGGGCGGATCCCATTTATTTTCTATCTGGTGTCGATGTTTGTCGGCTGGCTGGAGCGCAAACGCTCCCCGCTCGATCCGGTGGTGCGATCGCTTGTCAGCGCGCGCATTGCGCAAATGTGCCTGTGTGAGTTTTGCGTAGACATCACCAGCATGAAAGTCGCTGAACGAACCGGCAGCACCGATAAACTGCTGGCGGTGGCCGACTGGCGGCAAAGCCCGCTGTTCAGCGATGAGGAGCGGCTGGCGCTGGAATACGCCGAAGCCGCCAGCGTTACGCCGCCAACGGTAGATGATGCCCTGCGCACCCGACTGGCAGCCCATTTTGACGCTCAGGCGCTCACCGAACTGACGGCATTAATCGGCCTGCAAAACCTGTCGGCCCGTTTTAATTCTGCTATGGCCATTCCCGCCCAGGGACTGTGCCGACTTCCTGAAAAACGTTCTTAAGGAGAAATGATGCGCCATTGTGGGTGGTTGCTGGGACTGTTATCGCTGTTTTCTTTGGCAACACATGCCAGTGACTGGCAGGAAACTAAGAACGACGCCAAAGGGCAAATCGTCTGGTTTAACGCCTGGGGCGGCGACACCGCGATTAACCGCTATCTCGACTGGGTCAGCGGTGAGATGAAAACGCATTACGATATAAACCTGAAGATTGTTCGCCTGGCTGATGCCGCTGACGCAGTAAAACGCATTCAGACCGAAGCAGCCGCCGGACGTAAAACGGGCGGCTCGGTAGATCTCTTGTGGGTAAATGGTGAAAATTTCCGCACGTTAAAAGAGGCGAATTTGCTGCAAACCGGCTGGGCGGAAACATTACCTAACTGGCGTTATGTCGACACGCAACTACCTGTACGGGAAGATTTTTCTGTCGCTACCGAGGGGGCAGAATCCCCCTGGGGCGGCGCACAACTTACGTTTATCGCTCGCCGCGATCTGACACCACAACCACCGAAAACACCGCAAGCCTTGCTGGAGTTTGCCAAAGCCAATCCAGGCGCAGTTACCTATCCACGCCCACCAGACTTTACCGGCACAGCATTTCTTGAACAGTTGTTGATTATGCTGACGCCAGATCCCGCTGCATTAAAAGAAGCGCCGAACGATGCTACTTTCGCCCAGATTACTGCACCGCTGTGGCAGTATCTCGATGCGCTGCATCCGTATTTGTGGCGCGAAGGAAAGGATTTCCCCCCTTCGCCCGCGCGAATGGATGCCCTGCTGAAATCCGGCACATTGCGCCTGTCGCTGACCTTTAACCCCGCTCATGCCCGGCAAAAAATAGCCAGTGGCGATTTGCCAGCGAGCAGTTACAGCTTTGGCTTTAGCGAGGGAATGATTGGCAACGTGCATTTCGTCACCATTCCTGCCAACGCCAGTGCCAGTGCTGCGGCGAAGGTGGTCGCCAACTTCCTGCTCTCACCCGAAGCGCAACTGCGTAAAGCGGATCCTGCGGTCTGGGGCGATCCTTCTGTTCTTGATCCACAAAAACTGCCTGCCGGGCAGCGCGAAACATTACAATCAAGAATGCCGCAGGATCTGCCGCCAGTACTGGCGGAACCGCATGCTGGTTGGGTAAATGTGCTGGAACAAGAATGGCTACGCCGTTACGGTACGCATTAATTTTATTGCTGTGGGTGGTGATGGCGGTGATTTACGCACCGCTGATCCCGGCAGCGCTCACGCTGATAACGCCTGCCTTGTCGTTGACACACTGGCAGGCGTTATTTGCCGATCCGCAGTTATCACAGGCAATACTGGCAACGCTGGTGTCGACAACTATCGCGGCGGTAGGTGCGTTGTTGATTGCCCTGCTGGTGATTGTGGCGCTGTGGCCTGGCGCGAAATGGCTGCATTTGTGCGCCCGTCTGCCGTGGCTGCTCGCCATCCCCCACGTCGCTTTTGCCACCAGCGTCCTGCTACTGTTTGCCGAAGGCGGCCTGGTTTATCAGTTTTTCCCTTTCCTCACTCCGCCGACAGACAGATTGGGTATCGGTCTGGGCATTACTCTGGCGGTGAAAGAAAGCGCATTTCTGCTGTGGATTTTGGCGGCAGTATTGAGTGAAAAAAGGCTGTTGCAACAAGTCATCGTGCTGGATTCACTGGGCTACAGCCGCTGGCAATGCCTGAACTGGCTGCTGTTACCCTCAGTCGCTCCCGCACTGGCAATGGCGATGCTGGCAATTGTGGCCTGGTCGCTATCGGTCGTGGATATCGCAATTATCCTTGGGCCGGGTAATCCACCGACGCTGGCGGTAATTAGCTGGCAGTGGTTAACCCAGGGCGACACCGATCAACAGATAAAAGGCGCACTTGCCAGCCTGCTGCTGATGCTGTTACTCGCCACCTGTGTTTTGCTGGGCTATCTTTTATGGCGCACCTGGCGGCGCACAATTCCCCGCAAAGATGGCGTTCGCAAACCAGCCACGCCTTTATTGCCCGGTAGTACGCTGGCGAGATTATTACCATTAACTGGCGTGCTCTGTGTGGTTCTGCTGGCGATCCTTGCAGATCAATCGACGATCAATGACGAGGCGCTATTCAATAGCCTGACGATGGGACTGGCAACGACATTCATCGCTTTGATCCTATTACTGCTGTGGCTGGAATGGGGAGCAAAGCGTCGCCAGTTGTGGTTATGGCTGCCCATTTTATTACCAGCGCTGCCGCTGGTGGCAGGCCAGTACACGCTGGCGCTGTGTTTACATCTGGATGGCTGCTGGGCTGTGGTGGTGTGGGGACATCTGCTGTGGGTGATGCCGTGGATGTTGTTTATCCTGCAACCGGCCTGGCGGCGTATTGACTCACGGTTAATTCTGATTGCCCAAACGCTGGGTTGGTCGCGAGGCAAAATATTCTTTTACGTGAAATGCCCGCTCATGCTGCGTCCTGCGCTTATTGCCTTCGCTGTCGGATTTTCAGTCAGCATTGCGCAATATATGCCGACGCTGTGGCTGGGCGCGGGGCGCTTCCCGACGCTGACGACTGAAGCAGTGGCGTTAAGCAGTGGCGGCAGCAACGGTATCCTCGCCGCTCAGGCTTTATGGCAACTGCTATTACCACTTATTATTTTTGCCCTTACCGCCCTGCTTGCAAAATGGGTAGGTTTTGCCAGACAAGGACTCCGTTAATGCTCTGCGTAAAAGATGTTTCGCTACGTTTGCCTGAAACCTGCTTACTGGAAAACGTTAATTTCACAGTCAATAAAGGTGACGTTGTCACGTTAATGGGCCCGTCTGGCTGCGGAAAATCTACGCTGTTTTCCTGGATGATTGGCGCACTGGCGGGACAATTTTCTTGCACCGGTGAACTATGGCTCAATGAGCAACGCCTCGACACCCTGCCCACCGCCCGGCGTCAGATTGGTATTCTTTTCCAGGATGCGCTGTTGTTTGATCAGTTCAGCGTTGGACAAAATTTACTACTGGCACTACCGTCAACGCTCAAAGGTGCCGCAAGACGCAATGCAGTGGATGATGCGCTTGAGCGTGCGGGACTTGGCGGAACTTTCCGTCAGGATCCGGCCACGCTGTCTGGTGGCCAACGTGCGCGGGTGGCTCTGCTGCGCGCCCTTCTCGCCCAGCCAAAGGCATTATTGCTTGATGAACCGTTCAGCCGTCTTGACGTAGCTCTGCGCGATAATTTTCGTCAGTGGGTATTCAATGAAGTCCGCGAACTGGCGATCCCCGTCGTTCAAGTCACCCACGATTTTCAGGATGTTCCTGCCAATAGTCCCGTTCTGGATATGGCTCAGTGGTCAGAAAATTACAACAAACTGCGATAACGCAAAGTTTTTCCCGATCCGTCAGTTCAGAATGGCGCACTCAAAACTACAATGTCGGGATTTTCGATGAAACGTGTTTCTCAAATGACCGCGCTGGCAATGGCTTTAGGGCTGGCTTGCGCTTCTTCGTGGGCCGCTGAACTGGCGAAGCCTCTTACACTTGACCAGCTTCAACAACAAAATGGCGCAGCAATAGATACCCGCCCCAGCGCGTTTTATAACGGCTGGCCACAAACCTTAAATGGCCCTTCCGGCCATGAACCTGCCGCCTTAAACCTTTCTGCAAGCTGGCTCGACAAAATGAGCACTGAACAGCTCAACGCGTGGATTACGCAACATAACCTGAAAGCCGATGCGCCGGTGGCGTTATACGGTAATGACAAAGACGTCGAAGCCGTTAAAACGCGTCTGCAAAAAGCAGGCTTTACGCATATCTCCATCTTGAGTGGCGCGCTAAGCGAACCTTCCCGTCTGCAAAAATTGCCGCACTTTGAGCAACTGGTTTACCCGCAATGGCTGCATGACCTGCAACAAGGCAAAGAAGTTACGGCGAAACCTGCGGGTGACTGGAAAGTGATCGAAGCAGCATGGGGCGCTCCGAAACTTTACCTCCTCAGCCATATTCCTGGTGCCGATTACATTGACACCAACGAAGTGGAAAGCGAACCACTGTGGAATAAAGTCTCTGACGAACAACTTAAAGCAATGCTGGCAAAACATGGCATTCGTCATGACACCACAGTAATTCTGTACGGGCGTGACGTTTACGCCGCCGCACGCGTGGCGCAGATTATGCTCTACGCTGGCGTGAAAGATGTGCGCTTGCTGGACGGTGGTTGGCAAACCTGGTCTGATGCGGGTCTGCCCGTTGAACGCGGTACGCCACCGACAGTGAAACCCGAACCTGACTTCGGCGTGAAGATCCCGGCGCAACCGCAACTGATGCTCGATATGGAACAGGCGCGCGGTCTGCTGCATCGCCAGGATGCGTCACTGGTCAGCATTCGTTCATGGGCTGAATTTATCGGCACCACCAGCGGCTATGACTACATCAAGCCAAAAGGTGATATCCCTGGCGCACGTTGGGGTCATGCGGGCAGCGACTCAACGCATATGGAAGATTTCCATAACCCAGACGGCACTATGCGTACTGCGGATGACATCACAGCGATGTGGAAAGAATGGAACATCCTGCCGGATCAACAAGTCTCGTTCTACTGCGGCACCGGCTGGCGCGCATCAGAAACCTTTATGTATGCGCGGGCAATGGGCTGGAATAATGTCTCTGTTTACGACGGTGGTTGGTACGAATGGAGCAGCGATCCGAAAAACCCGGTAGCAACCGGTGAACGCGGCCCGGACAGTAGCAAATAACACTGCAATTACTGACGCTGAAGCCCCTTCAGCGTCAGATACCCACTCCACACCCGTGTAAATGTCGTCATCCAGCACAGCGTGCCAAATATCCACGCAAACCACGGGAAATACGCTGGAAAGAGGCAACTCAGAACAAACAGCAAAATCGTCTCGCTGCCTTCAGTTAATCCCCCCAGATAGTAAAACGATTTGTGCGCATAACCGGGGTTATCAATCTGATGCTTCGCCGCCAGCGCAGCAAAAGCAAGAAAACTGCTGCCCGTGCCGATAAACGCAAACAGCAGCCAGCCGCCCGCCAGCGCATTTTGTTCTGGTGCCGCGAGAATAAAGCCAAACGGCACCAGCGCATAAAAGAGAAAATCGAGAGAAATATCAAGAAAACCGCCTGCGTCAGTTAATCCTCTACGCCGCGCCAGCGCGCCATCAAGACCATCAAGTAATCTGTTCAGCAAAATGGCGATCAGCGCAGGCAGATACCAGCCCAACGCCAGAAACGGCAGTGCCAGCACACCAACAGCAAACCCGACTAACGTTAAACCATCTGGCGTGATGCCGGGTTTATCAAGCACCTGCACGCATTGATGCAGAAAAGGTTTAATCCGGGGGTGAAGATGGCGGTCTAACACGGGCACTCCTTAAATATAAAGCCCTTCAGCTCGGGCAACACTGCGGATATTATGGCATTTTTCGCTTATCTGCCTGTGGGTAATTTATGAAAATGATTGATGTTGTTGCCGCCATTATCGAACGGGATAGCAAAATTTTACTCGCACAGCGCCCCGCTCATAGCGATCAGGCGGGGTTATGGGAGTTTGCAGGTGGCAAAGTCGAGCCGGATGAAAGCCAGCCGCAGGCGCTGGTGCGGGAATTGCGCGAAGAACTCGGCATCGAAGCTACTGTCGGTGTTTACGTTGCCAGCCATCAGAAGGAAGTGTCTGGCCGGATTATCCATCTTCATGCCTGGCACGTACCGGACTTCCACGGTACGTGCCAGGCACTCGAACATCAGGCGCTGGTCTGGTGTTCGCCAGAAGAGGCTTTGCAATATCCGCTGGCCCCTGCTGATATTCCACTTTTACAGGCGTTTATGGCTTTACGCGCCGCCAGACCAGCGGATTGGTGCTAATGGTTTTGTCATCCCGCTGGCATTGCAGCAATATCCCCTCCGCTTTAATCACTGCCCCCTCCGAATAGTTTTGATCCTGATAAACGCAGCACTGGTTACAGGGCTGCACCGATTGTCCGCCAGAACTAAACACCTCCGGCGGCACATTCACCTCTACATCCGGACGATATTGCGGGTTGGCCAGCGCAAAGAATGGAAATGCCAATGTTACGGCGAATAATGCTCTACTCACAGGAAACTCCTTATATTCGTTGTCTCTGCTACTGATAACGGTAACCGGGCAGAAAAACTTTAGCGTCTGGTTGCCGGATGCGACGTGCACGTCTTATCCGCCTCGAACCACTCTTGAAAATGCGCACGGTTTTCCAGGTCTGATAAAACGCACCAGAGTCACAGCAAACATTAGGTGACGTTTATAAAACCCGCAGATCATTAATTTGCTTTCCTGCGTCATTTTTTTCTTGCTTACCGTCACATTCTTGATGGTATAGTCGAAAACTGCAGAAGCATCTAAAACAAACAACACCAGCACAATCGTATTAATATATAAGGGTTTTATATCTATGGATCAGACATATTCTCTGGAGTCATTCCTCAACCATGTCCAAAAGCGCGACCCGAATCAAACCGAGTTCGCGCAAGCCGTTCGTGAAGTCATGACCACACTCTGGCCTTTTCTTGAACAAAATCCAAAATATCGCCAAATGTCGTTACTGGAGCGCCTGGTTGAACCGGAGCGCGTGATTCAGTTTCGCGTAGTCTGGGTTGACGATCGCAATCAGGTACAGGTTAACCGCGCATGGCGTGTCCAGTTCAGCTCCGCCATCGGCCCGTACAAAGGCGGTATGCGCTTCCATCCTTCAGTAAACCTCTCCATCCTTAAATTCCTCGGCTTCGAACAAACCTTTAAAAATGCTCTGACTACCCTGCCAATGGGCGGTGGTAAAGGTGGTAGCGATTTCGATCCGAAAGGGAAAAGCGAAGGCGAAGTGATGCGTTTCTGCCAGGCGCTGATGACTGAACTGTATCGCCACCTGGGCGCGGATACCGACGTTCCAGCGGGCGATATCGGCGTTGGTGGCCGTGAAGTCGGCTTTATGGCGGGGATGATGAAAAAACTGTCTAACAATACCGCCTGCGTCTTCACCGGTAAGGGGCTTTCTTTTGGCGGCAGTCTGATTCGTCCGGAAGCCACCGGTTACGGTCTGGTTTATTTCACTGAAGCGATGCTGAAACGCCACGGTATGGGTTTTGAAGGAATGCGTGTTTCCGTTTCTGGCTCCGGCAACGTCGCCCAGTACGCTATCGAAAAAGCGATGGAATTTGGCGCTCGCGTGGTTACAGCATCAGACTCCAGCGGCACCGTGGTTGATGAAAGTGGATTTACCAAAGAGAAACTGGCGCGTCTTATCGAAATCAAATCCAGCCGTGATGGTCGCGTTGCGGATTACGCCAAAGAATTTGGTCTGGTCTATCTCGAAGGCCAACAACCGTGGTCTGTGCCGGTTGATATCGCCCTGCCGTGCGCGACCCAGAACGAACTGGATGTTGACGCTGCACATCAGCTTATCGCCAACGGCGTTAAAGCGGTGGCCGAAGGGGCAAATATGCCAACGACCATCGAAGCGACTGAGCTGTTCCAGCAGGCAGGCGTGCTGTTTGCGCCAGGTAAAGCGGCTAATGCAGGTGGCGTTGCAACATCGGGGCTGGAAATGGCGCAAAACGCTGCGCGTCTGGGCTGGAAAGCCGAAAAAGTTGATGCGCGTTTACACCACATTATGCTGGATATCCACCATGCCTGTGTTGAGCATGGCGGTGAAGGTGAGCAAACCAACTACGTGCAGGGCGCGAATATTGCTGGTTTTGTGAAGGTTGCCGATGCGATGCTGGCGCAAGGGGTGATTTAAGTCATCAGGCGTTTGTGCCGGATGCGGCGTGAACGCCTTATCCGGCCTACGAAAACCCTCTGAATCAGAGAACAGCTCTGTAGGCCTGATAAGACGCACAAGCGTCGCATCAGGCATTTGTCCGGGTGCGACGTAAACACCCTGAAAATCTTCAGCATCACGCCTTTATGTTATCGCTCCACTGCCCGCATCTTCCGATGGTGGGCTTTTTTTCGGCGTTCGCTTGCGTGGTGAAGCCTTTTTCTTCTCTTCGCCGCTGCCCGGAGCCACTATGCCGCGAAACTGCCGCACCGGCGTGCGCTTAGCCTGATCAATCAGTTGGTACAGCGTCCCCACCAGCGGCTGCATAAAGTCCTGGTAGCGGCACTGTTTTTCGCTGATTTGCGTCAGCACCGATTCCCAGTGCGCTGTCATGTCCGGTCGCGTCGCCATTTCTGGCAGCGAATGGAATAACGCTTTTCCGGCATCAGTAGAGTGGATGTAGCGCCCTTTTTTGGTCAGGAAGCCGCGCTTGAACAGCAGTTCAATAATCCCCGCGCGGGTCGCTTCTGTGCCCAGACCATCGGTCGCACGAAGGATCTTCTTCAGATCTTTGTCCTGTACAAAGCGCGCAATCCCGGTCATTGCCGAAAGCAGTGTTGCATCGGTGAAATGGCGCGGCGGCTGGGTTTGCCGCTCTACCACTTCGCCCTTCTCGCACAGCAACTCATCGTCTTTTGCCACCACAGGAAGTGGCGTACCGTCGTTTTCTTCGTCACGCTCTTTGCTGCCTAACAGCGTGCGCCAGCCCGCTTCGGCAAGAAAACGTGCTTTTGCAACAAATTTGCCTTTTGCTATGTCCAGTTCGATCACACACTTGCGGAACACCGCGTCCGGGCAGAATTGCATCAGATACTGACGAGCAATCAGACTATAAACCTTCGCTTCGTTCTCCGTCAGGTTGATAGCCGAACTCCGCGCGGTCGGGATGATGGCGTGGTGGGCATCCACCTTTTTGTCATCCCAGCAGCGGTTGCGTAAATCTGGATCAACCACGGGCTGCGGCAGAAGACTCGGCGCATGGACACTGATGGCATTCATCACCGCATGGCGTCCGGCAAAATGTTCCTCCGGCAAATAACGACAATCGGAACGTGGATAGGTAATCAGCTTGTGCGTTTCGTACAATTTCTGACAGATATCAAGCACGTTCTGCGCACTCAGGCCAAAACGTTTTGCCGCTTCAATCTGTAACGTCGAAAGCGAAAATGGCAGCGGCGCGGATTCTGATTCCCGTTTATCGTTATAACTGGTGACAATCGCCGGTTGGCCGCTGATGCGGTTAACGACATGCTCCGCCAGCGGACGATGCAACAAACGCCCCTCTTCATCCTGGTACGGCTCACACGCTTCGCTCGGTTGCCAGATGGCGGTAAACCGCTCATCGGCAGGCGTCACGATATGCGCTTTGACTTCAAAGAAATCTTTCGCCACGAAGTTTTCAATCTCTTCGTCGCGGCGCACCACCAGCCCAAGCACTGGCGTCTGCACGCGCCCAACGGAAAGTACCCCCTGGTAGCCAGCATTACGCCCCAGAATGGTATATGCGCGGGTCATATTAATGCCGTACAACCAGTCGGCACGCGCTCGCGCCAGCGCAGAAACGCACAACGGTACAAACTCACTGTTGGAACGAAGACGATCGATCGCCCGCTCAACCGCCTGCGGGTTCAGGTCGTTGATTAAACAACGCTGAACTTGCTGGCGCTTTTCCGGCGCAAGTTGCAGGTAATCCAGCACTTCATCCACCAGCAATTGCCCTTCACGATCCGGGTCTCCGGCATGAACGATTTCGCTGGCTTCGTGCAGAAAGCGTTTGATGACGTTAAGTTGTTTGGTCACGGAAGGCCGCGGTTGCAATTGCCACTTTTCCGGGACAATCGGCAGATCTGCCAGATTCCAGCGCGCATAGCGGCTGTCGTAGGCGTCTGGCTGCGCCTGCTCAAGCAGGTGACCGATACACCAGGTCACCACCTGACCATTGCCGCATTCGATAAAGCCATCGCCTTTACGGTGCGGTTTGGGCAGGACATCAGCAATAGCGCGCGCCAGACTCGGTTTTTCGGCAATAAATAACCGCATTGAATTAACGGATCTCAACCATGGCACGACCACCGCGCGCAGGCACCAGTTCGCCAATCGCTGTCAGTTCGATACCAAATTCGGCTGCGGTAGCTTTAACTTCGTTTTCCGCCTCTGGCATAACCGCCAGTAGCAGGCCGCCGGAGGTTTGCGGATCGCACAGCAGATCGCGCACTTCGCGTGGCATTTCACCCATCAGATGACCGTAGCTGGCAAAGTTGCGTTCGGTGCCCCCCGGCACAGCGCCCAGCTTAATGTACTCTTCCACGCCCGGCAGTTTCGGGATTGCTTCATAGTCAATGCGCGCCTGCACGCCTGCGCCCTGGCACATTTCGCTTAAATGGCCCAGCAGACCAAAACCGGTAACGTCGGTCATCGCTTTTACGCCTTCAATGTTGGCAAAGGACGCTCCCGCGATATTCATCCGACACATCACTTCCGTCGCCAGTCCCTGATGTTCCGGTTTCAGCAGTGATTTTTTCTCGGCAGTGGTAAGAACACCAATCCCCAGCGGTTTCGTCAGGAACAGTTTACATCCCGCTTGTGCGGTACTGTTTTTCTTCACCCGTTCAGTCGGTACGATCCCCGTCACCGCCAGACCAAAAATCGGTTCCGGCGCGTCGATGGAGTGACCACCGGCCAGCGCGATACCCGCCTGACGGCATGCATAACGGCCACCTTCGGTCACTTCACGGGCAATTTCCGGGGACAGTTTGTTAATCGGCCAGCCGAGGATCGCAATTGCCATAATCGGTTTGCCGCCCATCGCAAAAATATCGCTGATGGCGTTAGTCGCCGCAATGCGACCAAAATCGAAAGGATTATCAACAATCGGCATAAAGAAGTCGGTGGTGCTGATGACGCTGGTGCCATTGCCCAGATCGTACACCGCCGCGTCGTCGCGGGTTTCGTTACCCACAAGCAAATTCGGATCAACAAACTTCGCCTGCTCACTGTGCAGGATGGTTTCCAACACTTTTGGGGAAATTTTACAGCCGCAACCAGCTCCGTGGCTGTATTGGGTCAAACGAATCGAGTTCTCGCTCATGGACATCTCCTGTCAATGCAATCCGGGTATGGTAACCCTCATTCCGTGAAGTGATAAGTGAGAGTGTCTGAATTCCTGCGTCTTTGCTCACAATCCACTCAGTTTCACCGCAATTATCAGAAATAAGTCACAAACGGTGTCGGGTCCGGAACGTTAATTGACGTTGACGCTTTCAACTGCGGTGTGCCGAGGTAGAGAAACCCGACGATTTTATCCTGCTCCCGACAACCGAATGCATCACGTACCACCGGGCTTTCGGTTAACGCCCCACTACGCCAGATCCCGCCAAAGCCCTGGGCAACCGCAGCCATTTGCATTGCCATGACCGCGCAACCGGCAGACATTTCCTGTTCCCAGCGCGGGACTTTATGATTTTCTTCGCATTTCGCCACCACCGTTATGATAAGTGGCGCGCGGAACGGCGCATTACGGGCTTTGTCGATCGCTTTCTCATCACTCCCCGCAGCAACTGCGCCCTGTTCCAGAACGGCGCTGAAACGTTCGCGCCCTTCCCCCTCAATCACAAAAAAATGCCACGGTTGCATGGACTTATGGTCCGGCGCACGCATCCCCGCACGCAGGATGTTTTGCAGTTGCTCACCTGTTGGTGCGGGTTCCGCCAGGCGGGAGGCGCTACGGCGATTGATCAATAGTTCGAGTGCATCCATTTGATTAACTCCTGTCATGATGTTTATTCACAAAATTAACACGAGAGTGGATTTTGTTACAGCACAGGCCGCGATTCCTGCTGACAAGTGCCGGTTGGGTCATTACGATAACCACATCTATTGCACCTGCGACAGGTGTAACTTTTAGTCTGGGAGAATACATGCGAACCCTTTGGCGACTTATTGCCGGATTTTTTAAATGGACGTGGCGTCTACTGAATTTTGTCCGTGAAATGGTACTTAACCTGTTTTTTATTTTTCTCGTGCTTGTTGTCGTGGGTATCTGGATGCAGGTCAGTGGTAGCGATAGCAAAGAAACCGCCAGTCGTGGCGCGTTGCTGCTCGATATCTCCGGCGTGATCGTCGATAAGCCTGACAGTTCGCAGCGGTTTAGCAAGCTGAGCCGTCAGTTACTTGGTGCCAGTTCTGATCGTTTGCAGGAAAACTCACTGTTTGACATTGTAAACACCATTCGCCAGGCAAAAGATGACCGGAACATCACCGGTATCGTGATGGATCTGAAAAACTTCGCGGGCGGCGATCAGCCTTCCATGCAGTACATTGGTAAAGCCCTGAAAGAGTTTCGTGACAGCGGCAAACCGGTTTATGCCATTGGCGAGAACTACAGCCAGGGGCAATATTATCTTGCCAGTTTTGCCAACAAAATCTGGCTATCACCACAAGGCGTGGTTGATCTGCATGGTTTTGCGACCAACGGACTGTATTACAAGTCATTGTTGGATAAGTTAAAAGTTTCCACCCATGTGTTCCGCGTCGGTACGTATAAATCTGCCGTTGAGCCGTTTATTCGTGATGATATGTCACCGGCAGCCCGCGAGGCTGACAGCCGCTGGATTGGTGAGCTGTGGCAAAACTATCTCAACACTGTGGCTGCTAATCGTCAGATCACCGCCCAGCAAGTATTCCCTGGCGCACAAGGGGTGCTTGATGGCTTAACCAAAACCGGTGGCGATACCGCGAAGTACGCGCTGGATAACAAACTGGTCGATGCACTGGCATCAAGTGCCGAAATCGAAAAAGCCCTGACCAAAGAGTTCGGCTGGAGTAAGGCGGATAAAAATTATCGCGCCATCAGTTATTACGATTATGCTTTGAAAACTCCGGCAGATACCGGCGACAGCATCGGTGTCGTCTTCGCAAATGGCGCAATTATGGATGGCGAAGAAACCCAGGGTAATGTTGGCGGCGACACAACCGCAGCGCAAATCCGCGACGCTCGTCTTGACCCGAAAGTGAAAGCGATTGTTCTGCGTGTTAATAGCCCTGGCGGCAGCGTTACTGCGTCTGAAGTGATTCGATCTGAACTGGCAGCAGCCCGAGCGGCTGGCAAGCCTGTGGTTGTATCGATGGGCGGCATGGCGGCATCTGGTGGTTACTGGATCTCCACGCCGGCCAATTACATTGTGGCTAATCCCAGCACTCTGACCGGTTCTATCGGTATCTTCGGCGTGATCACTACCGTAGAAAACAGTCTGGATTCGATTGGTGTACATACTGATGGCGTTTCAACCTCACCTCTGGCGGATGTTTCCATTACTAAAGCACTGCCGCCGGAAGCGCAGCAGATGATGCAGTTAAGCATTGAGAACGGTTATAAACGCTTCATCACGCTGGTTGCGGATTCGCGTAACTCGACGCCAGAGCAGATCGATAAAATCGCTCAGGGCCACGTCTGGACTGGTCAGGATGCGAAAGCTAACGGTCTGGTCGATAGTCTCGGTGATTTCGATGATGCAGTTGCCAAAGCGGCAGAACTGGCCAAAATGAAACAGTGGCATCTGGAATATTACGTCGATGAACCAACCTTCTTCGACAAAGTGATGGACAACATGTCAGGTTCTGTACGGGCGATGTTGCCAGATACGCTCCAGGCTATGTTGCCTGCACCGCTGGCCTCGGTGGCTTCAACCGTTAAAAGCGAAAGCGACAAGCTGGCGGCCTTTAACGATCCGCAAAACCGTTACGCGTTTTGCCTGACCTGCGCCAACGTGCGGTAATCCCTGCAAATATGTGGCCGATATGCTGTCGGCCACACTCCTGAACCGGACTGTCTTTCACTTCCTCTCTCCACTACATTGCCTTGCTCATTCTGCATCTGATAAGGAGTCATCAGTGAATAAGGCACCCTCTTTAATTGCCGCTATTGTCCTCGGACTGGGGATCAGCGCCTGTGGTTATTTCGTTGGCGATGGAGTTAAGCATTTAAAAACTAACAACCGTTATGTGAACGTGCGGGGGCTTTCGGAAAAAGAAGTTCGCGCAGATACGGCTGAATTAACCATTGCGATTAACTTTAAGGGCAATGTTCCCGGCGAGCTTTTCCCAAAACTGGAAGACGCGCAGAAAAAAATTGTTGCCGAACTCAACGCTCAGGGGATTAGCAGCACAGAGATAAACCTGGGCCAATGGACAAGCAAGCGAACGGACTCCTTTTATCTCAAAGATGATCCAACGATGCCTCGCTATAATGCCGACGGGTCAGTGACGATAAAAACCCATAACGTTGCTGCCGTCGAAAAAGTCGTCGCTAAACTAAACGAACTGCAAGTCGCCACGGATGGTGCTATCGCTGATAGCAAAATCGCCTATCGTTTTAATGGCATTGGCGCACTTCGCGCTGAGATGATTGCCGCCGCGACAAAAGACGCACGCAACGCAGCATTACAGTTTGCGACGGATTCAGGTAGTCAGGTGGGGTCAATCAGCGATGCTTCGCAAGGGGTGTTCCAGATCTTCGCCAGTGGCAGTGATGAAGATGATCCTACGGCGATTAATAAAACGGTGCGCGTGGTAACGACCGTAACCTATGCGTTGCAGGATTAATCACTTTTCTCCGGCGGGATGCTACACCCTCTGTTCCGCCAGACTTTTCTCATATCCACAGAGTATCCAGGTGCGCTCCCTGCCCCTCACGTATATACTTTTGCTCTTTCGATATCATTCATATCAATATCATGCAAAAGAAATCAATTTACGTTGCCTACACGGGCGGAACCATCGGGATGCAGCGTTCCGAGCAGGGTTATATTCCAGTGTCAGGTCATCTGCAACGCCAGTTGGCGTTGATGCCGGAATTCCATCGCCCGGAGATGCCAGATTTCACTATTCATGAATATACGCCGCTAATGGATTCTTCCGATATGACGCCGGAAGACTGGCAGCATATCGCTGAAGACATTAAAGCGCACTATAACGAGTACGATGGTTTTGTCATTCTGCACGGCACCGATACCATGGCATATACCGCCTCTGCACTGTCGTTCATGCTGGAGAATCTTGGTAAACCGGTCATTGTGACAGGGTCACAAATCCCGTTAGCCGAGCTACGCTCTGACGGACAAATCAATCTGCTGAATGCGTTGTACGTTGCTGCTAACTACCCGATCAACGAAGTAACGCTGTTTTTTAATAACCGCCTGTATCGCGGAAACCGAACCACTAAAGCCCATGCCGATGGTTTTGATGCCTTTGCTTCCCCCAATCTTCCACCGTTACTGGAAGCAGGTATCCATATTCGTCGTTTGAATACACCACCCGCCCCGCACGGTGATGGAGAACTGATCGTTCATCCAATTACGCCACAACCGATCGGCGTGGTGACAATTTATCCGGGGATCTCTGCCGATGTTGTGCGTAATTTCCTGCGCCAACCGGTTAGGGCGTTGATTCTTCGCTCTTACGGCGTGGGTAATGCGCCGCAAAACAAAGCTTTCCTGCAAGAATTACAGGAGGCCAGCGATCGCGGTATCGTGGTGGTTAATCTGACGCAATGTATGTCCGGTAAAGTGAATATGGGGGGATATGCCACCGGTAACGCCCTCGCCCACGCCGGCGTTATTGGCGGCGCGGATATGACTGTGGAAGCCACTCTCACCAAGCTGCACTATCTACTTAGCCAGGGACTGGATACTGAAACCATTCGCAAGGCTATGAGCCAAAACCTACGCGGCGAGCTGACGCCGGATGATTAAGCAACTGTCTTGTTCGGGTTTCAGATGAGTGGCTCAGTGTATGCGCCAAACGCTTAATCACGGGCTATAAACCCCAGGAGACAACTGGCTGCATACACATTGCCAAATCTAATCGCTGTTATATTAACCAATTTTCAAGATACAAGGAGATTGCAATGCCCCATCGCGCCCTGTTACTGGTCGATTTACAAAATGATTTCTGTGCCGGTGGCGCGCTCGCCGTGCCAGAAGGTGACAGCACTGTGGATGTCGCTAACCGCTTGATTGACTGGTGTCAGTTGCGCGGTGAACCAGTTATCGCCAGTCAGGACTGGCATCCGGCTAATCACGGCAGTTTTGCCAGCCAGCATCAGGTGGAGCCATACAGCCAGGGGACGCTCGACGGTTTGCCGCAAACATTCTGGCCTGAACACTGCGTGCAGAGCAGTGAAGGCGCGCAATTACATCCGTTACTCAATCAAAATGCGATCGCAGCAGTGTTCCATAAAGGCGAAAACCCTTTAGTTGACAGTTACAGTGCTTTTTTTGATAACGGACGTCGGCAGAAAACCGCGCTCGATGGCTGGTTACGCGACCATGAAATCAATGAATTGATCGTTATGGGGCTGGCTACTGACTATTGTGTGAAGTTTACCGTGCTGGACGCGTTGCAGTTAGGTTATAGCGTGAGCGTGATTACCGATGGCTGTCGTGGCGTAAATATTCAGCCGCAGGACAGTGCACACGCATTTATGGAGATGTCAGCGGCTGGAGCAACACTGTACACGCTGGCGGACTGGGAAGAGACGCAGGGATAATTTTGCTGGCCTACGATTCAGTACTGACGTTGTAGGCCAGATAAGACACATCAACGGCGCATCTGGCGTGCTCGTAGTTAAATCAAACAATCAACTCGTAACAGTAAAGATTATCCCTCTCTTCATAAACGTCTGATAAAGGGAACAAATCTCTTACTTAAACATGGCTATCGGCTTTGCCGAGATACCAAAATCTTCTTTCAACTGTTGTTTGCTCTTCATGACCATCTGACCGTTAGTGTCGATTGTCATATGCTGCGCATCGGTATTGTTTCGGGCCTGCCATAACATCACCAGTTGCAGGCAGTTCTCTTTTTGTTCTTCAGTCAGCGCAACACCATCTGGCCATTTTCCCAGTTCAACGGCAGTCGATAAACGCTGGTAAACCTCAGGCGTCATGCTGTTGATTATTTCATCAAGATCCATAATTTTCCCGCTCCTGTGGAATAAGTTGCTGAATCGTTTTTTCAACCGTTGATTTCTTCGCCATTTTCGTCATCAGTAAAGCGCAATGATGCCGAGTTAACACAATAACGTTCGCCTGTGGGTTGCGGGCCGTCGGGAAAGACGTGCCCCAGATGGGCATCACAGTTTCCGCAACGAATTTCTATCCGCTGCATACCATGTGACAAGTCTTTGATATAACGGATCGAATCTTCACTCACCGGCTCATAAAAACTGGGCCAGCCACAGCCTGAATCATACTTGGTTTGGGAGTGAAACAGAGGTGCATCGCAAATCAAACAGTGGTAAACACCGCCGCGCTTGTTATGCAGTAAACGTCCAGTGAATGGCGGCTCCGTCCCGTGATTCTGAGTCACGTAAAACTGCATCTCGGACAAATTTTTTTTCAGTTCTTCTGCCGAAGGTTTGTTAGCCATTTTCTCACATCTCACTTTAATCACGCTCACATTACGTGACTTATTCTAACAAAACATTAACACCTACTGGCAAAATTTTGTCCTAAACTTGATCTCGACGAAATAGCTGCACCTAAATCGTGATGAAAATCACATTTTTATCATAATTGCCCTTTAAAATTCTGGGCGCCGCCCTCATGTGGTTTCAAGCCCAAAGGAAGAGTGAGGCGAGTCAGTCGTGTAATGCCAAGGCACAGGATTGATTTGTCGCAATGATTGACACGATTCCGCTTGACGCTGCGTAAGGTTTTTGTAATTTTACAGGCAACCTTTTATTCACTAACAAATAGCTGGTGGAATATATGACTATCAAAGTAGGTATCAACGGTTTTGGCCGTATCGGTCGCATTGTTTTCCGTGCTGCTCAGAAACGTTCTGACATTGAGATCGTTGCAATCAACGACCTGTTAGACGCTGATTACATGGCATACATGCTGAAATATGACTCCACTCACGGTCGTTTCGACGGCACCGTTGAAGTGAAAGACGGTCATCTGATCGTAAACGGTAAAAAAATCCGTGTTACCGCTGAACGTGATCCGGCTAACCTGAAATGGGACGAAGTTGGTGTTGACGTTGTCGCTGAAGCAACTGGTCTGTTCCTGACTGACGAAACTGCTCGTAAACACATCACCGCTGGTGCGAAAAAAGTGGTTATGACTGGTCCGTCTAAAGACAACACTCCGATGTTCGTTAAAGGCGCTAACTTCGACAAATATGCTGGCCAGGACATCGTTTCTAACGCTTCCTGCACCACCAACTGCCTGGCTCCGCTGGCTAAAGTTATCAACGATAACTTCGGCATCATCGAAGGTCTGATGACCACCGTTCACGCTACTACCGCTACTCAAAAAACCGTTGACGGCCCGTCTCACAAAGACTGGCGCGGCGGCCGTGGCGCTTCCCAGAACATCATCCCGTCCTCTACCGGTGCTGCTAAAGCTGTAGGTAAAGTACTGCCAGAACTGAATGGCAAACTGACTGGTATGGCGTTCCGTGTTCCGACTCCGAACGTATCCGTCGTTGACCTGACCGTTCGTCTGGAAAAAGCTGCAACTTACGAGCAGATCAAAGCTGCCGTTAAAGCTGCTGCTGAAGGCGAAATGAAAGGCGTTCTGGGCTACACCGAAGATGACGTAGTATCTACCGATTTCAACGGCGAAGTTTGCACTTCCGTGTTCGATGCTAAAGCGGGTATCGCTCTGAACGACAACTTCGTGAAACTGGTATCCTGGTACGACAACGAAACCGGTTACTCCAACAAAGTTCTGGATCTGATCGCTCACATCTCCAAATAAGTTGAGATGACTCTGTGATCTAAAAAGAGCGACTTCGGTCGCTCTTTTTTTTACCTGATGAAATGAAGTTAAAGGACTGCGTCATGATTAAGAAAATTTTTGCCCTTCCGGTCATCGAACAAATTTCCCCTGTCCTCTCCCGTCGTAAACTGGATGAACTGAACCTTATTGTGGTCGATCATCCCCAGGTAAAAGCCTCTTTTGCATTACAGGGCGCACACCTTCTCTCCTGGAAACCTGCAGGTGAAGAAGACGTTCTGTGGTTGAGTAATAACACGCCGTTTAAAAATGGCGTCGCCATTCGCGGCGGCGTGCCGGTTTGTTGGCCGTGGTTTGGTCCGGCAGCACAGCAAGGTCTGCCTGCTCACGGTTTTGCCCGCATTCTGCCGTGGACGCTGAAATCGCACAGTGAAGATGCCGATGGCGTAGCGCTGACTTTTGAACTGACACAAAGCGACGAGACGAAAAAATACTGGCCGCACGACTTTACGCTGTTAGCGCATTTCCGCGTGGGTAAGACTTGTGAAATTGATCTTGAAGCGCACGGCGAATTTGAAACCACCTCTGCCCTGCATACCTACTTTAACGTGGGTGATATTGCTAAGGTGAGCGTCAGTGGCCTGGGAGATCGCTTCATTGATAAAGTCAATGACGCGAAAGAAGGCACTTTGACCGGGGGGATTCAGACATTCCCGGATCGTACCGATCGCGTGTATCTGAATCCGCAAGATTGTAGTGTGATTAATGACGAAGCGTTGAATCGCATTATTACCGTTGGTCACCAGCATCATCTGAACGTTGTTGGCTGGAATCCAGGTCCGGCGCTTTCAGTCAGCATGGGCGATATGCCAGATGACGGCTACAAAACCTTTGTCTGCGTAGAAACCGCTTACGCCTCTGAAGCACAAAAAACGTCCAAAGATATGCCCTCTCGTCTGGCACAATCCATCCGCGTTGCCAAACGCTAATCTGCGCTAGTTTTGTGTGCCGGATGCGATGTATCCGGCACTGCTCAGCATCACACCATATCCAGCGCAGTTTTTACTTTTGGTGCCGGATACGCTTTGTCCAACATCGCTAATTCTTCTGGCGAAAGCACAATCTCCAGCACAGCCGCATTTTGTTGAACATGCGCGATAGTTGCCGCTTTTGGAATCGCCATCACGCCTTGATGGCTGATTACCCACGCCAGCAGAACTTGCGCCGCGCTGACATTGTGGGCATGTGCGATTTCGTTGACGACCGCGTTTTTTAGCAGTCCATTGCGCAACCGCCCAGCCTGGGCTAACGGGCTGTAAGCCATCACCGGCATCTGCTGTTGCTGGCACCAGGGAAGTAAATCGAACTCAATACCCCGTGAGCCAAGATGATAAAGCACCTGATTAGTCGCACACTGATTTCCCCCCGGCACCTGCCAGAGCTCCTGCATATCGGCATAATCAAGATTAGAAACGCCCCAGCGGCGGATTTTGCCCTGGGCGATCAATTTTTCCATCGCGGCAACAGTTTCTTCAAAAGCGAAACTGCCAGACCAGTGTAATAAATAAAGATCGAGATAATCGGTATTAAGACGGCGTAAGCTGGCTTCGCAGGCATTAATCGCTTTTTGTCCGCCAGCATTCCACGGATAGACCTTAGAGACGAGAAAGGCCTTATCACGCAGGCCAGTTAATGCTTCACCAACTACCTTTTCAGCACCACCGTCCGCATACATTTCGGCGGTATCAATGAGGGTTAAACCGAGTTCAATGCCCGCGCGCAGTGCAGCGACTTCTGTTTTGCGCTGACTGACATCTTCGCCCATAAACCATGTTCCCTGCCCTATGGCTGGCACTGAGTCCCCATCACTAAACTGAATCATTTTTTGTTGCATTGTTTCCTCCCAGGTTACGCACCACCGTAATGCAAAACAGGGCGTGACGCCCTGTTTTTATGCACAAAATGCCCTGGAAAGATGCACTATCAGAATTTGTAGGTGATCCCGGTCGAAATCAGACCTGTCCAGGACTTATCAACCATCGGGCTATCGGTAACTTCATCGGACAGACGGGTGTAGCGCGCAGTACCGTAAATGCTCCAGTCGCCCATGAAGTTGTAGTTGGCGCTCAGTTCCAGATACGGACTCCAGCTATCATTCGGGTTATAGCCACGCAGACCGCTGCGCGCAGACTCTTTACGCGATACGCCATAATAGTATTCGTTATGGTTTTCGCTGTTCCACTGCACACCGATACCCGGGGTCAGAGTCAGACCACCGTTAGTGTAACGGTACAACCAGGCCGTATCCCAGACGATACCGTTGCTGTTATCCAGTGTGTCGGCTGCCAGAGAGGTACGCAGATAACCGTACTGGGTAAAGTGAGCGTAGGACAGACCGGCCATCATAGTGCTCTTACGGTCATCCAGGTGGCGCATCTGGTGGTTGCCACTGTCTTTAGCTTTGAAGTAGAGCGGCGACCAGTAAGCGGTAATCGAAAGTTTATCCGTTGCATCGTTCCACAGGTAGTAACCACCACCTAAGCCACGGAACCAGAAGTTATCGCCTTCATAGTTGATTACCGGTACTGGGTAAACATCGGTATCGTAATCTTTATAAGGGTGTTCAACGACACCTACGCCTGCGCCCAGGGAAAATTTACCTTCAGCGTGTGCTACGCCTGCAGACGTTGCGATAAGCACTCCAAGTGCCAGAAGTTTGAGTTTGGTCACAATTAATCATTCCTTAAACAAATGTTTAGCGGGCGACAAAGTTTACCCGTCAATACATGGAAACCCAACCTTTTTACATTTTCATTTCTAAAGGTAACTGTTTAATTTTCCTGACGCTGGTGACATCAGGCTTACACCTGAATGAATTTTGCATTACCGACGGCAATATTCTTTACATTAGTTATGCAATTTTTATGGGTGAGTTGTTGATATGCCATTGAAATCCAGAAAGCCGTGCAGGCAAGTTTTCCATTTGCCATCTACGCTTAATTTTGAAGGTGTATCACCGGGCACGTTCTTCTCGCAGTCGGTAAGATGGCATGAGAGTTGCTGTGTTTTAGCAAGAGACGTCGTTCAGTTTACCTCTTCCGGGAGCCTCTACTATTCATATGAACGGCTCTTAACCTGTGCTAAAAAACGAAAGGACGGCATACCATGAATATATTCGATCACTATCGCCAGCGATATGAAGCTGCCAAGGACGAAGAGTTCACACTGCAGGAGTTTCTTACCACTTGTCGGCAAGATCGCAGTGCTTATGCCAACGCGGCTGAGCGGCTACTGATGGCTATTGGTGAGCCTGTCATGGTCGATACAGCCCAGGAACCCAGACTTTCTCGACTCTTCTCGAACCGGGTCATCGCACGTTATCCGGCGTTTGAAGAGTTTTACGGCATGGAAGACGCGATTGAACAGATTGTCTCTTATCTGAAACACGCGGCTCAGGGGCTGGAAGAGAAGAAACAAATTCTGTATCTGCTGGGGCCTGTGGGTGGGGGGAAATCGTCGCTTGCGGAGCGACTGAAATCATTAATGCAACTCGTGCCTATTTATGTATTGAGCGCCAATGGTGAGCGCAGCCCGGTCAACGATCATCCGTTCTGTCTGTTCAATCCACAGGAAGATGCGCAGATCCTCGAAAAAGAGTACGGCATTCCGCGCCGCTACCTCGGCACTATCATGTCGCCGTGGGCCGCGAAGCGCCTGCATGAATTTGGTGGCGATATCACTAAATTTCGGGTTGTGAAGGTCTGGCCGTCGATTCTACAACAAATTGCCATCGCTAAAACGGAGCCCGGCGATGAGAACAACCAGGATATCTCAGCGCTGGTAGGGAAAGTCGATATTCGTAAGCTCGAACACTACGCGCAGAACGATCCAGATGCCTATGGTTATTCCGGTGCGCTGTGCCGCGCCAACCAGGGGATCATGGAATTTGTCGAGATGTTTAAAGCACCGATTAAAGTGCTGCATCCTCTGTTGACCGCCACCCAGGAAGGCAACTACAACGGGACGGAAGGTATCTCCGCCCTGCCGTTCAACGGGATTATTCTCGCCCACTCGAACGAATCCGAATGGGTCACTTTCCGTAACAATAAAAACAACGAGGCCTTCCTCGACCGTGTCTATATCGTGAAGGTGCCGTACTGCTTGCGCATTTCCGAAGAGATTAAAATCTACGAGAAATTACTTAATCATAGTGAACTGACTCACGCACCATGCGCACCTGGCACGCTGGAAACTCTGTCACGTTTTTCCATTCTTTCGCGTCTGAAAGAGCCAGAAAACTCCAGCATTTATTCAAAGATGCGCGTTTATGATGGCGAAAGTCTAAAAGATACCGATCCGAAAGCCAAATCGTATCAGGAGTATCGGGATTACGCGGGCGTCGATGAAGGGATGAACGGTCTGTCCACTCGTTTTGCGTTTAAGATCCTCTCTCGCGTGTTCAACTTCGATCACGTGGAAGTGGCAGCTAACCCGGTCCATCTGTTCTACGTTCTTGAACAGCAGATTGAGCGCGAGCAGTTCCCGCAAGAGCAGGCAGAACGCTATCTGGAGTTCCTGAAAGGTTATCTGATCCCGAAATATGCCGAGTTTATCGGCAAAGAGATCCAGACGGCTTATCTGGAGTCTTATTCCGAATATGGACAGAACATTTTCGATCGTTATGTCACCTATGCGGATTTCTGGATCCAGGATCAGGAGTATCGCGACCCGGATACCGGTCAGTTGTTTGATCGCGAGTCGCTGAACGCCGAGCTGGAGAAAATCGAAAAACCAGCGGGGATCAGCAATCCGAAAGATTTCCGTAACGAGATTGTCAACTTCGTGCTGCGCGCCAGAGCAAATAACAGCGGACGCAATCCGAACTGGACCAGTTATGAAAAACTGCGCACGGTTATTGAGAAAAAAATGTTTTCCAATACCGAAGAATTACTGCCAGTCATTTCGTTTAACGCTAAAACCTCAACCGACGAGCAGAAGAAACACGACGATTTTGTCGACCGTATGATGGAGAAAGGCTACACCCGTAAACAGGTGCGTTTACTGTGCGAATGGTATTTGCGCGTACGTAAATCCTCTTAACAACCATGGCCCGGAGCACATGCTCATGGGCCTACAACGACAGCGAACCGTAGGCCGGATAAGCGAAGCGTGTCCGGCAATACAGGTGCAGCATACAGTTGGCAAATGCAGTACGGGGGGCATATGACCTGGTTTATTGACCGGCGTCTGAACGGCAAAAACAAAAGCATGGTGAATCGCCAGCGTTTTTTACGCCGTTATAAAGCGCAAATTAAACAGTCGATCTCCGAGGCCATTAATAAGCGTTCGGTGACTGACGTCGACAGCGGCGAGTCCGTCTCCATTCCAACGGAAGATATTAGCGAACCGATGTTTCATCAGGGGCGTGGCGGCCTGCGCCATCGCGTTCACCCGGGTAACGACCATTTCATCCAGAACGATCGCATTGAACGTCCCCAGGGCGGCAGCGGCGGTTCCGGTAGTGGTCAGGGCCAGGCTAGTCAGGACGGTGAAGGTCAGGATGAATTTGTCTTCCAGATTTCGAAAGACGAATATCTCGACCTGCTGTTTGAAGATTTAGCCTTACCGAATTTAAAACAGAACCAGCAACGCCAATTGACCGAGTTTAAAACGCATCGGGCGGGTTATACCGCTAACGGCGTTCCGGCCAATATCAGCGTGGTGCGTTCATTGCAAAACTCACTGGCGAGACGTACCGCGATGACCGCAGGTAAACGGCGGGAACTTCATGCTCTGGAAGAAGATTTGGCAATCATCAGCAACAGTGAACCTGCGCAATTGCTGGAAGAGGAACGGCTACGCAAAGAGATTGCCGAATTACGCGCCAAAATTGAACGCGTTCCGTTCATCGACACCTTCGATTTACGTTATAAGAACTACGAAAAACGACCCGATCCCTCCAGTCAGGCGGTAATGTTTTGTCTGATGGACGTTTCTGGTTCAATGGATCAATCCACCAAAGATATGGCCAAACGTTTTTATATTTTGCTGTATCTGTTCCTGAGCAGAACTTACAAGAACGTGGAGGTCGTTTACATCCGCCACCATACCCAGGCGAAAGAAGTCGATGAACATGAGTTTTTCTACTCGCAGGAAACGGGTGGCACCATTGTTTCCAGCGCTCTGAAACTGATGGATGAGGTGGTGAAAGAGCGTTATAACCCGGCACAATGGAATATTTATGCCGCGCAGGCGTCGGACGGTGATAACTGGGCCGATGACTCTCCGCTTTGCCATGAAATTCTGGCGAAAAAATTGTTGCCCGTTGTTCGTTATTACAGCTATATCGAAATTACCCGTCGCGCTCATCAGACATTGTGGCGGGAATATGAGCATCTGCAATCTACATTCGAAAACTTTGCGATGCAGCATATCCGCGATCAGGATGATATTTATCCGGTGTTTCGCGAACTATTTCATAAACAAAATGCAACTACTAAAGACTAAAACCATCAGCCAGGTCATTATTCCCTGGCTGATTTTTAGTTAATTGTAAATACAGTTATTTATTATCTACATTAGCTTACAAACAACTTAAATATAACAGCGTAACCTTTACAGAACTTAGTTTCATGAAACAATCATTCGGAAAAATGATTCTGTTAGCACGCTTTTCTCAATGCTATACTTTAATTCTTTTTTACTGATAATGATAATTGATCCCGGTCAAAACTCCATTTCTCTGCAATCAATAAAATCGACTACTCAGATTGCTCTCCTTTTTTATGGTTCCCATGGGTACACAAAAATTAAAAGCACACAGCTTTTTTATTTTCAGCTTACTATTGACATTAATTTTATTTTGCATTACCACCTTATATAATGAAAACGCCAATATAAAGCTCATCCCTCAGATGAACTACCTGATGGTCGTTGTGGCTTTATTTTTCCTTAACGCCGTCATTTTCCTTTTCATGTTAATGAAGTATTTTACTAATCGAGATATTTTCCCAACCCTAATTTTAAGTCTTGCTTTTTTAAGTGGCCTTGTCTATTTAACTGAAACGATCGTTATTATTCACAAGCCTATCAGCGATAGTACGCTGATCCAGACGAAATCGAATGACGTTTCCATTTTCTATCTTTTTCGCCAACTAAGTTTTATTAGCTTAGCATCGCTGGCTCTTTTCTGTTATGACCGAAACAGCATTCTGACAAACAACAAGAAAAAAACCTGCATCCTGTTGCTGGCACTAATACCTTTTATGTTGTTTCCATTACTGGCGCACAACCTGAGCAGTTATAATCCTGACTATGCCTTATATGTCGTAGATTACTGCCCGAATAATAATACTGCGAGTTGGGGTATTAACTACACCAAGATTCTGGTTTGTCTGTGGGCATGTTTACTATTTTTTATTATCACACGGACAGGTTTAGCGAGCGAACTTTGGCCGTCAATCGCGTTATTATGTCTGGCCTCACTCTGTTGTAACTTGTTGCTACTGACTCTGGATGAATATAATTACACCATCTGGTATATCAGCCGCGGTATTGAGGTTTCCAGTAAACTGTTTGTGGTTTCTTTCCTGATTTATAACATTTTTCAGGAACTACAACTTGCCAGTAAACTGGCGGTTTATGATGTACTGACCAATATTTATAACCGCCGTCACTTTTTCAACAGTGTAGAGTCATTACTCTCTCGCCCTGTTGTGAAGGATTTTTGTATCATGCTGGTAGATATTAACCAGTTCAAACGCATAAATGCTCAGTGGGGTCATCATGTGGGCGATAAAGTTCTGGTTTCAATTGTCGATATTATCCAGCAAAGTATCCGCCCCGATGACATCTTCGCGCGTCTGGAAGGTGAAGAGTTCGGTTTACTATTTACCGAATTGAATGCTGCCCAGGCAAAAATTATCGCCGATCGGGTGCGTAAAAATGTCGAACTACTGACCGGTTTTAGTAATAGATATAATGTCCCTGAACAAATGACCATCAGCATTGGCTGTGTTTTTTCCACTGGCGACACGCGTAATATCTCGCTTGTCATGACGGAAGCTGATAAAGCGTTACGAGAAGCGAAAAATGATGGTGGCAACAAAGTGATTATTCATTATATTTGAGTGCAAAATTATTCACAGCCATGCGTTTTGCGTGGCTTTGGCATACAATTTATTATCAATACCCCTAAATTTCCCCTCCCCAGCGGCGCAGAGATGAGTATAATTAGCGCCCCTGTACCAGGCCGCAATCGAACTTTATCTGGTTTTCTCGTTTCACTAACCGAAGGAGTGCCATTTATCATGAAATTGCACCATAGAATGCTCCGGCATTTTATCGCCGCAAGTGTCATTGTGCTGACATCTTCCTTCCTTATTTTTGAACTTGTCGCCAGCGACAGGGCAATGAGTGCTTATTTGCGCTATATCGTCCAGAAAGCAGATTCCTCCTTTCTCTACGACAAGTATCAAAATCAGAGTATCGCCGCACATGTAATGCGCGCGCTTGCTGCGAAACAGTCTGAGGTGTCGCCAGAACAGCGACGTGCCATCTGTGAAGCTTTTGAATCTGCCAACAATACCCATGGCTTAAACCTGACAGCCCATACTTACGCGGGTTTACACGGAACATTGCAGACTGCATCCACTGACTGCGACACGATTGTGGAAGCTGCGGCGCTCTTACCGGCATTTGATCAGGCAGTTGAAGGCAACCGCCATCAGGATGATTATGGTTCCGGTCTTGGCATGGCCGAAGAGAAATTTCACTATTATCTTGATCTCAATGACCGCTATGTCTATTTTTATGAGCCAGTCAATGTTGAATACTTCGCGATGAATAACTGGTCCTTCCTGCAATCAGGAAGCATTGGCATTGATCGTAAAGATATTGAAAAAGTGTTTACCGGACGTACTGTGTTATCGAGCATTTACCAGGATCAGCGTACTAAACAGAACGTGATGAGTTTGCTGACACCGGTTTATGTTGCAAGGCAGTTAAAAGGTATTGTACTGCTGGATATTAATAAGAATAATCTACGAAATATCTTTTACACTCATGATCGCCCTCTCCTCTGGCGTTTTCTTAATGTCACGCTAACCGATACAGATTCGGGACGGGACATTATTATCAACCAGAGCGAAGATAACCTGTTTCAGTATGTCAGTTACGTCCACGACTTACCTGGCGGTATTCGCGTTTCGTTATCCATTGATATTCTTTACTTTATCACGTCTTCGTGGAAAAGCGTTCTGTTCTGGATTTTGACAGCGTTAATTTTGCTGAATATGGTCCGGATGCACTTCCGCTTGTACCAGAACGTGACGCGCGAAAATATCAGTGATGCGATGACCGGACTGTATAATCGCAAAATATTAACGCCTGAACTGGAGCAGCGTTTGCAGAAACTGGTGCAATCCGGTTCTTCTGTCATGTTTATTGCAATTGACATGGACAAGTTAAAGCAAATTAATGACACCCTTGGTCATCAGGAGGGCGATTTAGCGATTACATTATTAGCCCAGGCGATTAAGCAGTCGATTCGTAAAAGCGATTATGCCATCCGTCTCGGTGGCGATGAATTTTGCATCATTCTGGTCGATTCGACGCCGCAAATTGCCGCGCAACTGCCTGAACGTATCGAAAAACGCCTGCAACATATCGCACCGAAGAAAGAGATCGGCTTCTCTTCAGGTATTTACGCGATGAAAGAAAACGATACGTTACATGATGCGTATAAAGCTTCTGATGAACGTTTATATGTCAATAAGCAGAACAAAAACAGCCGTTCATGATAATCTTCTGTGGTTATTTGGTTATAATTCCAGGAGCGTGAAATGACTGAAATGACTAAAGGAAGCGTGACGCATCAGCGGTTAATCGCTTTATTATCACAAGAAGGTGCTAACTTCCGCATCGTTACCCACGAAGCGGTAGGTAAATGCGAAGCGGTGTCAGAAATTCGTGGCACCGCTTTGGGTCAGGGTGCTAAAGCACTGGTGTGTAAAGTCAAAGGTAATGGCGTAAATCAGCATGTTCTGGCGATCCTCGCAGCCGATCAACAGGCTGATCTTAGTAAACTCGCCAGTCACATCGGTGGGCTACGCGCTTCGCTGGCCAGCCCGGCGGAAGTCGATGAACTGACAGGCTGTGTCTTTGGCGCTATCCCCCCCTTCAGCTTCCACCCAAAACTCAAACTGGTTGCCGACCCACTACTCTTTGAGCGATTCGATGAGATTGCCTTCAACGCAGGCATGCTGGATAAATCTGTAATTCTGAACACCACAGATTACTTGCGCATTGCGCAACCAGAACTGGTCAAATTCCGCCGTACTGCGTAACTAGCTGGTCCGTTCAATAAGCAGAACGGACAGTACTAACACAACTGCAATGGCAAAAAACGATGACGTGATAATCAGTGTCTCAACGAGCATTTGATCGTTCATGGTTTTCCCCCAGAAGATACCTGTTTTCACGTTATTGTTAGCGTGTACAAGTGGCAATTTGATGACAATTTGCCTGATTTTTTATGCATAACACGTAATTTTTTTCTGCTTCCTTTCAGCAGCAGGCGTAAAGTAGGCGGGTTATTATTTTTTGGCAAGGAAACCACGATGTTTGATGTCACTTTGCTGATCCTGCTCGGCTTAGCTGCGCTGGGCTTTATCAGCCACAACACCACTGTCGCCGTTTCAATTCTGGTGTTGATCATTGTCCGCGTCACACCGTTAAGCACCTTTTTTCCGTGGATCGAGAAACAGGGACTGAGTATCGGGATAATCATTCTGACCATTGGCGTAATGGCCCCTATTGCCAGCGGAACACTGCCCCCCTCGACACTGATTCACTCGTTTCTGAACTGGAAATCGCTGGTAGCGATTGCCGTGGGAGTGATTGTCTCCTGGCTTGGCGGACGCGGCGTGACGTTAATGGGCAGCCAGCCGCAACTGGTCGCCGGGCTGCTGGTAGGCACAATTTTAGGTGTGGCACTGTTTCGCGGTGTACCGGTCGGCCCGCTTATTGCCGCGGGACTGGTCTCTCTGATCATCGGGAAACAGTAGACTGTTTTCGAACTCAAAACTGGCACAACAAAAAACCAACAGCCACAAAGTGCTATAGTGACGTGGTAAATCATGCGTGAAAGGGAGAACAAACACGATGAATATTCAGTGTAAACGCGTTTATGATCCGGCTGAACAGAGCGATGGTTATCGCGTACTGGTCGACCGCCTCTGGCCGCGTGGTATCAAAAAAACTGATTTAGCACTTGATGAGTGGGATAAAGAGATCACACCATCAACAGAGTTGCGCAAAGCCTTTCACGGAGAAGTGGTCGATTTTAAAACCTTTCGCGAACAATATCTTGCTGAACTGGCGCAACACGAGTCGGAAGGGAAACGGCTGGTGGAAATCGCTCAAAAACAGCCGCTGACCCTGCTCTACTCGGCAAAAAATACCACGCAAAACCATGCACTGGTCCTGGCCGACTGGCTACGCAGCTTGTGATTTTAGCATGGCATCCGGCTGTTATTTTTCACCAGCCGGATGATCCCGCCGCCATAACGCCCATTCATCAATCGTTTCACCACCCGGCAATTTGCAATTGTTACTGACCCCTTGCGGTGTCTGCACCGGAATGAGCGTACCGCCTTTCTGCTGACAGTAGACCGAAGCCGGATTCGCCATGCCAACCTGCGGCGGTTTTGGCGCATCCGGCTGAGAAGTAGTTGAACACCCTGCCAGAATTAGCAGGCAAGGCAGAGCAAAACTGAGAATTTTCATATATTGATCCCGCACATTTATCTACGCCTTAGAATATCGCGGTATCGTTTTGTTTTGCAGCACTATTTCTTTTACATTCACTTAAAATATATTACAGCTAGTTTCATCTTCGTTGATGATGTTTTATCATGCCTGTAAAGATTAAATAATCAGCATTTTACCCGCAGCATCCTGGAGTTCTTTCGTGTCAGATCAGATCATTGCCCGCGTTTCGCAGTCACTCGCCTCAGAACATTCTCTCGAAAGTCTGGTTCGGCAGCTTCTGGAGATGCTGGAAATGGTCACCGACATGGAGTCGACTTATCTGACAAAAGTGGATATTGACGCGCGCCTGCAACATATTCTGTTCGCCCGTAATAGCCAGAAAATGCACATTCCGGAGAATTTTACTGTCTCGTGGGATTACTCGTTGTGCAAACGCGCCATTGATGAAAACTGTTTTTTCAGCGATGAAGTTCCCGATCGTTGGGGTGACTGCATCGCAGCCCGCAATCTCGGCATCACGACATTCCTGAGCACGCCGGTTCACTTACCGGATGGTTCATTCTATGGCACGCTTTGCGCCGCCAGCAGCGAGAAGCGTCCGTGGAGTGAGCGCGCAGAGCAGGTTTTACAGTTATTCGCCGGGCTGATTGCACAATATATTCAAAAAGAGGCGCTGGTTGAGCAATTACGTGAAGCCAATGCCGCTTTGATTGCGCAGTCGTATACTGACTCTTTAACTGGGCTACCTAATCGGCGGGCGATTTTTGATAACCTGAAGACGCTGTTTTCTCTTGCCCGGCATCTGAAGCGTAAAGCCATGATTGCCTTTATCGACCTGGATAACTTCAAACTAATCAATGACCGTTTTGGCCACAATAGCGGCGATCTGTTTCTTATTCAGGTTGGTGAGCGCCTCAATAAGCTGCATCAAAATGGCGAGATTATTGGTCGTCTCGGCGGCGATGAATTTTTAGTCGTATCTCTGGTTAATGAAAACGCGGATATCCCGTCACTGCGTGAGCGTATTCAACAGCAAATACGTGGAGAATATCACTTGGGCGATATTGAGCTGTTTTATCCTGGTGCCAGTCTTGGCATAGTTGAAGTGGATCCTGAAACAACCGACGCAGACAGTGCCCTGCACGCTGCCGATATCGCGATGTATCAGGAGAAAAAACACAAAGAGAAAACACCTTTTATCGCGCATTCAGACAGGCATTCCTGAGGCATATTCACATCCTTTTCTTTGGTGGTAACATGCGAATCGGTATTATCTTTCCCGTCGTAATCTTTATTACGGCAGTCGTATTTTTAGCGTGGTTTTTTATTGGCGGCTATGCGGCCCCAGGGGCATGAAGATGAAAAAAACAACGATTATCATGATGGGCGTGGCGATTATTGTCGTTCTTGGCACCGAGCTGGGATGGTGGTAACACTACGTCGGTAAAAATAGCAAAGGCTGCCTGTCGGCAGCCTTTGTGTTTTTCAGCATTAACTTTTGACTTTTCTGTAGATAAACAACACGACAAGCGCACCAATCACGGCAACAACAAAACTACCAAAGTTAAAGCCATCGACTTTGCCAAAACCAAACAGTGTACTGATCCATCCACCAACTACGGCACCGATAATTCCCAGCAGGATGGTCATAAAGAATCCACCACCATCTTTACCAGGCATGATCCACTTCGCCAGAATACCGGCAATAAGTCCAAAAATAATCCATGACAGAATGCCCATTGTTTCCTCACTTATCTGTTTTGCATTAGCGGGTTAGTCGCTGATAAAAAGCATAGCACAACATAAGAGAAGCAAGAATTGTGATGTGTGTCACAGAGGATTTTTTTTGCGATGGCGCTGAATTAGCGCCATCTGACATTAGCAATTATTACCAACCACAAACATCATGTTCGTTTTCCGTGTCATATGAACGCACGGTATTGACGAGATCTTTTATTACTTCAGCCGCCACTTCTGGCACCAGTAAGGTCATCGGCGTCTCTGTTTCGTAATCGACAGAAACACCATTACTGTTATTGGTGACGGTTACGGTATACGTTGCTTTGCCCATGATTCATTTCCCGCTATGAATGACTTTCCGTTGTTTTGCACCTTCCATCAGGACTTCAGGAGCAACGAAGAAGTCAATGTTGAAATAAGTATCGTCAGTCATGGCTTCAATATTGTGCCACTTTTCTGGCGGGAACACCGCGAATTGACCTGCTTCGATAAGGATCACCTGATCAGGTTCTGCGCTGTGTTCATCGGCGTAGCCGAGATATTTGACCGCCCCATGCATAACGGACAGGCGTGGATAAACACCCGGACGCGTTCCTTTATCAAGATGACGTTCGAATATTCCGGCAGGCGCAGTTTGTTTATTCCAGAAAGGTGTTGAGCGCGTATGAATGTAGTTCTGTGGGATTTGCAGCATCCTTTTCCCTCCTTCAGTAAATATGCTGAAAACCATTTATTTCAGCCGTTTCAGAGTACGCCTGATAATTTGCATTTTAAATACCATTTATTGGTTACTTTTTAGCATCATCAAACGGTGAATACAGATGCATTTCAGGAGGGAAGCCCGCAGCATCGCGGGCTGAAAGCATTAAGACTGCAGCGTCGCCAGTCGTGCGGCAAAACCAACAAACATCAGACCAATCAGCGAGTTGCCCACTTTGGCTAGTTTCTTCTTGGTGCGAATGTATTGCGTGACAAATGCACCTGAAATAATCAGGAAGCTCAAATAACAGAAGCTTACCAATTCCAGTGTTGTCGCCAAAATAAAGAATGAAATCCCAGTATGTGGCGCATTGACATCAATAAACTGTACGAAAAACGACACATAGAACAAAATGGCTTTCGGATTGGTCAGACTCAAAATTAATGCGCGCTTGAAGATGGCACCATATTGTGGCTCATCTGATTTAGCCTCGTTATTTTTACCTTTCAGGGTGGCGTAAAGAATTTTACCCCCCAGATAGAGCAAATAAAACGCGCCAAGATAACGTACGATATTGAATAATATCGGTGTGGTCTTAATTAAGGTTGCGACACCAGCCCACGCCAGAAACATCAATACCGCGTCACCGATAAATACACCACAGGCCGCAAGATAACCGCCTTTCACTCCACTGCTGACGCTATTTTTAAGCACAAACAGGGTATTCGGCCCTGGCACCAACACGATAAAAATGGCACCAACCAGATAGGTCCAGTAATTCAGAACCCCATATTCTGCGAACACATTAACCTCTTTAATTCTCTTTGGATCATGCGCGATTAAAGGTGAATATGCTAACCAATCCGCAACGGCTTAGAAAGGAGAAAATCAGGTTTTAACCTGACAATAACTGGACAATTGAATTGTTATTCATGCCTGGCCCAGTGAAAAATTCGGATAGTGTTGGGAAAAATACTGGCGTAAAAACTCTACCGTTATCCGCACCTTCGCTGACATCGCCAGCCTTGATACATATACCGCCCAGACATTCGCTGGCTGGTAATATTCCGGTAGCACTTGCGCTAAATGACCACTGGCAATATTTTCACTGACATCCCACCAGGAGCGCAGCGCAATCCCCTGGCCATCGAAGCACCACTGATGCACAATTTACCCATGGTTAGACAACATCGGCCCGGTAACTTTAATCGTATGCTGCCCTTCTTTATTGCACAATTGCCAGACACCAAACCTGGCAGCGATTGAAGAAGTGATTACTCACGGGCCAAAAACACCGGATATGAAAGGCAATGCCACCACGCCACAATTTACTGACGCTATTTGCAAAATTATTTTGCGTTAAGGTCAAACCAGTTTATTTGAACCGACTGGTGTTGGATTTGTAGTTTATCCGAAGCCGGATGCAGCGCATAACGCACCTTGTCCGGCTTACGCACGTTTTATTGCGGATATTCCTGCAATAAATTGTGTAATGCTTCCGCCATCAGCGCACCACGCCAGCCGGAAATCAGCTCTGGCAAATTATTCTGTGGTTTTAATTTCCAGTGCCAGTTCAGCAGTTGGTTGATTTGCCGACGCGATGCCAGCAATTCGACGCTGATCTTGTGCGTTTCACTCACGTCAGTAATCAGCGACTTAATCGCTTTAAACGCTTTGCGATAACCGGGCATATCCATCAGGTTAAGCATCGGCTGCGGCAAGGCCTCTTCTGGCAATGCCTGCGCTTTCTCTACCAGCGCCAGCAACGTCTTACCGTGGAAGCGGATTTCGCTACCGGATAAGCCCAGGCTATCCAGCTCGCCCAGACTGCCCGGCATATAACGCGCTACCGACCACAAATGCTCTTCACGCACGACAAAGTTCACCGCCAGATCGCGCTCCCGAGCCTTACGCAGCCGCCAGTCGGCTAGCAGTTGCAGACAGGCGAGTTGGCGCGTGCGTAATTGCCAGGCATTGGTGATATCACGCCATGCGTCTTCTGGCGCAACGATCTCCTGACGACGCGTTTGCATCAGGCGGCATTCATCCAGTGCCGCAGGTAGCCAACCAGAGGCTTCCGTTTCAACCATCAGCTTTGCGGCGATCGGTAACAGATACCAGACGTCCGCCGCCGCGTATTCGCATTGACGCTCGGTTAGCGGTCTGGCCAGCCAGTCGGTGCGCGATTCGCTCTTGTCGAGCGTAACGCCGGAATACTCTTCCACCATAGAGGCAAAGCCCCATGACATCGGGCGTCCACAGAATGCGGCGAGGATTTGCGTGTCAATCAGAGGTTGTGGTAACTCACCAAAGACATTGAGGAACACTTCCAGATCTTCACTGCCCGCATGGAGAAATTTGGTGATGGAAGGATCGCGCAGGATCGCTTTCAGCGGTGACCAGTCGGTGATCCCGAGTGGATCGATTAGCGCCAGATGTTCGCCATCAAAAAGTTGAATCAACCCAAGTTGCGGGTAATAGGTGCGCGTACGTACAAATTCAGTATCCAGGGCTATCGCCGGAAAGGCACGGACGGCTTCACACAAAGAAGCCAGCGCATCGTCCGTGGTAATCATTTGGTAATTCAAATTGTATTCTCTTTAGTGGGCGTCAAAAAAAACGCCGGATTAACCGGCGTCTGACGACTGACTTAACGCTCAGGCTTTATTGTCCACTTTGCCGCGCGCTTCGTCACGTAATTCTCGTCGCAAAATTTTTCCGACGTTAGATTTCGGTAACTCATCACGAAACTCCACCAGCTTCGGTACTTTATAGCCTGTGAGCTGACGGCGGCAAAAAGTCACCAGTGATTCTTCCGTGAGTGACGAGTCTTTTTTCACCACGAAGATTTTCACCGCTTCACCGCTGGAACCGGAAGGTACGCCAACAGCCGCCACTTCCTGTACACCTGGGTGCTGCATGACCACATCTTCAATCTCATTGGGGTAGACGTTAAAGCCAGAAACCAGAATCATGTCTTTTTTACGATCGACAATGCGCAGGAATCCTTCTTCATCCATCACCGCGATGTCGCCGGTGTGTAACCAGCCATTTTTGATGATTTCATCGGTAGCGTCCGGACGCTGCCAGTAGCCCAGCATCACCTGCGGCCCTTTGACACAAAGCTCACCCGGTTGACCCGGCGGTACTTCGTTATCGTCGTCATCAACCAACTTGGCTTCGGTCGACGGCACCGGCAAACCAATGCTACCGCTATGATAATCAATATCATACGGGTTAACGCTGACCAGCGGTGCACACTCGGTCAGGCCATAACCTTCCAGCAGATATTGTCCGGTCAGTTTCACCCAGCGTTCTGCCACCACTTGCTGAACAGGCATCCCACCACCAGCGGAAAGATGCAGACTGGAGAAATCCAGTTGCTGGAATTCTTTATTGTTCAGCAACGCGTTGAACAACGTGTTAACGCCGGTGATCGCGGTAAACGGATATTTCGCCAGCTCTTTCACCAGCCCCGGAATATCACGTGGGTTAGTAATAAGCAGATTCTGCCCGCCCAGTTCGATAAACAGCAGGCAGTTAATGGTCAATGCGAAAATGTGATACAGCGGCAATGCCGTCACCACCAGCTCTTTACCCGGATACAACAGCGGCCCGTAGGTCGCGTTAACCTGTTCCAGATTTGCCAGCATGTTGCGGTGAGTCAGCATTGCGCCTTTCGCCACGCCAGTGGTGCCGCCGGTGTATTGCAGGAAGGCTAAATCTTCCGGCACCAGTTCAGGTTTTACGTACTGCATCCGGTAACCATTATGCAGAGCGCTACGAAATGAAATGGCATCTGGCAGATGATATTTCGGCACCAGACGCTTGATGTATTTAACAACGAAGTTAACCAGCGTCCCTTTCGCCGTAGAAAGCTGATCGCCCATACGTGTCAGAATCACGTGCTGGACAGCGGTTTTATCAACCACTTTTTCCAAGGTATGGGCAAAGTTGGACACGATGACAATCGCAGATGCGCCGCTGTCGTTGAGCTGATGCTCAAGCTCGCGCGGGGTATATAACGGATTGACATTTACGACGATCATCCCGGCGCGCAAAATGCCGAACAGCGCCACCGGATATTGCAATAAGTTAGGCATCATCAGCGCAACGCGATCGCCCTTCTTCAGCCCCAGCCCTTGTTGTAAATACGCGGCGAACGCACGACTGCGCTCTTCCAGTTTGCGGAAGGTCATCACCTCCCCCATATTCACAAACGCGGGCTTGTCGGCATAGCGCGCGACCGATTGCTCAAACATATCTACCAGAGATTGATAACGGTCAGGGTTGATCTCCGTCGGAACATCCGCGGGATAACGGTTAAGCCAAACCTTCTTCAATTCTTCACCTCTAAAATGCGTGTTCGTCGTCATCGCAACCCCAAGTGATATACATGTTATTAACATAATATTAACTCATCATACCAGCTTGATAATTCCCCAACGAAAAGGTTGCGAAGCGCGTCACTATTTATTTTTATCTTTACTCTAAGAATGCAGAAACAGCGGACCAGCCGCTGTTTCTTTTTCTTTAAAAACAAGCAATTATTCAGTTACAACTGTTTGTACTCTTGCAGGGCCGGGATTATACCAGCCCCATCCGCCGTAGCCATAGGGCCAGCCACGGCCACCATAAAACCACGGATCAATCGGCTGCGGCGGCATAATCACCTGCTGGGTTAAATGCCAACGCTTATAGCCCGTTACCTGCATAACCATAAATTTATAGGGTGTATTGCCGATTTTACCGTCAACCGTACCGGTGATTGGCCCGACAACCGTCACCAGTTGTCCGCGGAAATCAACTGGATCAAGAAAACCGTTCACATCGGCATAAATGCGCCCGCGAGAAGGTTCCCCCAGCGTCGGCCTGGCTCCGCTATCGAGCGGTACGGTGGCAATTTCCAGACGGGTTTTCCCCTGCTGGTTTTGTACCGCGACCACTTTGCCGCCAAAGCGCGCTTCCTGACCAACATACAATTGCGGCGCGCTCATCACCCGAACTAAATCTTGTTGCGGCGTGGGACTGCTGCCTTTAATGGCATCCGGCACAGTGACACAACCGCTCAACATTAGCGCAAACGTACCTGCCAGTATGCCTTTGATAACATTCTTTTGAACCGCCATGATGCGACTCCTTTTTTTCTCAGGGCATACTCTTAAGATTCATTCTTTGCCCGGAAGTTTCTTCCACGCGACGTTGTTACGCAAATAAACCGGCTCGGCATGTTCCACTGCCACCGTTTTGCCTTCAGCAAAGAGCTGGCAGGCAATCGGCAGCATATCTTCTGCGGCGGGCAGTAACACTTCGCCATCGCGCAAAACCAGCCCGCTCTCTTTACCGAGATCCGGCCAGGCTTGCCAGCCTGTCCCCACCGTCACCCATTCACCGGAAAGCTGCTGCATCCGCTCATGAACGAGTTCTGGTTTGAGTACAGCTTCGGTTTCTTCACCGTGCCAGATACCATTTTCATCACGCTGATATTCGGCCCAGTAAACTTCGCCCATTCGCGCGTCAATGGCCGCCAGCACGCGGGTCGCGCCATTTTTGCGCCATGCCCCTTGCGCCATGGTCATTAGCGTGGAGACGCCAATCATCGGCAGCTCCGCGCCAAGCGCCAGCCCTTGTGCAATACCAATACCGATACGCACACCGGTGAAGCTACCGGGACCACGCCCGTAAGCTAATGCGTTTATGTTAGTCAGGGAGGTTCCGCTGGTGGTCAGGATATCCTGCACCATCGGTAAGATTCGTTGAGTATGTTCACGTGGGCAAAGCTCAAAATGAGCGTTGACAGTGCCGTCATTCCACAGGGCGACAGAGCAGGCCTCTGTCGCGGTATCGATAGCCAGAATTCGCATGGGTCTTCGTGCTTAGATCAATAAAAAGGCGCGCATCATACCATACTCCATCACAAATTACCTGGAGGAAGGTATCGCAAGGAAACGAACCGCACGGGCTATATCACGGGTGCGCGGCGCAGGCGGCAGGCTGGCGAGGAACGTCGCGCCGTAAGGGCGCATCACCAGCCGATTGTCGCAAATCACCAGCACACCGCGATCGTCGGCGTCGCGAATCAGTCGCCCTACCCCCTGTTTGAGAGTAATGACCGCATCTGGCAGTTGCACTTCATCGAACGGGTCGCCACCGCGCAAACGACAATCTTCCATTCGCGCTTTTAGTAGTGGGTCGTCCGGCGAGGTAAACGGCAACTTGTCGATAATCACCAGTGACAGCGTATCGCCGCGCACATCCACCCCTTCCCAGAAACTACTGGTTGCGACAAGAAGCGCGTTACCGGCACTGACAAACTGCTGCAACAATTGCCCTTTACTGGTTTCACCCTGCAACAAAACGGGAAGCGTCATGGTGGCACGGAACTGCTCGGCCAGATCGCGCATCATGGCGTGTGAGGTGCAAAGCATAAAGCAGCGCCCATTGTTGGCTTCGATGAGCGGTCGCAACATTGCTGCCAGTTGCCGTGCGGAACCCGGTTGATTAGTTTGCGGCAGGTTACGCGGCACACAGAGTAACGCCTGGCGGCTGTAATCAAATGGGCTGGGTAACAGCAACGACTCGGCCTGTTCGATGCCAAGCCGGGAGGTAAAATGATGCAGATCGTCATTCACTGACAACGTTGCCGAGGTAAAAATCCAGCTTCCGGGTTTTTGTGCCATTAACTCTTTGAATTTATCCGCCACGCTGAGCGGCGTCAGCGCCAGAGTGAAATGACGTGAGGTGCATTCGTACCAGTAACTGTAGCCCGGTTGGTTGATCTCTTTCAGCCGCTTCAGACGTGTGCGATATAACGTGGCACGTTCAAATGCCGCATCCAGCAACGCGGAACGACCCAGCGACAATTTCGCCACGTCGTAACAGAGTTCAAGCGTGTCATCGAGCAGTAAAAACGCCCGCTGAATTTGCGGATTGGCTAACAATTCGCGCAGATTGCCACGATAACCCGGCTCACCGAGTTGCAGGCGAAAATCCTGCGCACTCTGAGCAAGGCGGTCGGCGCACTTTTGTAACTGTTGAGTGTCTTTTAATTCAGTGCGATAGGCGATGGTGATGTCTTTTGCCAGGTCGAGCAGTTGTCGGCTGGAAAGTGACTGACCAAAGTACTGGCTGGCAATATCCGGCAACTGATGGGCTTCGTCGAAGATCATCACGTCCGCTTCCGGGATCAGTTCGCCAAATCCGCTCTCTTTGACCACCATATCCGCCAGAAACAAATGATGGTTTACCACCACTACATCGGCGTCCATCGCTTTTTTGCGTGCTTTGACCACAAAGCAATCTTTATACATCGGGCAGTCGCTGCCGAGGCAGTTATCGTTAGTGCTGGTGACCAGCGGCCATGCCTGAGAATCTTCCGCAACGCTGACGCAGGTGCTGATATCACCATCGACGGTTTGATTGGACCAGGAGCGTAGCAGGATCACATCGCTTAAGATTTGTACCGGCAGATCGCCGCCCGCCAGCGCCTGCTGTTCGAGACGTTCGAGGCAGAGGTAGTTTGAACGTCCTTTCAACAATGCCACATTGCCGGTGTATTTCAGCGCCTTTGACACCGTAGGCAAATCACGGCTGTAGAGTTGATCTTGTAATGCTTTCGAGCCAGTCGAGATAATGACTTTCTTTTTCGCCCGCAGCGCAGGGGCAAGGTAAGCGTAGGTTTTGCCCGTACCGGTTCCCGCTTCCACCACCAGCGGTTGGCTTTTTTCTATCGCCCCGGTGACGGCTACCGCCATCTGTCGCTGTGGTTCACGCGGCTTAAAGCCTGGTATCGCTTTCGCCAACTGACCGTCTGGTGCAAAATCGTCCGTCACACTACCCCCTGTTGATTTGAACAGGGATTATGTCAGGCCAGGCTATTTTTCGCCAGTTGAAGTGATGACGGCGACTTCACATTGTGGCAGTCTTTGCAGCACAAAAATGGAATGATAATGAGGACAAAATGATGACTATCGTTCGTATAGACGCCGAAGCCCGCTGGTCTGATGTGGTGATCCACAACAACACGCTCTACTACACTGGCGTACCGGAAAACCTCGACGCCGATGCTTTTGAGCAAACGGCAAATACACTGGCGCAAATTGACGCGGTGCTGGAAAAACAGGGCAGCAATAAGTCGAGCATTCTGGATGCCACCATTTTCCTGGCCGATAAAAACGACTTTGCGGCAATGAATAAAGCGTGGGATGCCTGGGTTGTCGCGGGTCATGCTCCGGTACGCTGCACGGTGCAAGCGGGACTGATGAATCCGCAGTATAAAGTTGAAATTAAGATTATTGCGGCGGTTTAATTCCGGAAGAGAATTATCGAAAATACTGGTCGATCATGAACAAATCGACCAGTGCTTAAGCTCTTAATTTAGATGGACGGTGCCCCAGTCGGGGGCTTTATTATTTATTTTTTTGATTTCAAGTTTATTTATAAAGAAACGATATTAATCATAAAAACTAAACCACGTGTTAATCACTCAATTAACCTAACCTGTTTTCCGCTGTTGCCCTTACTTACCTGAACAACCAGGCTACGGTACTACGATTCTCTGTTAATTTCGGCACATCACTAGATAACCCGCCATGACCTGCTACCTTTAAAATACCTGAATGTCAACAGGTTAACGAATGAGATATTGTCATAATCCTTTTGATATTAGGCACAATTTAATGTCATATATAGCCTTATCGAAAACGTGGTTAATTTAAGGACAAGAATATGCCTGCTGTAATAGATAAAGCCCTGGATTTCATTAGTGCTATGGATATATCAGCACCAACCCCCAGCTCTATGAATGAAAGTACGGCGAAGGGAATATTTAAATATTTGCATGCTCTGGGTGTACCCGCGACGGCCACCGATATTACTGCGCGAGCTGAACAGGAAGGCTGGAATCCTGGATTCACGGAAAAAATGGTTGGCTGGGCAAAAAAAATGGAGTCTGGTGAACGCGTGGTGATTAAAAACCCTGAATACTTCTCGTCTTATATGCAGGAAGAACTTAAAGCCCTTGTGTGAGTCAAAACTCCAGCACTAAAAATCAATCCGGACGCTTTCATTGATCTTAGAAAAGCGTCCTTTTTTCTCGTTATCAATAAAACCGCTGAATTCAATCAAGCAAAACAGCCCCGCGTTTCTTTGGTTCAAACGCTGCAGGCCAAATGGTTCGCTTGTCATAATGCACCCCGTTGAAACAAACATTCTGAAGATCTGTCCCAGCGAAATTAGCACCTCTTAAATCGGCAGCGGTAAAATCTGCCCCACAAAGTCGTGAATGTCTAAAATCAGCAGCAATGGGGCGTGACTGATAAAAATTACAATTCGTCAGATCGGCGTGATTTAGCCAGGCACACATCAGGGCGGCAGACGAGAGGTCGGCCCCAATAAGGGAGGATGTGATGAAACTGATATTACGCAGATGCGCATCATTAAACCGAGCACCATCCAGACACATGCCATCAAAAATAGCGCGATGTAAATTCATGCCAGAAAAATCCCAGCCGATGAGGCTATCCGTATCAAGATACAGAACGTCATCCGTGACGAAATCGATACGGATCATTGTGTATTACTCGTCTTCATCCTCAAAACGCGCCACAATCCGTTCGCCGGAATGGTTGGCGCGTAACTCTTCGGCTACCAGTGCGATTGCCTGACCGCTGCTCATCCCCTGTGCCATCAATTCCTGAATCCGCTCAACGGCTTTTTGCTGCTGTTCATGGGTGAGTGAAGGTAAACCTGCAAACATTGTTAACTCCTGCTAAATTGTTGGCGCTAATTATTTCATGCTACCCGGCACATAGCCAGTAGAGTCAGGACTAATGAAGACGTTATCTCCCGCTGTGATTACTTTACCCTGGCGTCAGGACGCCGCTGAATTTTATTTCTCCCGCTTAAGCCACTTGCCGTGGGCGATGCTTTTGCACTCCGGCTATGCCGATCATCCGCATAGTCGGTTTGATATTGTGGTGGCAGACCCCGTTTGCACCTTAACAACTCACGGTAATGAAACCGTGGTGTGTGAAGGAGAAACCCGTACAACGACCACTGATGACCCGTTAAAGGTACTCCAACAGGCGCTGGAGCATGCAAACATTCACCCGTTGCATAATGGTAATTTGCCATTTCAGGGTGGCGCACTGGGTTTATTTGGCTATGACCTGGGCCGCCGTTTTGAGTCCCTGCCGGAATTGGCGCTGAGAGATATCAACCTTCCTGATATGGCGGTAGGTATCTACGACTGGGCGTTGATTGTCGACCACCAGCACCGGGTTGTTTCTTTGCTGAGTCATAATGATGTCAATGCCCGTCTGGCGTGGCTGGAAAACCAGCAAATTACACCGCAGGGTGATTTCACGCTAACCTCTGCCTGGCAATCTAATATGAGCCGCGAACAGTATGGCGAGAAATTTCGCCAGGTGCAGGAATATCTGCACAGCGGCGATTGTTACCAGGTGAATCTTGCCCAGCGTTTTCAAGCTACCTATTCTGGTGATGAGTGGCTGGCGTTCGTTAAACTCAACCAGGCCAACCGTGCACCATTTAGTGCCTTCCTGCGCCTGGAGCAAGGTGCGATTTTAAGCCTCTCGCCAGAACGTTTTATTCTTTGTGCTGATGGTGAGATCCAGACCCGTCCGATTAAAGGCACTCTGCCGCGTCTGGCCGATCCTCAGGAAGATAGCAAACAGGCAGAAAAACTGGCGAACTCACCGAAAGATCGCGCCGAAAACCTGATGATTGTCGATTTAATGCGTAATGATATTGGCCGTGTTGCCGTCGCAGGTTCGGTAAAAGTGCCGGAGCTGTTCGTGGTGGAGCCCTTCCCTGCAGTGCATCATCTGGTCAGCACCATAACGGCACGCCTTCCCGAGCAGTTGCATGCCAGCGATCTGCTGCGCGCGGCTTTTCCCGGAGGCTCAATCACCGGCGCACCGAAAGTACGGGCAATGGAAATTATCGACGAACTGGAACCTCAGCGACGCAACGCCTGGTGTGGCAGCATTGGCTATTTAAGTTTTTGCGGCAATATGGACACCAGCATCACTATCCGCACCCTGACCGCGGTTAACGGGCAAATTTACTGCTCTGCGGGCGGCGGTATTGTCGCCGATAGCCAGGAAGAGGCGGAATATCAGGAAACTTTTGATAAAGTTAATCGTATTCTGAAGCAACTGGAGAAGTAAGACGTGGAATACCGTAGCCTGACGCTTGATGATTTTTTATCACGCTTTCAACTTTTGCGCCCGCAAATTAACCGGGAAACCTTAAATCATCGTCAGGCTGCTGTGTTAATCCCCATCGTGCGCCGACCGCAACCGGGTTTGTTACTTACTCAGCGTTCAATTCACCTGCGTAAACACGCCGGACAGGTGGCGTTTCCAGGTGGCGCAGTAGATGACACCGACGCGTCAGTTATCGCCGCCGCGCTACGCGAAGCCGAAGAAGAAGTCGCTATACCGCCTTCAGCCGTTGAAGTTATCGGCGTGCTGCCGCCCGTCGATAGCGTAACGGGTTACCAGGTAACCCCAGTCGTCGGTATTATCCCGCCCGATTTACCCTATCGCGCCAGTGAAGATGAAGTCTCTGCTGTGTTTGAAATGCCGCTCGCTCAGGCATTACATCTGGGGCGCTATCACCCTTTAGATATCTACCGCCGTGGCGATTCACATCGGGTATGGCTTTCCTGGTACGAACAGTATTTTGTATGGGGAATGACCGCAGGCATAATTCGTGAGCTGGCGCTGCAAATTGGTGTGAAACCCTGACTATACTTATCTTTACATCTACAAAACACTACTTGAGACAATCATCGCAATATTAGTTAAATCGCGGTTTTTGATTAGTTTAATTCATGTGAATAGTTAAGCCGATCGCCGCGTTCCCTCTTACACTATGCGCTGTTATTAGTTCGTTACTGGAAGTCCAGTCACCTTGTCAGGAGTATTATCGTGATTAGTCTATTCGACATGTTTAAGGTGGGGATTGGTCCCTCATCTTCCCATACTGTAGGGCCTATGAAGGCGGGTAAACAGTTCGTCGATGATCTGGTCGAAAAAGGCTTACTGGATAGCGTTACCCGCGTTGCCGTGGACGTTTACGGTTCTCTATCGCTGACGGGTAAAGGCCATCATACCGATATCGCCATTATTATGGGTCTTGCAGGTAACGAACCTGCCACCGTGGATATCGACAGTATTCCCGGTTTTATTCGCGACGTAGAAGAGCGCGAACGTCTGCTGCTGGCGCAGGGACGGCATGAAGTGGATTTCCCCCGTGACAATGGGATGCGTTTTCATAACGGCAACCTGCCGCTGCATGAAAACGGGATGCAGATCCACGCGTATAATGGCGATAAAGTTGTTTACAGCAAAACTTATTATTCCATCGGCGGCGGTTTTATCGTCGATGAAGAACATTTTGGTCACGATGCCACCAACGAAGTCAGTGTGCCGTATCCGTTTAAATCTGCAACCGAGTTGCTGGCGTACTGTAATGAAACTGGCTATTCCCTTTCCGGCCTGGCAATGCAGAACGAACTGGCGCTGCACAGTAAGAAAGAGATCGATGACTATTTCGCGCATGTCTGGCAGACCATGCAGGCGTGTATCGATCGCGGAATGAATACCGAAGGCGTATTGCCTGGGCCGCTGCGTGTTCCGCGCCGTGCATCTGCCCTGCGCCGGATGCTGGTTTCCAGCGATAAACTGTCTAACGATCCGATGAATGTTATCGACTGGGTGAACATGTTTGCGCTGGCAGTGAACGAAGAAAACGCCGCAGGTGGGCGCGTGGTGACAGCGCCTACCAACGGTGCGTGCGGCATTGTTCCGGCAGTGTTGGCCTATTACGACCACTTTATTGAATCGGTCAGCCCGGATATCTATACCCGCTATTTTATGGCCGCTGGGGCAATTGGCGCGTTGTATAAAATGAACGCTTCTATTTCCGGTGCTGAAGTGGGTTGTCAGGGCGAAGTCGGCGTAGCCTGTTCAATGGCCGCCGCAGGCCTGGCTGAATTGTTGGGCGGTAGCCCGGAACAGGTTTGTGTGGCAGCGGAAATTGGGATGGAACACAACCTCGGTCTGACCTGCGATCCGGTGGCCGGTCAGGTTCAGGTGCCATGCATTGAGCGTAATGCTATTGCATCGGTGAAGGCGATCAACGCCGCACGCATGGCTTTACGCCGCACCAGTGCTCCGCGCGTCTCGCTGGATAAAGTCATCGAGACAATGTACGAAACCGGTAAGGATATGAACGCCAAGTACCGTGAAACCTCTCGCGGTGGTCTGGCAATAAAAGTCCAGTGTGACTAATACTTTTCTTTCGCCCATCTGCAACGGATGGGCGAATTTCCCCCGCTTTCTCGTCTGCTGTAAATTTCCCCACTACACTTCCACTGTTGCGTCAGGCGTTTGTTGCCATACGCTTACAGGGCGGCCCGCATGCAAAAAGCACAACGGATCATCAAAACTTATCGCCGTAATCGAATGATTGTTTGTACAATTTGCGCACTCTTTACGCTTGTGGCGACACTAAGCGTGCGATTTATTTCACAGCGTAATTTAAATCAACAGCGGGTGATACTTTTCGCCAATCACGCGGTTGAAGAGCTGGATAATATATTGCAACCCCTTCAGGCGGGACGCGAGATGTTACTTCCGTTGATTGGCCTCCCTTGCTCAGTCACTCATTTGCCTCTACGCAAACAAGCCGCAAAACTGCAAACGGTGCGTTCTATTGGTCTGGTACAAAACGGTACACTTTACTGCTCCAGCATCTTTGGCTATCGCAATGTTCCGGTTCATGATATTCAGGCCGATTTGCCCGCCCCACAGGCTCTTTTGCGCCTTACCACCGATCGCGTATTGATTAAAGGTAGTCCAGTGCTGATCCAGTGGTATCCCTCTCAATCACATACTGGCGATGGCGTTCTGGAGATGATCAACATTGACCTATTGACGACGATGTTACTGGAACCGCAGTTGCCGCAAATTAGAAACGCCAGCCTGACGGTGGCTGATCGCCATTTACTCTATGGTGACGGTCTGGTTGACGCTTTACCTCCACTTAATGGCAATGAACGTTACCAGGTTTCATCGCAGAACTTCCCTTTTACCATCAGCGTTAGCGGCCCTGGCGCGACAGCGCTGGCGTTGCATCATCTTCCCAGCCAGTTTCCACTGGCGGTACTGTTGAGTTTACTGGTGGGTTACATCGCATGGCTGGCAACCGCCCATAGAATGAGTTTTTCGCGCGAAATTAATCTTGGCCTCGCGCAACATGAATTCGAGCTATTCTGTCAACCTTTACTAAACGCTCGTAGCCAGCAATGTGTTGGTGTAGAAATATTGCTGCGCTGGAATAACCCGCGTCAGGGGTGGATCTCACCAGATGTATTTATCCCTATCGCGGAAGAACATCATCTGATAGTGCCGCTTACCCGTTATGTGATGATGGAAACCATCCGCCAAATCCACGTTTTTCCAATGAGCAGCCAGTTTCACATTGGGATTAACGTCGCCCCCAGCCATTTTCGCCGCGGCGTGTTATTGAAGGATCTCAATCAATATTGGTTTAGTGCTAACCCGATTCAGCAACTCATCCTCGAAATCACCGAGCGCGATGCCTTACTGGATGTCGATTATCGGATTGCCCGCGAACTGCATCGTAAAAACGTCAAACTGGCGATTGATGACTTCGGCACCGGCAACAGTTCGTTTTCCTGGCTGGAAACGTTACGCCCTGATGTGCTGAAAATCGATAAGTCTTTCACCGCTGCAATTGGTTCCGATGCGGTTAACTCGACGGTAACCGATATCATCATCGCATTGGGGCAAAGACTGAATATTGAACTGGTGGCGGAGGGCGTAGAAACGCAAGAACAGGCGAAGTATTTACGCCGTCATGGGGTGCATATTTTACAAGGGTATTTGTACGCGCAGCCGATGCCACTGCGTGATTTCCCAAAATGGCTGGCGGGCAGCCAACCGCCGCCCGCCCGGCATAATGGGCATATCACGCCCGTCATGCCATTTCGTTAATGATTATTCGTCTTCGTCGTGCGCCAGTTGCTCTTTAACAATGCGAACCAGATCAACACGATAATCATTAGCTTCAACAATGGTGATATGTAACGGCCCTACGTCAATCACATCGCCAGCACGCGGGATGTGACCATTTGCAGAAATCACCAGACCTGCCACCGTCGCGATATCATCGTCATCGGCAAGGTGCTCAACATCAAGCGCCTGCTGTAAGGCATGTAAGTCTGTACCGCCTTTTACCAGCCAGCCGTCGCCGTCAGTAATGATTTCCGGCGTTTCATCAGCGTCCGGGAACTCACCGGCAATGGCTTCCAGCACATCCAGAGGCGTGACCAGGCCTTGCACCACACCAAACTCGTTGGTAACGATAACAAAACTACCGCGAGCACGACGCAGCACGCCCAGCAGGTTGATCGGATCGAGGGTTTCCGGAACGATAATCGCCGGAGAAGCCGAGGCAATTGCTGCGACATCAACGCCATCTTCCAGCGCCACCAGCAGTTCTTTAGCACGCACGATACCGATGATTTCATCCAGTTCACCGCGACATACCGGGAACAGACTATGTGGCGAAGAAAGCAACTGCTCACGGATTTCATCAACACCGAGATTAGCGTCAACCCAGCTAATTTCGCCGCGCGGTGTCATAATCCCACGCAGAGAGCGAGACGCCAGTGTCAGCACGCCGTTAATCATATATCGCTCTTCTTCCGCAAACGCGCCTTCCGGCACAGGGATCGGCATCGGGTTATCGGCATCGTGCTGAACGTTCGCCTGACGTTTACCCCCCATCAAACGCAGGATGGCATCGGCAGTACGCGCACGCAGCGGTAAAGCTGACTGATGACGAATAAAGTTACGGCGCGCAATTTGGTTAAACACTTCGATGATGATCGAGAAGCCAATCGCGGCATACAGGTAACCTTTCGGAATATGGAAGCCAAACCCTTCAGCAACCAGGCTCAGACCAATCATTAACAAGAAGCTCAGGCAGAGCACCACCACTGTAGGATGCTGGTTAACGAATCTCGTCAACGGTTTCGACGCCAGCAACATGACCGCCATCGCAATCACCACCGCCGCCATCATCACCGGCAGGTGGTTGACCATCCCAACTGCGGTAATCACCGCATCCAGCGAGAAGACGGCATCGAGAATGACAATCTGCGTTACTACCACCCAGAAGCTGGCATAACCTTTACCGTGACCGGAATCATGATCGCGGTTTTCCAGCCGTTCATGCAGCTCCGTTGTCGCTTTAAACAGCAAGAATATCCCCCCGAACAACATAATCAGGTCGCGACCAGAGAAGGAAAAATCCATCACGGTAAATAGCGGTTTGGTCAGCGTGACCATCCATGAAATCAGCGACAGCAGTCCCAGACGCATGATCAGCGCCAGCGACAGTCCTAACAAACGAGCTTTATCACGTTGTTTCGGTGGCAGTTTGTCGGCAAGGATGGCGATGAAAACCAGGTTATCGATACCCAGCACGATTTCAAGAACGACAAGCGTGAGTAGCCCCACCCAAATCGAGGGGTCCATTAAGAATTCCATGACAAGCTCCTGCTTAAGGAATAGCTATTCGGCGCCAGAAATAATGCAGGCGTAACAACAAAATGCAAACAAAAGGTGCGGCAAAAAGTGCCAGAAAGGCAGGCGCTGAAAGGCCTGATGCTGAAATGACGTCGGTGACGATCCATACTGCGGGCTGCTGCCCTATACTCCTTGGTTGTTAAACGGGAGTTAAACATATCAGAGAGACCTCTGATTTGGCAAAGATTTACCTTCCTTTGCAAACAAATGTGACGAAAATATTTTCTCTTTCGGAATTTTGATAATCCAAAGTTAAATTACGGATCTTCATCACATAAAATATTTTTTTCGATATCTAAAATAAATCGCGAAACGCAGGGGGTTTTTGGTTGTAACCCTTATCTGAATCGATTCGATTGTGGACGACGATTCAAAAATACATCTGGCACGTTGAGGTGTTAACAATAATAAAGGAGGTAGCAAGTGACCATTGCTATTGTTATAGGCACACATGGTTGGGCTGCAGAGCAGTTGCTTAAAACGGCAGAGATGCTGTTAGGCGAGCAGGAAAACGTCGGCTGGATCGATTTCGTTCCAGGCGAAAATGCCGAAACGCTGATCGAAAAGTACAACGCTCAGTTGGCAAAACTCGACACCACTAAAGGCGTGCTGTTTCTCGTTGATACATGGGGAGGCAGCCCGTTCAATGCTGCCAGCCGCATTGTCGTCGACAAAGAGCATTATGAAGTGATCGCAGGCGTTAACATTCCAATGCTGGTGGAAACGTTAATGGCTCGTGATGATGACCCGGGCTTTGATGAACTGGTGGCGCTGGCAGTAGAAACAGGCCGTGAAGGTGTGAAAGCACTGAAAGCCAAACCGGTTGAAAAAGCAGCTCCCGCCCCCGCTTCGGCGGCACCCAAAGCGGCCCCAACTCCGGCAAAACCAATGGGACCAAATGACTACATGGTTATTGGCCTTGCGCGTATCGACGACCGTCTGATTCACGGTCAGGTAGCTACCCGCTGGACCAAAGAAACCAATGTCTCCCGTATTATTGTTGTTAGTGATGAAGTGGCTGCGGATACCGTTCGTAAGACACTGCTCACCCAGGTCGCACCTCCGGGCGTAACAGCACACGTGGTTGATGTTGCCAAGATGATTCGCGTCTACAACAACCCGAAATATGCTGGCGAACGTGTAATGCTGTTATTCACCAACCCGACAGATGTTGAGCGCCTCGTTGAAGGCGGCGTGAAAATTACCTCTGTTAACGTCGGTGGTATGGCATTCCGTCAGGGCAAAACCCAGGTGAATAACGCGGTTTCGGTTGATGAAAAAGATATCGAAGCGTTCAAGAAACTGAATGCACGCGGTATCGAACTGGAAGTCCGTAAGGTTTCCACCGATCCGAAACTGAAAATGATGGATCTGATCAGCAAAATCGATAAGTAACGTATTGTGTTGATTATCACTCAGTTTTCACACTTAAGTCTTACGTAAACAGGAGAAGTACAATGGAGATTACCACTCTTCAAATTGTGCTGGTATTTATCGTAGCCTGTATCGCAGGTATGGGATCTATCCTCGATGAATTTCAGTTTCACCGTCCGTTAATCGCCTGTACCCTGGTGGGTATCGTTCTTGGGGATATGAAAACCGGTATTATTATCGGTGGTACTCTGGAAATGATCGCTCTGGGCTGGATGAATATCGGTGCCGCAGTTGCGCCTGACGCCGCTCTGGCTTCTATCATTTCTACCATTCTGGTTATTGCAGGTCATCAGAGCATCGGTGCCGGTATCGCGCTGGCAATCCCGCTGGCCGCTGCGGGCCAGGTGCTGACCATCATCGTTCGTACCATCACCGTTGCTTTCCAGCACGCTGCGGATAAGGCGGCTGAGAATGGCAACCTGACGGCAATTTCCTGGATCCACGTTTCTTCGCTGTTCCTGCAAGCGATGCGTGTGGCTATCCCGGCCGTAATTGTTGCGCTGTCTGTAGGCACCAGTGAAGTTCAGAACATGCTGAACGCCATTCCGGAAGTGGTGACCAATGGTCTGAACATTGCTGGCGGCATGATCGTGGTTGTTGGTTATGCAATGGTTATCAACATGATGCGTGCAGGCTACCTGATGCCGTTCTTCTACCTCGGCTTCGTAACCGCAGCATTCACCAACTTTAACCTGGTTGCTCTGGGTGTAATTGGTACTGTTATGGCAGTGCTCTACATCCAACTTAGCCCGAAATATAACCGCGTAGCTGGTGCGCCTGTTCAGGCTGCTGGTAACAACGATCTCGATAACGAACTGGACTAACAGGTGAGCGAAATGGTTGATACAACTAAAACTACCACCGAGAAAAAACTCACTCCGAGTGATATTCGTGGCGTCTTCCTGCGTTCTAACCTCTTCCAGGGTTCATGGAACTTCGAACGTATGCAGGCACTGGGTTTCTGCTTCTCTATGGTTCCGGCGATTCGTCGCCTCTACCCTGAGAACAATGATGCCCGTAAACAGGCGATTAAACGTCACCTCGAATTCTTTAACACCCAACCGTTCGTGGCTGCGCCAATTCTGGGCGTAACCCTGGCGCTGGAAGAACAGCGTGCTAACGGCGCAGAGATCGACGACGGTGCTATCAACGGTATCAAAGTAGGTCTGATGGGTCCGCTGGCAGGCGTGGGTGACCCGATCTTCTGGGGTACGGTACGTCCGGTTTTTGCAGCACTGGGAGCCGGTATCGCGATGAGTGGCAGCCTGTTAGGTCCGCTGCTGTTCTTTATCTTGTTTAACCTGGTGCGTCTGGCAACACGTTACTACGGCGTAGCGTATGGTTACTCCAAAGGTATCGATATCGTTAAAGATATGGGTGGCGGCTTCCTGCAAAAACTGACGGAAGGGGCGTCTATTCTCGGCCTGTTTGTCATGGGGGCGTTGGTTAACAAGTGGACACATGTCAACATCCCTCTGGTCGTCTCTCGCATCACCGACCAGACGGGTAAAGAGCACGTTACCACTGTCCAGACCATTCTTGACCAGTTAATGCCAGGCCTGGTGCCGCTGCTGCTGACCTTTGCCTGTATGTGGCTGCTGCGCAAAAAAGTTAACCCGCTGTGGATTATCGTTGGCTTCTTCGTCATTGGTATCGCTGGTTACGCTTGCGGCCTGCTGGGACTGTAATACTGTTGTACACTACCGGGGCCTTTTGGCCCCGTTTTTTTATCTGGAGGATTAATGACAATCACGGAACTGGTACTGATTCTGTTCATCGCCGCACTGCTTGCTTTTGCGATATACGATCAGTTCATCATGCCCCGCCGCAACGGCCCCACCCTGCTGGCAATTCCTTTGCTCCGGCGCGGTCGCATCGATAGCGTTATCTTTGTCGGGCTGATTGTCATTCTTATCTATAACAATGTAACCAGCCATGGCGCACAAATAACCACCTGGTTATTAAGTGCACTGGCGCTAATGGGATTTTATACTTTCTGGATCCGGGTTCCGAAAATCATCTTCAAACAAAAAGGGTTTTTCTTCGCCAATGTTTGGATTGAATATAGCCGAATTAAAGCGATGAACTTATCGGAAGATGGTGTACTGGTGATGCAATTAGAACAGCGCCGTTTGTTAATCCGCGTCCGAAATATCGACGATCTGGAAAAGATTTATAAACTTCTAGTTTCAACTCAATAAGTTATCAACTTAGCCAAAGCTATGTGTAGTGTATTTTTAATAACCAGACATAGCTTAGGCTATATTACGCCGTCCCTTATTTGTTATTATTTTTAACGTTTTATTGATATATAAATCTAAATGAAAATCGTTATCAGTAATAGCAATGGAATAATATATTCTGACAGTTGTTTTATATTCTCAAAATATGTTAAGGTTGCGCCCTCATTTGGGGAGTAGCCGATTTCCAGACTCCGGAAATGTACGTGTCAACATACTCGTTGCAAAACGTGGCGCGTACGGACTGAACATTTTCAGTCAGGCGAGACCATATGCACATCAATCGCTATGCCTGCATGAGCGCTTCTTGTCGTTCGTGTGTGCATGTTTGCTGGGGGCGATGATGTGTTTTATGGATACCCCGGTCAGGACATTGTCATGAATATCACTGCTACTGTTCTTCTTGCTTTTGGTATGTCGATGGATGCCTTTGCTGCATCAATCGGTAAAGGTGCCACCCTCCATAAACCGAAATTTTCTGAAGCTCTGCGAACTGGCCTTATTTTCGGTGCCGTCGAAACGCTGACGCCGCTGATTGGCTGGGGGATGGGCATGTTGGCCAGCCGTTTTGTCCTCGAGTGGAACCACTGGATTGCGTTTGTACTGCTGATATTCCTCGGCGGGCGAATGATTATTGAGGGTTTTCGCGGTGGAGATGATGAAGATGAAGAACCGCGTCGTCGTCACGGTTTCTGGTTGCTGGTGACTACCGCAATTGCCACCAGCCTGGATGCAATGGCTGTTGGTGTTGGTCTGGCCTTCCTGCAAGTGAACATTATCGCGACTGCGCTGGCGATTGGCTGCGCCACCTTAATCATGTCAACATTAGGCATGATGGTGGGCCGCTTTATCGGTTCAATTATTGGGAAAAAAGCGGAAATTCTTGGCGGGCTGGTGCTTATTGGCATTGGCGTCCAGATCCTCTGGACGCACTACCACAGCTAATTTATTCGTTGCCAGACGTGAATATTAAAATCCGTCTGGCAATTAAATTCTTCTTTTGCTGCCAACGCTTGCCATACCTCTGGCTTTGCGCGCCAGGCAAACGGCGTCATCTGTAACAACGCAACCGCCTCATCTCCGCGCAGGCGCATCGGATAATGTAATTCATTACTCCGCTGCAGCTCAAAACCATCCAGTTTCTCAGCATGGGGCGCATGTAGATGTACTTCGTCGTAAATTAAACCCTTCAGCTCCATTAAATGCCGTGGCCCAGGAGTAGCGGTAATGACCCACCCACCCGGTTTGACTACTCGCGCTAATTCTTCTGCTTTGCACGGTGCGTAGATACGGATAATGGCATCCATACTGGCATCAGAAAACGGCAGACGGTGGCTGGAAGCGACACAAAAGGTGACCTGCTGATAGCGTTTCGCAGCAGCTTTAATCGCGACCTTAGAGACATCCAGACCAAAAGTCGTCACGCCAGGTAAGACATCGGCAAAAGCATGGGTGTAGTACCCTTCCCCACAACCAATATCCAGTATCGCCGTTGCGTGCTGCTCAAGACATTCACACAATTGAGCGACAATCGCATCGCGAAGCGGCTGATAATGACCGGCATCTAAAAATGTACGCCGCGCTTGCATCATTTCCGCACTATCGCCCGGATCGCGAGAACGTTTATGCTGAACGGGCAGCAAATTAACATATCCCTCTTTCGCCATATCAAATTGATGCCGTTGGGGACAGATATAGCTGTTTTTTTCAAGCGCTAAAGGCTGATGACAAAGTGGACAGGAAAATGACATGACAACTCCGGCAGGATACTAAAGGCCGCAAGTGTAACGCGAATCGCACGACTGGCAAATATCCGGAGACAGGAACGAAAATAAAACAAAGTAAAAAGCCTCGTAAATTCGACGAGGCTTTATAGCGAGATTGAAGCGCGTTTACACTTCAGATCAGTGGATTCGATCAGATAGCTGTTACGTTAACAGCCGCCGGACCTTTCTGGCCGTCCTGAATTTCGAACTCAACGTTCTGGCCTTCGGCCAGAGTTTTGAAGCCATTACCCTGGATAGCAGAGAAGTGTACGAACACATCTTTGCTGCCATCTGCCGGAGTAATGAAGCCAAAACCTTTAGACTCGTTGAACCACTTAACCTGACCTTTAATCTTTGCCATTTGAAAAATTCCTTAGATTGTTTTCTTCGCCCGCAGGCATTACAGAGATAAAACTGACACATTACTGCATGAGGCACTAATATAAGGCTCGGCAGAGAAGCGGTATTCAACGACAACGTGTTTACTCAGGACTTCTTTACTGAAAATGCCACACATAAACAGAACTGTACCTCGTTTAACCCGAAACTGTTATCACATACAACGTTAATTATGGCAAGCCATTTTTAAACATGTCTCGATCAGCCGCACAAATCTCGATACGCCTTCCACTTTTTTTGCACACTTATGCAACGGAATACGTGCCGATATATCGATGCACTTAACCATACCATTACACGCAGATACTTGACCTGATGCAGTTTCTAACATAGTTCAATAAGTTCAGTTCTTCCAGAGCAGCAGTACAAGTTATTACGCAATGCGAGCGATATCACTTTTTATGATATATAACGAATAAAATGTTATATAACTTCACCCAATAAAACAGATAGTTAACAACATACACAGGTGAAATGAAGAAACCAGACTTAATGCTCATTATTAATTTAAAATAAGAAAAATTGATGAATTACTAAAAAGTGAAGGGAGAAACGTTTCGCTAATAAATAATACCGCAATTGATCACAATTCCGATGTAAACATCCCAATAGCTTAGTGCGATTAATATCTTTTTCCGATACCGCTATTATGAAATAAATAACACGATAAATAATCGAAGTCAGACCAGAGTATTAATTTGAATCAATTGCACCACTATAGTGCGGATAAGATGAGTAACCCATCAGCATTAGGGCTACTCAAATTTTGAGGAAAGATTACCGTTCCGCTACCAGGCGGATGATATCTTCATCTTCAGCCGTTTTTAGGTTCTCAGCAGTATTCGCATCCGTTTTTTCAGGTTCGTTTGCTTCGCACAAACGACGTAACAGTGCATTTTGCCGTTTTTGCTGTTCCAGCAATGCCTCAAGAAGTTCAATCTGTTCGTTAGTCCGTGAACTGGCACGGTTGATGAAAAACCACAAGATGAGCCCAATAGCGAGAATTACCACCGATACAACCAAAGACGCAACGTTCATTACGCCTGAATTTACAACTTCGTTCATTTCACCACCTCTAAGTAGAGGTGTCATTCTACCACTGCCACACAGGAAGGAAATCTACTGCTGAAAAAATGATATCACCACGGGATAAATTGATTGATGGCACAAATTCCGCTGAAAAATTGTACATCCTGATCGCACATCATGTTGAATACCTGCGCCCATAGCAGCAAGCAAGCCAGCACAGCAACAACCAGAACGACCCATCGAAACTTTTTCACTCCATTCTCCGTTTAACCTACCTTATGTCATTAAACTATCATGCGTTAGTTAAACAGCGCCTAACCATGTCGATATTCGTGCTTTTTCGGAACTATACGCTTGCTTCAGTCCATATTACCGCTACGATTAAGCGAACAAAAAAGAGAAGAGGTCATAATGCGATTCATTATTCGCACAATTATGTTGATAGCACTGGTATGGACAGGATTATTACTAAGCGGATATGGTGTTCTGATTGGAAGCAAGGAAAATGCCGCTGGGTTAGGGTTGCAATGCACCTATCTGACGGCCCGGGATACCAGTACGGTACAATACCTGCACACTAAAAGTGGTTTTTTCGGGATAACCGATTGCCCACTGTTACGTAAAAACAATATCGTCGTCGATAATGGCTAATAGATTAAGGTATAAATACCCACATTAAACTCAATGAATAAAACGTACACTTATCACCAACGTATACGATATTACGCCAGCCATCAGTAACTTTATTTAACCCCCACCAGATAAGAACCTGTCTGAATATTATACAGACAGGTTCTAACTCTAATCAGAACGGATAGTCGTGATACCCCATTTGCGAGGAAATTTTACGTGCGGCCGTATGCAACATAGCTACGTACTCCTGCAAACGCTCTTCAGAGAAACGCAGCGTTGGGAAGGAGATGCTCAGACCGGCAATAACCACACCAAAGCGGTCAAATACCGGAACCGCGATACAACGTAGTCCTTCTTCCTGCTCTTCGTTATCTTCCCCATAACCTTGCTCGCGCACCTGGTCCAACACCGGTAGTAACGCTTCGGTACTGGTAATGGTACGATCGGTACTGCGTTTATACTCAACGCCCTCAAGGATCTGCTTCACTTCATCACGATCGCGCCAGGCCAGCAGCACTTTACCAATCGCGGTGCTGTAAAGCGGATTACGACGACCAATCCGTGAATACATGCGCAAATTGTACATAGAGTCAATTTTGTGGATGTAAACAATGCTGTCTTCGTCCAGTGCGCCAAGGTGGATGGTTTCTTTCGTCAGGCGGGAGATTTCGCGCATCTGGATATCTGCGCTACGAATGAGATCGACGTTTTGTAAGGCACGAGCCCCCAACTCAAACAATTTCAGGGTCAGAGAATATTTCTCCGACTCCCCTTCCTGCGCCACATACCCCAGGGTTTTCATGGTCTGTAAAAAGCGATAAACGGTGCTTTTTGACATCATGACGCGCTGTGACAGCTCGGTTATCCCTATTTCGCGCTCTTCGCCCAGCGCCTGTAAAATGCCAAAAACCTTCAGTACAGAAGATACAGAATCAGGCTGTTTATCCAGATCTGCGTTAGCCATTTATCACCTCATTGCGAGTGTTTTATAAAAATCAGAACTGTTTTTTATTATAATTTCGCGCCTGGGTGGTCGCAATCCATCTTTTGCCGGTTAGTTACAATTCTGCGACATCCGCCGTGAATATCAGTGCTAGAATCATAACCCTGTTGATTATCATCCAAAGATATAAAATTCCTATGCCAAAAGTTCAGGCCGATGGCCTGCCGTTGCCTCAGCGATACGGCGCGATTTTAACCATTATTATCGGTATTTCGATGGCGGTCCTCGACGGCGCTATCGCCAACGTCGCCTTGCCAACTATTGCTACTGATCTTCACGCCACGCCAGCCTGTTCTATTTGGGTGGTGAATGCCTATCAAATCGCGATTGTCGTCTCCCTGCTTTCGTTTTCGTTTCTGGGAGATATGTTTGGCTATCGACGCATTTATAAATGCGGCCTGGTCGTATTTCTGCTGTCATCGTTGTTCTGTGCCCTTTCTGATTCGCTGCAAATGCTAACTCTGGCGCGTGTAATACAAGGTTTTGGTGGCGCAGCACTAATGAGCGTCAATACTGCTCTTATCCGGCTAATCTATCCACAGCGTTTTCTGGGGCGGGGAATGGGAATTAACTCGTTTATTGTCGCCGTCTCCTCTGCTGCCGGGCCAACTATCGCCGCGGTAATCCTCTCCATCGCGTCATGGAAGTGGCTATTTTTAATCAACGTACCGTTGGGTATTATCGCCCTGCTTCTGGCAATGCGTTTTCTGCCACCTAATGGTTCTCGTGCCAGTAAACCACGTTTTGACCTGCCCAGCGCCGTGATGAACGCGTTAACATTTGGTCTGCTTATTACCGCGTTGAGTGGTTTTGCTCAGGGGCAATCGCTGACGTTGATTGGTGTAGAACTGGCGGTAATGGTTGTCGTTGGTATTTTCTTTATTCGTCGTCAGCTTTCTCTTCCCGTGCCGCTGTTGCCAGTGGATTTACTGCGTATTCCGCTTTTTTCACTGTCTATTTGCACGTCTATTTGCTCTTTCTGCGCACAGATGCTGGCAATGGTCTCCCTGCCCTTTTATCTGCAAACGGTGCTCGGACGTAGTGAAGTGGAAACAGGTCTACTTCTGACCCCATGGCCGCTGGCAACAATGGTGATGGCACCGCTGGCAGGTTATCTGATAGAACGCGTGCATGCTGGGTTACTTGGAGCTTTAGGGTTGTTTATTATGGCGGCGGGGCTTTTTTCGCTGGTTCTCTTGCCTGCTTCACCTGCCGATATCAATATCATCTGGCCTATGATCTTGTGCGGTGCCGGTTTTGGATTATTCCAGTCACCCAATAACCACACCATTATTACTTCCGCCCCGCGGGAACGTAGCGGCGGTGCCAGTGGCATGTTAGGTACGGCTCGTCTGCTTGGTCAGAGTAGTGGCGCAGCGTTGGTGGCACTGATGTTAAATCAGTTTGGTGATAATGGTACGCACGTCTCGCTGATGACCGCGGCTATTCTGGCAGTAATCGCTGCCGGTGTTAGTGGTTTACGGATCACCCAGCCACGATCCCAGGCATAAAAAAAGCGCGTCAACCTGGACGCGCTTTTTGAGTATTTATTTCATCTTACTTCAGGTATTCACCCGTGCGCAGAGCCTCAATACGTTTATCCAGCGGCGGGTGGGTCATGAACAGCTCGCTCAGCGATTTTGACTTACCGTTAATGCAGAAAGCCATCATGCTGGTTGCTTCTTGCGGTTCATAGCTGGTTTTCAGGCGCTGTAGCGCAGCAATCATTTTTTCACGGCCAACCAATTTGGCTGAACCGGCATCAGCGTGAAATTCACGGTGACGCGAGAACCACATGGTGATAATGCTCGCCAGAATACCAAACACTAACTCCAGTACCGTCGCAACTGCAAAGTAGATCAGCGGGTTGCCGTTACTCTCTTCGCCTTCGTCGCGGTTACCGCCCATGAAGCCAGCGGCCAGTTGTGCCAGAATACGGGAAATAAAGATAACAAAGGTGTTCACCACGCCCTGAATCAGCGTCATGGTAACCATGTCACCATTAGCAATGTGGCTAATTTCGTGGGCAATTACCGCCTCGGCTTCATCCGGGCTCATGTTTTGCAACAAACCCGTGCTGACAGCAACCAGAGAGGCATCCCGGCGCGCACCGGTTGCAAAAGCGTTAATGTCCGGCGCATGGTAGATAGCCACTTGTGGCATAGCAATCCCAGCCTGACGCGCCTGGGTTGCAACAGTATTGATCAGCCAACGTTCCCTTTCGTTACGCGGTTGCTCGATCACTTCCCCGCCAACAGATCGTAATGCCATCCATTTGGACATCAGAAGCGAAACGAAGGAACCACCGAAGCCGAACAGCAAGGCCATAATCATCAGCCCCTGAACGCTGCTCGACTGTATCCCTGTCAGGCTCAGTACCAGCCCGAAAACGACCATAACGGCCAGGTTCGTTAGCAGGAAGAGCGCGATTCGCATCATAATTTTCTTTTTACCTCAGTTTAACAAAACGCAATATGCGATACCCACATCGTATGGGTTACTCGACTATTTTCAAGTCTGGATAGAGCGTAAGTCACCAGAAAGACACAACTTTACATTTTGTAGCATCTGATTTACGGCATCTTGCCGCTGTTAAAAAATCAGGCACAATTTCTTGTGCCTGATTGATGTTACTTGACGGGAGCGGGCTGTTCCGCGGGTCTGGCTTTTTCCAGACGCGCCAAATCAAGCGCGATGTTCACTGTCTCATCCAGATATGGATCCGGCTCCTTATAATCTTTTGGCAGATCATCCAGTTTCTTCAATGCCGGTTTTCCTTCGCGTTTAAAGCGATCGTTCAACCGCGCCAGACGCGTCGCATCATCTTCGTTATTCTCTTTTTCACGCACGGCGTAGTTCAGAGAGACGATGTTACGCTTATCCTTCATGGCGTTGAAGCGAGCGATATCCTTCATGATATTCTGGAATTCAGGATCCTTCGCGATACGCGCATTATGTTCCTTCAACAACTCCGGCTCAAATGCCGTTAAGTCTCCTGATTTCACATAGGTTGCTGCGTCGATGCTATCCCACGGCAGCGCATTATCTTCGAATTTCTCACCCGTTTCCGTCTCTTCATTGCCCGTAGGCATGATGATATCTGGCGTTACGCCCTTACGTTGCGTACTGCCACCGTTAACGCGATAGAATTTCTGGATTGTATATTGTACTGAGCCTAACGCAGGCCATTCTGGGCGCAACATCTGATCGTAGATGCGGTTCAGAGAGCGATACTGCTGGACTGTGCCTTTACCAAATGTCGGCTCGCCCACAACCAGCGCGCGACCATAATCCTGCATTGCGGCAGCAAAGATTTCCGAAGCCGAAGCACTGAAACGGTCAACCAGCACCACCAGCGGGCCTTTATAGAAGACCTGGCCGTCGGTATCACTGTCTTCACGGACTTTACCGTTGTTATCGCGAACCTGCACAATCGGACCTGATGGGATAAACAAACCAGAGAGCGATACCGCTTCAGTCAACGCACCGCCACCGTTGCTACGCAGGTCGATGATGACACTGCTGACATTTTGTTTTTCCAGTTTCTGCAGTTGAACTTTGACATCGTCCGTCAAGCCAACATAGAAGCCCGGAATATCCAGCACACCGACTTTTTCTTTGCCAACCGTCTTCACAGACATTTTAACGGCACGGTCTTCCAGACGAATGCGCTCACGCGTCAACGTCACCGTGCGGGTTTTAGTGCCTTTACCCGCAGGTAAAATTTCCAGACGAACCTTACTGCCCTTCGGCCCTTTGATTAAGGCAACAACATCATCAAGACGCCAACCGATCACATCAACCATCGGTTTACCGGTTTGTCCGACCCCGACAATTTTGTCACCAACGCTAATCGCTTTACTTTTCGCAGCCGGACCACCCGCCACCATCGAATTGATAACGGTGTAGTCATCATCCATTTGCAACACTGCGCCAATACCTTCCAGCGATAAACTCATTTCAGTATTGAACTGTTCGGTATTGCGCGGGGAAAGGTAGTTGGTATGCGGATCAATTTCGCGTGCGAAAGCCGTCATTGCCAGCGAGAAAACATCTTCGCTGTTAGTTTGCGCCAGGCGGCGAATAGCAAATTTGTAACGACGCGTCAGGGTTTCACGAATTTCTTTATCCGTTTTTCCCGCCAGCTTCAGGCTTAACTCGTCGAATTTAACTTTGCTGTCCCACAGCGCGTTTAACTCAGCCTCATTTTTCGGCCAGGGCGCTTTGCTGCGGTCAAGGTTATAAGAATCATTACCGGTAAAATCCATCGGTTTTTCCAGTACCGACAACGCATACTGGTAACGTTCGAAGCGGCGTTTTTGCGCCAGATTGTAAAGATCGTAGAAAACGTCGAGTTTGCCGGAACGAAGTTCATCGCCCAACTCGGTTTTCTTTTTCGCGAATTGTTCGACATCGCTAGCCAACAGCACGTTGTGGCTGTAATCAAGCAGATTCAGGTAGCGGTCAAAGATTTTGGCCGAGAACGCCTGATCGAGGTCGAATTGTCGATAATGGGAACGGGTGAAGCGCGACGTTACGCGCTCACTCACAGTTGCATGCTGCGTCTCTTCCTTTAATACCGGAATCTGATCAGCACGCGTAATATCTTCTACAGCGAAGGTCTGGCCTGCTATTGCAAGCAGGCCAGCTAACGCGGTAAGCCTAAAAAACATGTTCATGCCTGGCCCGGCCTCCGTTTCAGAACACCAGGTGTTCTGCGCGCACAATCAAAGACATACCCGAATTCAGTTGGACGCGGACGCCGTCTTTGGTGATTTCTAATACGGTGGCATCCATCGCGTTTTGACCAGCTTTCACCTTCAGGGCTTGTCCGACAGTCAGAGCTGAAATGTCAGAAACCGGGGTATGCTGTTCTTCGCGAGGTGCTTTTACTGTTTTTGGCGCTTTCTCAGCCGGTTTTTGCGCACGAGGTTTGCGCTCGGCGCCTTCTTTACGGCGTTGCGCAGCAGGACGTGGTTTACGTTCACGACGTGGTGCATCTTCTTTCTCACCAGCAGCGATGGCAGCTTCGCGTTTTTTAGCTTGCTGTTCAGCACGCTGGGCCTGAACGCGAGCTTTCGCTTCTTCAAGCTGCTTGCGAGCATGTTCTACATGTTGCTCGTCCAGCTCACCGCAAGGGTTGCCGTCAAGATCGACACGCGTCGCGCCTGGTTTAACACCATACAGGTAGCGCCAGCTCGAAGTGTAGAGACGTAAAGCGGATCGCAGTTGCGTTTTGCTCAGGTTCATTTCCCCGGCAACACGATCGACCAAATCCTGAAAAATACCGATTTTCAGCGGACGCGCTTCACCTTCCGCACTGAAACAGTGGGGAAAACGTTCGGCCAGAAACGCGATTACTTCTTTACTGCTATTCAACTTAGGTTGATTTTCCATGAAATTTCCTGATTACAACGGACGTAGCCAACAAGCGCAGGCATGAACAGGCGTCATTATAATGACGCCATCAGTAAATGCTACGTTATCCGTTGATTATCCTGCGACGCTCGCAAAGAATTTTTTGTAATCCGTCGTTGCAAGCACCTTTTCAAGCTGTGCCACAAGCTGACGTAAGCCTTGTTCGTCCTCGTCGGTGAAGCGACCGAAGACGGTACTGTCGATGTCGAGAACGCCAATAATCTGATTTTTCACCACCAACGGTAGAACAATTTCAGAATTACTCGCCGCATCACAGGCAATATGTCCATCGAATGCGTGAACATCCTCGATTCGCTGTACTTCGTTACGGGCAACCGCGGTGCCACACACGCCGCGCCCGACGGGGATCCTTACGCAGGCAATTTTGCCCTGAAACGGTCCGAGAACCAACGTCTCATCTTCGAGTAGATAAAACCCCGCCCAGTTTACGTCGGCCAGACGTTCGTATAATAACGCGCTGGTATTAGCCAGTGTTGCCAGAAAACTGGTTTCTCCCGCCATCAGCGCATTAAAGTCGCGGTTTAAGTCCGCGTAAAATTCTGTTTTGTTCATTATATAATCACTTGGTTGTCTTACCTGGAACTGCCAGCCTATTAAAATAAGCATTAAATGCGTTAATGCTCAAGATCATTCCCATCATGAGTTAAGATTAGTGTTAATTCTTATTACATTTGGCGCGTCATGGCTCTTTACACCCCACAAGTTACGCCAACAAAAAAAATAACAGTGAGATCAATTGGCGAAGCGTTGCCGCATGGTGATTACCAACGCTGCCCGCAATGTGACATGCTGTTCAGCCTGCCAGAGATAAATTCACACCAAAGTGCCTATTGCCCACGCTGCCAGGCAAAAATCCGTGACGGACGCGACTGGTCGCTAACGCGCCTGGCGGCAATGGCCTTCACAATGCTGTTGCTGATGCCTTTTGCGTGGGGCGAACCACTATTGCATATCTGGTTGTTAGGTATTCGTATTGACGCCAACGTAATGCAAGGCATCTGGCAAATGACCAAACAGGGAGATGCGGTAACGGGCGCAATGGTTTTTTTCTGCGTTATCGGTGCCCCCCTCATTCTGGTGACATCTATTGCCTGGTTGTGGTTTGGTAATCGGCTGGGAATGAATTTACGTCCGGTGTTGCTGATGCTTGAGCGGCTGAAAGAGTGGGTAATGCTGGATATCTACCTGGTCGGCATTGCCGTTGCCTCTATAAAGGTGCAGGACTATGCCCATATCCAGGCCGGTGTCGGCCTATTCTCTTTTGTAGCGCTGGTGATTTTAACGACGGTGACGTTGTCACATCTTAATGTTGAACAGTTGTGGGAGCGATTTTACCCTGAACGCCCTGCCACGCGTAGGGATAAAAAACTACGCGTTTGTCTGGGGTGTCACTTTACCGGCTACCCTGATCCGCGCGGTCGCTGTCCCCGTTGCCATATCCCGCTTCGCCTGCGTCGCCATCATAGTATTCAAAAATGTTGGGCGGCGCTGTTAGCTTCAATCATCTTGTTATTTCCTGCCAACCTGTTACCTATTTCGATCATTTATCTGAACGGTGGTCGACAAGAAGATACGATCCTTTCCGGGATTATGTCGCTGGCGAACAGCAATATTGCCGTTGCCGGAATCGTATTTATCGCCAGTATTCTGGTGCCATTTACCAAAGTGATTGTTATGTTCACTTTATTGTTGAGCATTCATTTTAAGTGCCAACAGGGGTTACGTACGCGAATAATGTTACTGCGAATAGTGACCTGGATTGGCCGCTGGTCGATGCTGGATCTGTTTGTCATTTCTTTAACCATGTCGCTGATTAATCGCGATCAAATCCTCGCTTTTACTATGGGACCGGCTGCGTTTTATTTCGGCGCAGCGGTTATTTTGACTATTCTTGCAGTGGAATGGCTGGACAGCCGCTTACTTTGGGATGCACATGAGTCAGGAAACGCCCGCTTCGACGACTGAAGCGCAAATTAAAACTAAACGCCGTATCTCACCTTTCTGGCTACTGCCATTCATCGCGCTAATGATAGCCGGTTGGCTAATTTGGGGGAGTTATCAGGATCGAGGCAATACCGTCACCATCGATTTTATGTCGGCGGATGGCATTGTTCCGGGTCGCACACCTGTTCGCTATCAGGGCGTTGAAGTCGGAACGGTGCAGGATGTCAGTCTGAGCGACGATCTGCGTAAGATTGAAGTGAAGGTCAGCATCAAGTCCGATATGAAAGATGCGTTGCGCGAAGAGACGCAGTTCTGGCTGGTGACGCCAAAAGCTTCGCTGGCAGGTGTTTCCGGGCTGGATGCGCTGGTCGGCGGAAACTATATCGGCATGATGCCAGGTAAAGGTAAAGAGCAAGATCACTTTGTCGCCCTCGATACCCAGCCCAAATATCGGCTGGATAATGGTGATCTTATGATCCATCTGCAAGCCCCCGATCTTGGTTCGCTGAACAGCGGCTCGTTGGTCTATTTCCGCAAAATCCCGGTGGGGCGAGTCTATGACTATGCGATCAATCCCAATAAGCAAGGCGTGGTGATTGATGTCCTGATTGAGCGGCGCTTTACCGACCTGGTGAAAAAAGGCAGTCGCTTCTGGAACGTTTCTGGCGTTGATGCCAATGTCAGTATCAGTGGCGCGAAGGTGAAACTGGAAAGTCTGGCTGCTCTGGTTAACGGTGCGATTGCCTTCGACTCGCCGGAAGAGTCGAAACCTGCCGATCCGGAAGATACCTTTGGTCTGTATGAAGATCTCGCCCACAGCCAGCGTGGGGTGCTCATAAAACTGGATCTGCCAAACGGAGTCGGATTAAGCGCCGATTCAACGCCGCTCATGTACCAGGGACTGGAAGTCGGGCAACTGACCAAACTGAATTTAAATCCAGGTGGCAAAGTTACTGGTGAAATGACCGTTGATCCCAGCGTAGTTACCCTACTTCGTGAAAATACTCGCATTGAGTTACGTAACCCGAAATTATCCCTCAGCGATGCCAATCTGAGTTCCCTACTGACCGGTAAAACCTTCGAACTGGTGCCAGGTAATGGCGAGCCACGCAAAGAGTTTGTTGTTGTGCCTGGCGAGAAAGCCCTGCTGCATGAACCGGATGTTATGACGCTGACCCTGACCGCGCCGGAAAGTTACGGTATTGATGCCGGTCAGCCGTTAATTCTGCATGGTGTACAGGTAGGCCAGGTAATTGAACGTAAACTTACCAGCAAAGGCGTCACCTTTACCGTTGCCATCGAACCGCAGCATCGTGAACTGGTAAAAGGTGACAGCAAATTTGTCGTTAATAGCCGTGTTGACGTGAAAGTGGGACTGGATGGCGTCGAGTTCCTCGGTGCCAGCGCCTCAGAATGGCTCAACGGTGGCATCCGCATTCTGCCGGGCGAAAAAGGCGAGATGAAAGCCAGCTATCCGCTGTATGCCAATCTGGAAAAAGCCCTGGAAAACAGCCTGAGCGATTTGCCTACAACGACCGTGAGTTTGAGCGCGGAAACGCTGCCAGATGTGCAGGCGGGATCGGTAGTGCTGTACCGCAAATTTGAGGTTGGTGAAGTTATTACCGTACGTCCTCGGGCCAATGCCTTTGATATCGATCTGCATATTAAGCCGGAATATCGCAATCTCCTGACCAGCAACAGTGTGTTCTGGGCGGAAGGTGGCGCAAAAGTTCAGCTTAACGGCAGCGGCCTGACCGTACAGGCATCACCGCTTTCACGGGCATTAAAGGGGGCTATCAGTTTCGATAACCTCAGCGGTGCCAGCGCCAGTCAGCGTAAAGGCGACAAGCGAATTCTATATGCTTCCGAAACAGCCGCTCGTGCGGTTGGCGGGCAGATTACGCTCCATGCTTTCGATGCCGGAAAACTGGCTGTTGGTATGCCAATTCGCTATCTCGGTATTGATATCGGGCAGATCCAGACGCAGGATCTGATCACCGCACGCAATGAAGTACAGGCAAAAGCGGTGCTCTATCCAGAATATGTCCAGACCTTCGCCCGCGGAGGTACGCGCTTCTCGGTGGTCACACCACAGATTTCGGCAGCGGGCGTTGAGCACCTTGATACCATCCTTCAGCCGTATATCAATGTCGAACCTGGTCGGGGTAATCCTCGCCGTGACTTTGAGTTGCAAGAAGCCACCATTACCGATTCTCGTTACCTTGATGGCTTAAGCATTATTGTTGAAGCGCCAGAAGCTGGGTCATTAGGCATTGGTACTCCGGTACTGTTCCGTGGTCTGGAAGTAGGTACGGTTACCGGAATGACGCTGGGGACATTGTCAGATCGGGTGATGATTGCGATGCGCATCAGTAAACGATACCAGCACCTGGTGCGTAACAATTCCGTCTTCTGGCTGGCATCGGGCTACAGTCTGGACTTTGGCCTGACGGGTGGTGTGGTGAAAACCGGCACCTTTAATCAGTTTATCCGTGGAGGGATCGCCTTCGCTACCCCACCAGGAACGCCACTGGCACCGAAAGCTCAGGAAGGCAAACACTTCCTGTTGCTGGAAAGCGAACCGAAAGAGTGGCGTGAATGGGGCACCGCCCTGCCTCGTTAATCTCCTCCTGCTCCGGCGTGCCTGCGCCGGAGCGTTTATGCTAAACTGCGCGCCTGTTTTTTTCCGCTGGTACATACTTGTGGCTCAACACACCGTTTATTTCCCGGACGCCTTTCTGACGCAAATGCGCGAAGCGATGCCTTCGACACTCTCTTTTGATGATTTTCTCGCCGCCTGCCAGCGCCCGTTGCGCCGCAGCATTCGCGTTAATACGCTGAAAATCTCCGTTGCTGATTTCCTGCAATTAACCGCACCTTACGGCTGGACGTTAACACCTGTTCCCTGGTGTAAGGAGGGTTTCTGGATTGAACGCGACGATGAAGAGGCATTACCGTTGGGCAGTACCGCCGAACATTTAAGTGGCCTGTTTTATATTCAGGAAGCCAGTTCGATGTTACCGGTTGCGGCGTTGTTTGCCGATGGTAACTCCCCGCAACGGGTGATGGATGTGGCGGCTGCGCCGGGATCAAAAACCACGCAGATTGCTGCGAGTATGAATAATGAAGGCGCGATCCTTGCCAATGAGTTTTCCGCCAGCCGGGTAAAGGTGTTATATGCCAATATCAGCCGCTGCGGTATCAGTAATGTAGCTTTAACGCATTTTGATGGCCGCGTGTTTGGTGCAGCGTTGCCAGAAATGTTCGACGCCATTTTGCTGGATGCTCCCTGCTCCGGTGAAGGTGTGGTACGTAAAGACCCCGACGCGCTGAAAAACTGGTCACCGGAAAGCAACCTGGAAATCGCCGCCACCCAGCGTGAACTGATTGACAGTGCATTTCATGCCTTACGTCCTGGCGGTACGCTGGTTTACTCGACCTGTACCTTAAACCGTGACGAAAACGAGGCCGTTTGCCTGTGGCTGAAAGAGACTTATCCCGATGCAGTAGAGTTTTTGCCGTTGGGCGATCTCTTCCCTGATGCAAAAAAAGCGCTGACCGAAGAAGGCTTCTTGCACGTCTTCCCACAAATTTATGATTGCGAAGGCTTCTTCGTTGCTCGTCTGCGTAAAACTCAGGCCATTCCTGCCTTACCCGCACCGAAATACAAAGTGGGCAATTTCCCGTTTAGCCCAGTGAAAGATCGCGAAACCGCACAAATTCGGCAGGCGGCTGCGAATGTTGGCTTACAGTGGGACAAAAACCTGCGTCTCTGGCAGCGTGATAAAGAAATCTGGTTATTCCCGGTGGGCATTGAAGCGTTGATCGGTAAAGTCCGATTTTCTCGTCTGGGAGTAAAACTTGCCGAAACGCATAACAAAGGTTACCGCTGGCAGCATGAAGCGGTCATTGCCCTTGCCTCACCCGACCACGCTAACGCGTTTGAGCTAACACCACAAGAAGCAGAAGAGTGGTATCGCGGGCGCGATGTTTACCCGCAGACCGCACCAACCGGGGATGATGTGTTGGTCACCTTCCAGCGCCAGCCAATCGGTTTAGCCAAACGTATTGGCTCGCGACTGAAAAACAGTTACCCGCGTGAGCTAGTGCGCGACGGAAAACTTTTTACGGGTAAAGCCTGACAGTACACAAAAAGCGCACGTTTTGACTGGCGAATCTGACTGCCTTGACTAGGCTGAAAAATGGTGCGATCGGACTGGTCGTACCACAACCAGCACTTCAATGGAGAGCACGAAGATGAAAACCAGTGTGCGCATAGGCGCTTTTGAAATCGATGACGGCGAGTTACACGGCGAATCGCCTGGTGACCGAACGTTGACCATTCCCTGTAAATCTGACCCGGATTTATGTATGCAACTGGATGCCTGGGACGCCGACACCAGCATTCCTGCCCTGCTAAACGGCGAACACTCTGTCCTTTACCGTACCCGCTACGATCAACAGTCCGATGCCTGGATTATGCGTCTTGCCTGATCCAAAAAGAACCCGTCGGCATGACGGGTTATTTATCCCGGTTATTTTCCCGTTGTAAAATCTCTCCTAAACTTAACGGTACGGCAACGCACTTCGAGGATGAAATGTTCGCGCTGGTACTTTTTGTTTGCTATCTGGACGCTGGTTGTGAAGATATTGTGGTTGATGTCTACAATACGGAACAGCAGTGCCTCTACTCAATGGACGATCAACGGATCCGCCACGGTGGCTGTTTTCCCGTTGAAGATTTCATTGATGGGTTCTGGCGGCCTGCGCAAGATTACAGTGACTTTTAATTACTGGAGTCGTTCCAACGTGAGTGTTCCACCAAAGACCGCGCCGGTATCAATATAATGCAAGTTACCGATATCTACGCGATGGCGTAATGGCGTATGACCAAACCAGAAATGATCAGCGCCGGTAATTCCCTGCCCTTTTCGGCCTTCACGCAATCGCGAGCGACTCCACAACACCTGATGCAGATCGACTTCCTTATGCCACTCATAAATATCATTGGGGTAATCCGCATGGGCGATGACATGCAGTCCGCTACTACAGCTTAATTCAATTATCCACGGCAAAGACCCGCACTTTTCCAGCGCCCTTCTCGCTTGCTCACGTTGGTGCTCTGTCAGTGCGGCAAACCAGTCGCCACCATTCATAAACCACAAAGACATCTGCTGCGATGCCAGCGCATCCATCGCCATCTGCTCATGATTGCCTCTTACCGCCCTGACCCAGCGTTGATCCAGTAATTGCAGGCAACGCAAACTCTCCGGGCCACGATCGATAACGTCACCAACCGAGATTAACAAGTCTTGCCACGGGTCAAACCGGCAGAACCATAATTTCTCTCGCAGTTGCGCCAGGCAGCCATGAATATCACCCACCAGCCAAATATGTCGCCACTGACTACCATCAATTCTCTGATAGATGTGGCCTGCCTGTTTCATCAATTCCTTACTCCCGCGCATAAGATCACATTATTTTAACAAAAATGTTAAAAAAGCCTGGACTGAAGCAGTAGAGTGTGTGTTATGGTTGATTGTGAAGTCAGTGAGGGAAAAGCAGTAATGCCATTATCAAACTGGCTTTATAGATAAAAAGAGACCGAACACGATTCCTGTATTCGGTCCAGGGAAATGGCTCTTGGGAGAGAGCCGTGCGCTAAAAGTTGGCATTAATGCAGGCTTAGTTGCCTTGCCTTTTAAGAATAGATGACGACGCCAGGTTTTCCAGTCCGCGCGTAAAGTGGTCAGAAAAAAAGCGCGTTTATCATCCTCTAAAATGTTAAAAACCGCCCATTCTGGTGAAAGCACCCGGGCGGTTTTTTATTTAAAATCAAAAAATTACTATAGATAATTAACAGAGTCTCTCAGCTCTTTCAATAAACGGTGCCAGACTCACTTTTTCACCTGGTTTATTGGGATCATCAATCTGGATCACCGAAATGGGCTGGGCTTTAGTCTTCCCGCTGGCTACTTCCTTTTGTGCGATATCGTTTAAAGGATACTGCACCAGGGTACTTGGGTTAATGACATACAAAGTATTGCCCGGACGACAGGTCAGCATCACCTCTTCGCGATTAAACGCCCATTTGTCTTTACCCATTTCAAAACGGCTGACGGTAATCACCTGCGGAGCCGCCAACGCCGCTGCCGAACTGGTGAGTAACAGAAACGCCAGAATACTTTTTTTCATCATTTTCGTAATCCATCAAAAAGGTTCGAGAGTCGCAAGCAGGCTGATAATCACCAGCACTACCGCACCTATCGCCCATTCGAGTTTAGTCATCCACACAAACCAGGGTGCCGCACGGTCTTCGTCCTGCCCCATGCGCGGAACAAGAACATAACGATTTGCCAGCGCGATGGCCACCATAACCATTACCAGTATGACTTTAAGTAATAAAAGCTGCCCCCAGTACGTCGCAAGTGTGGGGGAAAATCCAGTGATTAACAATGTATTAAGCACACCACTGCCCAGTACACCTATCACAGCAAAATGTCCACACCGGGAAAATCGCATCAGTGCATGAATGGCCTCACGTCGCCAACGCCCTTTCACCAACTGCATACACCAGACGACCGGCAGCAAGCCACCAAACCATGCCGCCGCACAGATCAGATGTACGGCGTGATTCGTCTGATGGATTTTCGCCGTTAATCCTTCGTTTAATGTCGCGTGTCCTACTCCCGCCATCAAAATAAATTGCGCGGTAGTTAACATAAACAACAGACGAGGCATATTCCGTGGTTGCATCAGAGCCACGGTCAGCGTAACGAGGGCGAGAACGATTTGCCAAATCCAGACACCACCAAACTGTGTTTGTAACACCGACAACCAAATGTTCAACGACACCACATCCGGCCATCCCGCGCCCATCAACCCTCCCTGAACGGCGAACATCGCAGCGGCACTGCTCAAACTCCAGACGGCGGCGTGCTGTTGTATACGCAGAAAACGTTTCGTCAGTAATCGACGAATTGTTACTGGTGCCAGCCATGCTCCATACATCGCGAAGCCAAAGACCAGCATCAGGGAGATAAAATGGATAAATCGTAGTGCGACCCAGGTAAACGCCAACATGCTTTATTTCACTGTAAAGGTGTATTGCCCTTTGGTTTTATGCCCGTCCACCGAAACAACATGCCAGTTAACGGTATAACTCCCGGGCTTCAGGGCGTCGGCAAGCGGAACAATCAATTGGGTTTTGTCCTGTTCATTACGCTTCGCGGGTAACGTTTTAATATTTTCATTCTTTGAGCCAATGACTTTTGCGCCACTGAACCCGGGTTCAATACTTTCAGAGAAGTTTAAAGTAATGGCCTGTGGAGCAGCGATAACCTCCGCATTCGCCGCAGGATACTGATGCGTCAAGTGCGCATGCGCCCAGGCAGAAGGTACTCCCAGCGAAGCTGTCAGAAATGTCAGCGCATAACGAAGGGAACGTGCAGTTGAAGCCATATTATCTATTCCTTTTTGTAATAACTTTTTTACAGAGCATAACCTTGTCTAATGATAGAGTCGAGGATCATCAATTCCGGCTTGCCATCCTGGCTAACTCTTAGTAACTTTTGCCCGCGATTAATGAGGAGACACAGCATGTTGAAGAATCTGGCCAAACTGGATCAAACTGAAATGGATAAAGTTAATGTCGATCTGGCGGCCGCCGGGGTAGCATTTAAAGAACGTTACAATATGCCGGTGATTGCTGAAGCGGTTGAACGTGAACAACCAGAACACCTGCGAAGCTGGTTTCGTGAGCGCCTTATCGCCCACCGTCTCACCTCTGTAAATCTGTCACGTTTACCTTACGAACCTAAACTTAAATAAACCTTATATTAAGTTACACTTCCTTACATGATGCCTGCTAAATTATGAGTATTTTCTTATTCTCACCAATATTTGCGGACACTGTGAAAAGGAAGTCATCATGTCATACAGGAAAGTCGCAGCAGCACAATATGAGCCTCGTAAAGCCTCACTCACTGAGCAGGTAGCCCATCATCTGGAGTTCGTGAGGGCTGCCGCCAGACAGCAGTGTGAACTTTTGGTTTTCCCCTCGCTTTCTCTACTGGGATGTGATTATAAACGACGCCCTCTTCCTGCCCCGCCCGACCTCTCGCTATTAGACCCGCTTTGTTATGCCGCAATGACTTATCGAATGACCATTATTACCGGCCTTCCCGTTGAATATAACGATCGATTTATTCGTGGAATTGCCGTATTTGCACCGTGGATGAATGCGCCAGCAATTTATCATCAAAGTCACGGAGCATGCCTGGGGCGACATTCCAAAACCATCACGGTGGTGGATGGACAACCTGAAGGTATTGATATGGACCCGAGCTGCTCACTCTTTACCACCGGTCAGTGCATCAGCGAGCCAGATTTATTGACTTCTACTCGCCACTTACAATTTTTCTCACATCAATATTCCATCGCTGTTCTAATGGCTAATGCCCGCGGTAATAGTGCATTGTGGGATGAATATGGTCGCCTCATCGTCCGCGCCGATTACGGTTCGTTATTGTTAGTTGGTCAGCGTACATCGCAGGGTTGGCAAGGCGATATCATTCCATTACGCTAGGCGTTTTCGACCCGGAGTTTTGCCATGTTGCGTATTATCGATACTGAAACCTGCGGTTTACAGGGAGGGGTCGTGGAGATTGCCTCTGTTGATGTTGTTGACGGGAAAATCGTTAACCCTATGAGCCACCTGGTTCGCCCCGACCGCCCTATCACTCCGCAGGCTATGGCGATCCACCGTATTACTGAAGCCATGGTTGCTGACAAACCGTGGATTGAAGACGTGCTCCCACACTACTACGGTAGTGAATGGTATGTCGCCCACAACGCCAGCTTTGACCGCCGTGTACTGCCTGAAATGCCCGGTGAGTGGATCTGCACGATGAAATTGGCCCGTCGTTTGTGGCCGGGGATCAAGTACAGCAACATGGCGCTGTATAAAACACGTAAGCTCAATGTGCAAACGCCGCCGGGGCTGCATCACCACCGTGCGCTGTATGACTGTTACATCACCGCGGCCTTACTTATCGATATTATGAACACATCCGGCTGGACGGTAGAACAAATGGCGGATATCACCGGGCGTCCGTCATTGTTAACGACATTCACGTTTGGCAAGTATCGCGGCAAAGCGGTATCAGAAGTTGCAGAGCGCGATCCGGGCTATCTGCGCTGGTTGTTTAATAACCTCGACAGTATGAGCCCGGAACTGCGTTTAACCTTGAAGCACTATTTGGCGGATGCTTAAGCCGCTGGCTGACCAGGTAATGTTCCCTGCGCCAGCGCGACCAGAAAAGCATATTCCATTGCCACACCTTCGTAAGATTTAAAGCGACCGGATTTGCCGCCATGCCCCGAGTCCATGTCGGTACATAACAGCAACAGATGGTCGTCTGTTTTAAGCTCGCGCAATTTAGCCACCCATTTTGCCGGTTCCCAGTATTGCACCTGTGAATCGTGTAAACCTGTCGTCACCAGCAAATGTGGGTAAGCCTGCGCCGTGACATTGTCATACGGGCTGTAGCTTTTCATGTACTCGTAATATTGTAGATCCTGCGGATTCCCCCACTCTTCAAACTCGCCCGTAGTGAGCGGAATCGACTCATCAAGCATCGTCGTCACCACATCGACAAACGGCACCTGGGCAATAACGCCGTGGAACAATTCTGGTCGTTCATTGATAGCGACCCCCATCAACATGCCACCCGCGCTACCCCCCATCGCATAACAGAGCGAAGGAGAACCGTAACCCAGCTTTAACAGTGCGTCGCAGGCATCAAGATAATCATTGAAAGTATTTTTCTTTTTCAGGAACTTGCCATCTTCGTACCACTGCTGCCCCAGTTCACCACCGCCACGAACATGCACAATGGCGTAGACAAAGCCGCGATCCAACAAACTCAGGCGACTAAAACTGAAATCGGCATCAATACTTGCGCCGTAAGAACCATATCCGTACACCAGCAGCGGGTTGTGCTCTTTGCGGAAATGTTTGCGATGATAAACCAACGAAACCGGAACTTCGACGCCATCACGGGCGGTGATCCACAGGTGTTCACTACGGTAATTCTCTGCATCAAAACCGGGCACTTCAGTTTGTTTTAATACGCGGCGTTCACCGGTGTCCATATCCAGTTCAAACAGCGTGTCTGGCGTGGTCATGGAGGAATAGCCGTAACGCAATCGCGAAGTTTCAGGTTCCGGATTATAGGCAATCCAGGTGACGTAAGCCGGATCGTCAAAAGCAATACCGATAACTTCCCGCGTTTTGCGATTGATTTGCCGCAGACTGGTTAACCCACGCTGGCGCTCTTCAACCACCAGCCAGTCGGTAAACAGCGTAAACCCTTCCAGCATGATGTTATCGCGTGGCGGAATTAACTCTTCCCACTGCTGCTCTTCACGCATTCGGGTACGATATAAACCAAAGTTTTTGCCGTTACGGTTAGAGCGTAGATAAAAGCGGTGCTGATAATGATCGAGACTGTATTCGTGATCTTTACGCCGCGGCAAAAAGACAAACGGTTCTGCATCGGCCAGCTCGGCATCCAGCAGACGAACTTCACTGGTCGTGGCGCTGGCAAGGTGAATAACCACATAGTGTTTTGATGTCGTTTTATGCAGACTGACATAAAACGTATCGTCTTTTTCTTCGTAGATCAGTTTATCTTGCGATGCCGGAGTCCCGATGGCGTGCCGCCAGACCTGATAAGGCAGCAGAGTTACCGGATGCTTACGCACATAATAAAAAGTCCATGAGTCATTCGCCCAGACAAAGCTGGGTTCCACATTATCCAGCAGTTCGGGATACCAGTTGCCCGTTTCAAGATTGCGAAAACGGATGCCGTACTGGCGTCGGGAAAGGAAATCTTCTGCCAGCGCCATAATGGTGTTATCGGGCGTTATAGCCATGCCGCCCATAGAATAAAATTCACTGTGTGCCGCCCGCTTGTTGGCATCAAGCAACGTTTCCCATTCGTCCCACTCTTCAGTGAATGCAGACTGGCGTTGATAAATGGCATATTCACTGCCGGGTTCATAAATATGCCGGTAACGATAACCGTTTTTAATATAAGGCGCAGAGACTTCTCTTTGCGGGATACGCTCAATGATTTCTTTTAGTATCCGATCCTGCAGGGCTTGTTGCGAAGCCATCACCTGGTGCCCGTAACTATTTTCCTGTTGCAGGTAATTCAGTACTTCCGGCTGCGAGCGCGTGTCGTCCCGCAACCAGTAGTAATTGTCGATACGCGTATCACCATGAAGCGTCATGGCATGGGGAATTCGAGCAGCTTTTGGTAGCATGTTATTGTTCTTTCTGGTTGAAGCATCTTATAAGGGTGGCAAAACTCACCCGGGATGCAAGCGAAACAGGACAGTCATTGCAGCGATGATGACACGTTATGAAGTGAAAATCGAAAGGTAGCAGGCAGATAAAATCAGTCGGTTCAACTAGCTGTGCGAGTTTGTATAGCCCGAAAAACGTAAATATAGGGCTATACAGAGAGAAGGATTATTCAGACAAAGTACGCTTTTGCTGTTCGAGATCGCGTTCGATCCCTTCGCGAACATCCTGGGGAATTTTCAGCGCGTCGCCCAGTGCATTCAGGTAACTACGCTCCATAAAATGGTCAATATCAATAGCTGCACAGCTCAGGAAATAGATTTCCAGCGCCTCTTCTTCGTTTCGAACCCCCAGGGCCAGACGCTGAGGATCCAATGGCTGTTCGATTGCCTGCTCGATAAGAACACGGCCCTGCTCTTCTACACCCGCTTCACGCAATTGCTGATCGATAGCCGCACGCTCTTTGGCATCAATATGACCATCACTTTTAGCGGCAAATACCAGCGCGAGGATCAAACGTTCCGTGCGCTCATCCAGCGGCGTGCTCTGGGTGCCGAATTGCGGTTCGTTCTGGTGCGCCGCGCGAATTTTATCTTTGTATTTGTTCCACAGCACCGTACCAGCCACCGCGCCACCGCCTACCAGCAACGCGTTCGTGCCATACTTCGTTAAAAGTTTACGTGCTGATTTATTCGCTACCAGTAACCCAGCCAGCCCGCCTAATGCGCCCGGCACTAAAAGTTTGCCCAATCCCTGATCCGTAGACGAGGAGGTAGAAGAACTGTTTTGCCCGAGAAGGGATTGCAGTTGATTTAACCAGTTAGCCATGTTTGCTCCTCAATAACCATTTTAATGCCTGTAGCATAGCGGATGAGGATGTCAGAAAGTGTATATTGAGGCAAAAGATGCGCAAATTAGCGGACAGCAAGGAAGCCAGCCACGGAAAATGGTGATCGGGTTATTTAGGGTAATTGCGATGGTAGAGGTTTGTAGCCGTAATTGGAGTTGCCTTATGCTGATTGCCTGATGCGACGCTGTCGCGCCTTATCAGGCCTGCGGGATCTGGTGCGTTATAGAGCGGATAAGACGCTCGCGCCGCATCCGCCAGGGGTTATGTGCAATGACTGACAGCAATTAACGACGCTGGTAATCCGCCATTCCCGCTTTACAGTCCACATTAACCAGATAATGAATATCAGCGCTTTTACCACGCACTGTCAGCGGAACTGACCATTTATCATCTTTACCCTGAATATCCTGCACACTGACCCACGCTACCGGATCGGCCTGACCAACGATTTTTTGATCGTCTGCCCAGCGCGCGACGCGGTTTTGTTGATAATCGCGTTTTACACTCGCAGCGATTCCGGCAGCATCCAGACCTTCACACTTTGGGAAAGTGACCGACTTGCTGGTTTCGTTATTTGCAGCGAAAACTGATGCACAGGCAGAAAGCAGTAACAGCCCCAACAACGCCCCTCTTTTTTTCATGTTTTTCTCCATAGCACAATGATTCAGGAGAAAGCATGGTACAAATTATCAGGAGCGCAAGTGGCTTCAGGCGGCGTGTGTCTCATCTGCCACATCAGAGCGACTACCGACCACCTGGGGAGACGGTAATTTACCAGTTTTCAGAATCGTGCTAAGCACATCTTTCTGTTCTGCCAGCCACAGCGAAAGCGCTTCACGTTGCTCGTCTTCCATTTGTACTGGAGAACTTGTCAGCCAGGTGTCGAGCAGATCCGCCGTATCAAGCATTTTGTCATAAGCATCGGCTTCCTTTTTGCTGGTAAACGACATCTTCTCTTCGCCCTCACGAATGACTACGTATTTAATTTCAACCGCCATTTGCAGCCTCTCACAATAACTGTGATTTTATACAGTATAATTCTTTTCGGTCTTGAAATCAACACGAGCAATCAAGCAATAAAGACATACGCAAACGTTTTCGTTTATACTGCGCGCGGAATTAATCAGGGGATATTCGTTATGACGTTATTAGGCACTGCGCTGCGTCCGGCAGCAACTCGCGTGATGTTATTAGGCTCCGGTGAACTGGGTAAAGAAGTGGCCATCGAGTGCCAACGCCTCGGTGTAGAAGTGATTGCGGTCGATCGCTATGCCGACGCGCCAGCCATGCATGTCGCGCATCGTTCTCATGTCATCAATATGCTGGATGGCGATGCGTTGCGCCGTGTGGTTGAACTGGAAAAACCGCACTATATCGTGCCGGAGATCGAAGCTATTGCCACCGATATGCTGATCCAGCTTGAAAAGGAAGGGTTGAATGTTGTCCCCTGCGCTCGTGCGACTCAGCTAACGATGAATCGCGAAGGGATCCGTCGCCTGGCGGCAGAAGAACTTCAGCTTCCCACCTCAACGTATCGTTTTGCCGATAGCGAAAGTCTTTTCCGCGAGGCGGTTACCGCCATTGGCTATCCCTGTATCGTTAAACCGGTCATGAGTTCTTCCGGCAAGGGGCAGACGTTTATTCGCTCTGCCGACCAGCTTGCTCAGGCGTGGGAGTACGCCCAGCAAGGTGGTCGCGCCGGGGCGGGACGCGTGATTGTTGAAGGCGTGGTTAAGTTTGACTTTGAGATTACCCTACTAACCGTCAGTGCGGTGGATGGCGTCCATTTCTGTGCACCAATAGGTCATCGTCAGGAAGATGGTGACTATCGCGAATCCTGGCAACCGCAGCAAATGAGTCCACTGGCTCTGGAACGTGCGCAGGAGATTGCCCGCAAAGTGGTGCTGGCGCTGGGCGGCTATGGTCTGTTTGGTGTGGAGTTGTTTGTCTGTGGCGATGAGGTGATTTTCAGTGAAGTCTCCCCTCGCCCGCATGACACCGGGATGGTGACGTTAATTTCTCAGGATCTCTCGGAATTTGCCCTGCATGTACGCGCGTTCCTCGGACTGCCTGTTGGCGGGGTTCGTCAGAATGGCCCTGCCGCTTCTGCAGTTATCCTGCCGCAACTGAGCAGTCAGAATGTCACGTTTGATAATGTGCAGAATGCCGTTGGCGCAGGTTTGCAGATTCGTTTATTTGGTAAGCCGGAAATTGATGGCAGCCGTCGTCTGGGTGTGACACTGGCTACAGCGGAGAGCATTGGTGAGGCGATTGAACGCGCGAAGCACGCCGCCGCACAGGTGAAAGTACAAGGTTAAGTCCGTCAGAAACACGCTGCAAAAATGCCCGATCATGGATCGGGCATTTTGACTTTTACAGCTTCGCGCCTTCTACTGCTTCACGTGCCAGCTTAGTGATGCGGTCGTAATCGCCTGCTTCCAGCGCATCCGCCGGAACCAGCCATGAACCACCGATACACAGCACGCTTTTCAGCGCCAGGTAGTCACGGTAGTTAGCCGGAGAAATACCACCAGTCGGGCAGAAACGAACCTGGGAGAACGGGCCTGCGATCGCCTGCAGTGCTTTCACGCCGCCATTAGCTTCCGCCGGGAAGAATTTGAACTCTTTCAGGCCGTAGTCCATACCCAGCATCAGTTCAGAAACAGTGCTGATACCTGGAATCAGAGGAATGGAGCCTTCAGTCGCTGCTTTCAGCAGTGGTTCAGTCAGACCCGGGCTAATAGCGAACTGTGCGCCTGCTTCGGTCACTTCTGCCAGTTGCTGTGGGTTCAGCACAGTACCAGCACCCACAATCGCTTCCGGTACTTCTTTGGCGATTGCACGGATAGCATCAACTGCACACTCGGTACGCAAAGTCACTTCCAGAACGCGCACGCCACCAGCAACCAACGCTTTTGCCATTGGCACCGCGTGTTCCAGTTTGTTTACCACAATAACCGGTACAACCGGGCCAGTGGTCAGGATTGATTCTGCACTTGTTTTCCAGTTTTTCATCAGAGTTTTCTCTCGCCTGATTACAAATTTTGTCGTCTTAAAAAGTGATACAGGTTGCGCCCTGTTCGGCACCGGACAGTTTTTCACGCAAGGCGCCGAATAATTCACGTCCTGTTCCTACGCGTGACGCGCTCAGGTCAGGAATGTGTGGTTCGCGAGCAGCCAGTTCCGCTTCGTCTACCAGCAACGTCAGTTCGCCTGTCTGTCCATTCACACGAATGATGTCTCCATCGCGCACTTTCGCCAGTAACCCGCCATCGTAGGCTTCTGGTGTTACGTGGATAGCTGACGGCACTTTACCTGAAGCACCGGAGAGGCGTCCATCGGTAACTAACGCAATTTTGAAACGCCGGTCCAATAATACACCAAGTGGCGGCATGAGTTTATGTAATTCTGGCATTCCGTTCGCTTTTGGCCCCTGATGACGAACAACAACCACACAATCACGGTCCAGCAAACCCGCTTCAAAGGCTGGCATAACGTCATGCTGGCTCTCGAAAACAACCGCAGGCGCTTCAATTACCTGGTTTTCAACGGGTACAGCGGAGGTTTTCATAACCGCACGGCCCAGGTTACCGCTTAACACTTTTGTCCCACCATGATGAGAGAAAGGTTGTTCGAAGGAAGCGATCACATTGCTGTCGAGCGATTTTTCTGCACCTTCTCGCCAGTCCAGCTCACCGTTATTCAGCCACGGCTCGAGGGTATAACGAGAAAGACCAAAACCCGCTACCGTATTCACATCTTCATGCAGCAGACCCGCCTTGAGCAGTTCACGCACCAGCACCGGTACGCCTCCCGCCGCCTGGAAGTGATTAATATCGGCCGGGCCGTTCGGGTAGAGACGCGCCATCAGCGGTACGACATCAGAAAGATCAGAGAAGTCATCCCAGTTAATCTGAATACCCGCCGCACGCGCCATCGCCACCAGGTGCATTGTATGGTTAGTGGAACCACCTGTTGCCAGCAGCGCCACGATACCGTTCACCACCACTTTCTCATCGATCATCTTACCGATTGGCATCCATTCATTACCATTGCCGGTCATGCGTGTAACCTGGCGCGCAGCGGCTGCAGTTAATGCATCACGCAGTGGAGAGTCCGGATGAACAAAAGAAGAGCCTGGCAACTGCATCCCCATAAATTCAACCACCATCTGATTGGTGTTGGCTGTACCGTAAAAAGTACACGTACCCGGCGCATGATAAGACGCGGCTTCTGACTCCAGCAGCGCCATACGATCCACTTTTCCTTCAGCATAAAGCTGGCGAATGCGAACTTTCTCTTTGTTTGGCAAACCACTTGCCATCGGGCCTGATGGCACAAATACCGCAGGCAGATGACCGAACGACAGTGCAGCCATCGTCAGCCCTGGGACAATCTTGTCGCACACGCCGAGGAACAGCGCGCCATCAAACATGTTATGAGACAGCCCCACCGCCGCCGACATGGCAATCACTTCGCGGCTTAACAGCGACAGCTCCATTCCGTCCTGCCCCTGGGTGACACCATCGCACATCGCCGGAACACCCCCCGCCACCTGGCCGACCGCGTTAGCTTCATGCAGTGCTTTACGAATGATCTCTGGATAATGTTCATAAGGCTGGTGGGCAGAGAGCATGTCGTTGTAGGAGGTGATAATGGCGATATTGTTACGCAACATGCTTTTCAGGGAGGCTTTGTCTTCTGGCTGGCAAGCGGCGAAACCGTGTGCCAGATTACCGCATGCCAACTGCGAACGATGAACGGTCGAGGTTTTCGCTTGTTCGATCCGGGCGAGATAAGCAGAACGAGTCGCGCGCGAACGTTCAATAATTCGATTTGTTACGCGTAACAATTGTGGATTCATAAAGGCTCCTGAAATTGAGTTGTCAGAGCAGGGTGATTCACAATGCGTTTCACTCAAGAAAAATATGACTGAAACGCCTGTAACCGGAGCTCATAGGGCAGAAACGTTTCAGTGAGTGTAATAAAAAAAGCCTCGTGGGTGAATCCACACGAGGCTCAAAAGTGTAAAAATTACTCTACAATCTGTGCAAGATCATGTTACCGGTAAAATAACCCGTAAGGATAAGTCGAGATATTACTCAAACTCATTCCAGGAGCGACCGTCACGGGTAATCATCGCCACCGAGGCAACCGGGCCCCAGGTTCCGGCCTGATACGGTTTCGGCGCATCGTTGTCCATCGCCCATGCTTCAGTAATGGAATCTACCCATTTCCACGCTTCTTCCACTTCATCGCGACGCACAAACAACGCCTGAATACCGCGCATCGTTTCCAGCAACAGACGCTCATAAGCATCAGCCAGATGCGTCTGATTAAAGGTTTCTGAATAGCTCAGATCCAGTTTGGTGATTTGCAGATTATGTTTGTGATCAAGACCAGGGACTTTATTCAACACCTGGATATCCACGCCCTCATCGGGTTGCAGACGAATAGTCAGTTTGTTCTGCGGCAGATCCTGCCACGACTCTTTGAACAGATTCAGTTCTGGTGTTTTGAAATAGACCACAACTTCAGAGCATTTTGTCGGCAGACGTTTACCTGTTCGCAGGTAGAACGGCACGCCAGCCCAACGCCAGTTATCGATGTCGACGCGGATAGCCACGAAGGTTTCCGTGTTACTGCTTTTATTCGCACCTTCTTCTTCCAGATAGCCTGGTACTTTTTTGCCCTGAGCGAAGCCTGCGGTGTATTGCCCGCGTACTGTTTTTTCACGCACATTGGTGCGGTCAATTCGACGCAATGACTTCAGTACTTTCACTTTTTCATCACGGATGCTGTCGGCGCTCAGGTCGGACGGCGGAGACATCGCAATCATGCAAAGAATTTGCAGCAGGTGGTTCTGGATCATATCGCGCATCTGACCGGCTTTATCAAAATACCCCCAGCGCCCTTCGATTCCGACCTCTTCTGCCACCGTGATCTCAACATGATCAATGGTGCGATTGTCCCAGTTGTTCACAAACAGAGAGTTAGCAAAACGCAGCGCCAGCAGGTTCAGTACCGTTTCTTTACCCAGATAGTGGTCGATACGGTAAACCTGGCACTCCTCGAAATATTCGCCTACCTGATCGTTAATTTCACGCGAAGTCGCCAGTGATGTTCCCAGCGGTTTTTCCATGACCACGCGAGCAGGTTTAGCATTCAGTTTTGCCTCACCCAGCCCTTTGCAGATCGCACCAAAGGTGCTTGGTGGCATGGCAAAGTAGTTAATGGTGATACGATTTTTTTGATCCAGCATCGCGCCAAGGCGGTTGAATGCGGCCGTGTCATTGACATCAAGATTACAAAAATCCAGACGCGCACTCAGGGTATCCCACAGACCTTCATCAATGGTTTCTTTCATGAAGGTTTCAAGCGCCTCGCGGACAACTTTGGTATATGCCGCTTTATCCCAGTCAGCACGCCCTACGCCGATAATCCGGGTGTCCGGGTTGAGCTGACCGGCTTTTTCCAGTTGATACAGGGAAGGCAGCAATTTACGACGCGCAAGGTCGCCTTTCGCGCCGAAAATGACCAGGTCACAGGCCTGGGCTGTTTGCGTTACCGCCATGTCATTCTCCTTAAGTTAACTAACCCGGTACTTAAGCCTGGGTATATTTGTAATTTTCTTACGGTGCACTGTACTGCTTTTACGGGCTTGCGAAAACTGTAAACGCTTATCCACCCGTGCGATTACAGCAAAAGCGCGCAAAGTGCGGCAAAACTGATAAAAAAACCATCGTTTTCCATTGGGTAAAAATCTGACACTGATCATGTTATGAAAAAAAATAACAACTTTTTTATCTGCTTTTGTCATTAACCCAGCACACAGGCGTAATATCTGACAAAACTGCATTTCGATTTCTTTCAGTGCGGAAATCGTCATTACCCGTGAGTCTCTTTACATCATGAATATGCTGGAAAAAATCCAGTCTCAACTGGAACATTTGAGCAAATCAGAACGCAAAGTTGCCGAGGTCATTCTTGCTTCGCCCGACAACGCGATCCATTCGAGTATTGCTGCTCTGGCGCTGGAAGCCAATGTTAGCGAGCCGACGGTGAATCGTTTCTGTCGCAGCATGGACACTCGCGGTTTTCCTGATTTTAAACTGCATCTGGCGCAAAGTCTGGCGAATGGCACTCCTTATGTTAATCGCAACGTCAATGAAGATGACAGCGTTGAATCATACACAGGGAAAATATTTGAGTCGGCAATGGCTACTCTTGATCACGTCCGTCACTCGCTGGATAAATCCGCCGTCAATCGTGCCGTTGATCTCCTCACCCAGGCGAAGAAAATTGCCTTTTTTGGATTAGGTTCTTCCGCTGCCGTTGCCCACGATGCGATGAATAAGTTTTTTCGCTTCAATGTTCCGGTGATCTACTCGGACGATATCGTACTGCAACGAATGAGTTGTATGAATTGTAGTGATGGTGACGTCGTTGTGCTGATTTCCCACACCGGCAGAACAAAAAATCTGGTTGAACTGGCGCAACTGGCGCGAGAAAACGACGCAATGGTGATTGCCCTCACCTCAGCGGGAACGCCACTCGCCCGGGAAGCAACGCTGGCAATTACCCTCGATGTACCGGAAGATACTGACATTTATATGCCCATGGTCTCTCGACTTGCACAGTTGACCGTGATAGATGTGCTGGCAACAGGATTTACTTTGCGACGCGGAACAAAATTCAGAGATAACTTGAAGCGGGTCAAGGAAGCTCTCAAGGAATCGCGTTTTGATAAGCAGTTACTTAATTTAAGTGACGATCGCTGAAACGATAGTCACTGTTCTATCCTTATACGACATTCGCATGTGTTTAATTTAGAACCGTTATCGTTTTAATTTATGCGAATTTCATGTTCAAGCAACACCTTGTTGTTTCAGTCAACGGAGTATTACATGTCCAGAAGGCTTCGCAGAACCAAAATCGTTACCACGTTAGGCCCGGCTACTGATCGCGATAATAATCTTGAAAAAGTTATCGCTGCCGGCGCAAACGTTGTACGTATGAACTTTTCTCACGGCTCGCCTGAAGATCACAAAATGCGCGCAGATAAAGTTCGTGAAATTGCCGCAAAACTGGGGCGTCATGTGGCTATTCTGGGTGACCTTCAGGGGCCAAAGATTCGTGTATCTACCTTTAAAGAAGGTAAGGTGTTCCTCAACATTGGGGACAAATTCCTGCTGGATGCTAACCTGGGTAAAGGTGAAGGCGATAAAGAAAAAGTCGGTATCGACTATAAAGGTCTGCCTGCTGACGTCGTGCCTGGCGACATCCTGCTGCTGGACGACGGTCGCGTACAGTTAAAAGTGCTGGAAGTTCAGGGCATGAAAGTGTTCACCGAAGTCACTGTCGGTGGCCCTCTCTCTAACAATAAAGGGATCAACAAACTCGGCGGCGGTCTGTCGGCTGAAGCACTGACCGAAAAAGATAAAGCTGATATTCAGACTGCAGCACTGATTGGCGTGGATTATCTGGCAGTTTCCTTCCCGCGCTGTGGCGAAGATCTGAACTATGCCCGCCGTCTGGCACGCGACGCAGGTTGTGATGCGAAAATTGTCGCCAAGGTTGAACGTGCGGAAGCCGTTTGCAGCCAGGATGCAATGGACGACATTATCCTCGCCTCTGACGTGGTGATGGTCGCACGCGGTGACCTCGGCGTTGAAATTGGCGATCCGGAACTGGTCGGCATTCAGAAGGCGTTGATCCGTCGTGCGCGCCAGCTTAACCGTGCGGTAATTACAGCGACCCAGATGATGGAGTCAATGATCACCAACCCGATGCCAACCCGTGCAGAAGTTATGGACGTGGCAAACGCCGTGCTGGATGGTACTGATGCCGTGATGCTGTCTGCGGAAACCGCTGCGGGCCAATACCCTTCAGAAACAGTTGCTGCGATGGCGCGCGTTTGCCTGGGGGCTGAAAAAATCCCGAGCATTAACGTTTCTAAACACCGTCTGGACGTTCAGTTCGATAATGTGGAAGAAGCAATCGCCATGTCCGCGATGTATGCAGCTAACCACCTGAAAGGGGTTACCGCTATCATCACCATGACCGAGTCTGGTCGTACCGCGCTGATGACCTCCCGTATCAGTTCCGGTCTGCCAATTTTCGCCATGTCTCGTCATGAGCGTACCCTGAACCTGACTGCACTTTATCGTGGTGTCACGCCGGTCTATTTTGACAGTGCAAGTGATGGCGTAGTTGCGGCCAGCGAAGCGGTAAATCTGCTGCGCGATAAAGGCTATCTGATGTCCGGCGACCTGGTCATCGTCACCCAGGGCGACGTAATGAGTACCGTGGGTTCTACCAATACCACGCGTATTTTAACTGTTGAGTAAGTAAGTTGCCGGATGCGGCGTAAACGCCCTGTCCGGCCTACAACACCTTGATAATTCAAAAGATTACAAATCGTCTGTAGGCTCGATAAAATTACTCATCAGGCAAACTTGAACTTATCAACTAACGGAAGCCTCTCCTCGTGAGAGGCTTTTTTTATTTGATGGGATAAAGATCTTTACGTTTATACGGCTGGATTTCACCAGGCTTCCGGGTCTTGAGCAATTTTAAAATCCAGGTGTATTGTTCTGGTCGCGGACCAACAAAAATCTCGACTTCTTCATTCATCCGCCGCGCAATCGTATGATCATCCGCTTCTGACAAGTCGTCCATCGGCGGGCGCACCTGAATCGTCAAACGGTGCGTCTTGCCATCATAAATCGGAAACAGCGGTACGACGCGCGCACGACACACTTTCATCAAACGACCAATCGCGGGCAGCGTCGCTTTATAGGTTGCAAAGAAATCAACAAATTCGCTGTGCTCCGGGCCATGATCCTGATCGGGCAAATAATAGCCCCAGTAGCCCTGACGAACCGACTGGATGAACGGTTTAATGCCATCATTTCTCGCGTGAAGACGTCCGCCAAAACGACGACGCACGGTGTTCCAGACATAATCAAAAACTGGATTGCCCTGATTATGGAACATTGCCGCCATTTTCTGTCCTTGCGAGGCCATCAGCATGGCGGGGATATCCACTGCCCAGCCGTGCGGCACCAGAAAGATCACTTTCTCGTTGTTACGCCGCATCTCTTCGATGATCTCCAGCCCCTGCCAGTCGACGCGCGGCTGAATTTTCTCCGGCCCACGTATCGCCAGTTCCGCCATCATCGCCATCGCCTGGGGCGCTGTGGCAAACATCTCATCAACAATCGCTTCGCGTTCGGCTTCGCTACGTTCCGGAAAACAGAGGGACAGGTTGATCAACGCACGACGGCGCGAGCTTTTTCCCAGTCGTCCGGCAAAACGCCCGAGTCGCGCCAGAATGGGATCGCGGAATTTCGGAGGTGTTAAAGCAATACCGGCCATCGCCGCCACGCCCAACCAGGCTCCCCAGTAGCGCGGATGGCGAAAGGATTTATCAAACTCAGGAATGTATTCACTATTATTTTTTTTCGTTTCCATGCTTTTCCAGTTTCGGATAAGGCAAAAATCAATCTGCTGATAGTGTAGCGGCGCAATTTGCCCCGCACCAAATAAAAAAGCCGGTACTGACTGCGTACCGGCTGCGAATGGATGTTAATTAATCAAACAGTAGCTGCGGCACAATCTCTTTGGCCTGCGCCAGGAACTCGCGACGATCGGAACCTGTCAGCCCTTCGGTACGCGGCAGTTTCGCCGTCAGCGGGTTTACGGCCTGCTGGTTGATCCATACTTCATAGTGCAGGTGTGGTCCGGTTGAACGCCCGGTGTTACCGGATAGCGCGATACGATCGCCACGTTTCACCTTCTGCCCCGGTTTCACCAGAATCTTACGCAAGTGCATATAACGCGTGGTATAGCTACGACCATGACGGATCGCAACATAATAACCTGCAGCGCCACTGCGTTTGGCTACCACCACTTCACCGTCACCCACCGAAAGCACCGGTGTACCCTGTGGCATCGCGAAATCAACACCTCTGTGTGGTGCAACACGACCAGTTACCGGGTTCAGACGACGCGGGTTAAAGTTAGACGAGATGCGGAACTGTTTCGCCGTCGGGAATCGCAAGAAACCTTTCGCCAGGCCAGTACCGTTACGGTCATAGAACTTGCCATCTTCAGCGCGGATTGCGTAATAATCTTTGCCTTCAGAACGCAAACGCACGCCCAGCAACTGGCTTTGCTCACGTTTGCCATCAAGCATTTCACGCGACATTAATACAGCAAATTCATCGCCTTTTTTCACCTTCCGAAAGTCCATCTGCCACTGTAGCGCTTTGATCACTGCGCTCACTTCAGCGCTGGTCAAACCAGCATTTCTGGCGCTGGCAACAAAGCTCGACCCAACAGTGCCTTTCAGTAGATTATTAACCCACTCCCCTTGCTGCATTTCGCTGGTCATTTTAAAACCATTAGCAGCAGTGCGATCATAGGTACGGGTTTCGCGGCGAGAAACTTCCCAGGTCAGACGCTGTAAATCGCCCTCTGCGGTTAATGTCCAGGAGAGTTGTTGACCAATTTTCAGGTTACGCAGATCTTTATCCGCAGCAGCCAGTTGGGTGATATCACCCATCTCAATACCATATTGATTGAGGATGCTACTTAGCGTATCGCCTGTGGAAACGACATATTCATGCACACCCGCTTCACCAGCGGTTTTGTCGTCCAGTTCGTCCTGCGGAATGGCTTCATCTTCTTGTGCGGTTTGATCAATCGGTTCACTGGCTTCAGGTAAGAGTGAACGGATTTCGTTCTGTTCCAGCTCAATTGTTTTGACAATTGGCGTGGCGTCGCGGTGGTAAACATAGGGCCGCCAGACAGCGACGGCCAGGGTAAGAACGGTGAGCGACCCCAGCATAACGCGGTGTGGTCGCGGTAAATTATTAAACGCCAGGGCGACAGAGCGGGCTATCTGTTGCACGTAATCACTTCCTCATTAATCTCCTTTCAGGCAGCTCGCATACTGGTTGGCTAATTGATTCAGAAACTCTGAATAACTTGTTTTACCCAGTTTGATATTCGTCCCAAGGGGATCCAACGTTCCCATACGAACGGATGTCCCTCGTGCGACGCTTTCAACGACCGCTGGCCTGAACTGTGGCTCAGCAAAAACGCAGGTTGCTTTTTGCTCAACCAACTGTGTTCTTATTTGATGTAAACGCTGCGCGCCCGGTTGAATCTCTGGGTTAACGGTAAAATGACCAAGCGGTGTCAGTCCGAATTGTTTTTCGAAGTAGCCATAAGCATCATGAAAAACGAAATAACCTTTTCCCTTGAGCGGCGCGAGCTCATTACCAACCTGTTTATCGGTTGCAACTAATTGTGCCTCAAAATCCTTCAGGTTGGCGTCAAGTTTGGCTCGACTTTGCGGCATAAGTTCCACTAATTTTCCATGGATTGCAACCGCTGTAGCCCGCGCTATCTCTGGGGAAAGCCAAAGATGCATGTTGAAATCGCCGTGATGGTGATCTTCGTCACTTTTTTCCGCGTGGTTATGATCATCATCATCGTCGTGAATACTTTTCATCAGCAGCGGTTTTACATTCTCAAGCTGCGCAATCGTTACCTGTTTCTTCTCTGGTAATTTGCTCACCGGCTTTTGCATAAACGCTTCCATCTCCGGGCCAACCCAAACGACTAAGTCCGCGTTCTGTAAGCGTTTTACATCCGATGGACGCAGTGAATAATCGTGTTCAGAAGCACCATCCGGAAGTAATACCTCGGTCTCTGTTACCCCATCAGCAATGGCGGAAGCGATGAATCCGACAGGTTTAAGCGAAGCAACAACGGCGGCATTTGCGGCCTGTGTTGCGCCCCCCCAGAGAGCAGCGGATAATGCTGCGAAAAGAAGCGTTTTTTTATGTAACATAATGCGACCAATCATCGTAATGAATATGAGAAGTGTGATATTATAACATTTCATGACTACTGCAAGACTAAAATTAACATGACAAGTCTGGTTTCCCTGGAAAATGTTTCGGTCTCTTTTGGCCAACGCCGCGTCCTCTCTGATGTGTCGCTGGAACTTAAACCTGGAAAAATTTTGACCTTACTTGGGCCGAACGGTGCCGGTAAGTCGACGCTAGTGCGGGTTGTGCTCGGACTGGTAACACCTGATGAAGGTGTTATCAAGCGCCACGGAAAACTGCGCATCGGATATGTGCCGCAGAAGCTGTATCTCGACACCACGTTGCCACTAACTGTAAACCGTTTCTTACGCTTACGCCCCAGTACACATAAAGAAGACATTCTGCCTGCACTGAAACGCGTTCAGGCCGGGCATCTGATTGACGCGCCAATGCAAAAGCTCTCTGGTGGTGAAACGCAGCGTGTATTGTTGGCACGCGCGTTGTTAAATCAACCGCAATTATTAGTGCTGGATGAACCTACTCAGGGCGTGGATGTGAATGGTCAGGTTGCGCTGTACGACCTTATTGACCAACTGCGCCGCGAACTGGATTGCGGCGTTTTAATGGTGTCTCACGATCTGCATCTGGTGATGGCCAAAACCGATGAAGTACTTTGTCTGAATCATCACATCTGTTGTTCCGGCACACCGGAAGTCGTTTCCCTGCATCCGGAATTTATTTCGATGTTCGGACCTCGGGGTGCTGAACAGCTAGGTATCTATCGCCATCATCATAATCACCGCCACGATTTACAGGGGCGAATTATTCTGCGTCGGGGAAATGATCGCTCATGATTGAATTATTATTTCCCGGTTGGTTAGCCGGGATCATGCTGGCCTGTGCTGCAGGTCCGCTGGGTTCGTTTGTTGTCTGGCGTCGTATGTCTTATTTCGGTGACACGCTGGCTCATGCGTCTTTACTGGGAGTCGCGTTTGGTTTGTTACTGGATGTGAATCCTTTCTATGCGGTGATTGCGGTTACGCTGCTGCTGGCGGGCGGCCTGGTATGGCTGGAGAAGCGCCCACAACTTGCGATCGATACGTTATTGGGAATTATGGCGCACAGTGCATTGTCGCTGGGTCTGGTCGTCGTCAGCCTGATGTCTAACATTCGCGTTGACTTGATGGCATACCTGTTCGGTGATTTGCTGGCAGTAACACCGGAAGATCTTATCGCTATTGCGATTGGCGTGGTTATCGTGGTGGCGATTCTGTTCTGGCAATGGCGCAATTTACTGTCGATGACGATTAGCCCGGATCTGGCGTTTGTTGATGGTGTGAAATTACAGCGTGTGAAATTGTTGTTGATGCTGGTGACCGCATTGACGATTGGCGTAGCAATGAAATTTGTTGGCGCGTTGATTATTACCTCGCTGTTGATTATTCCTGCGGCTACTGCGCGCCGTTTTGCCCGCACGCCGGAACAGATGGCTGGTGTCGCTGTTGTAGTAGGAATGGTTGCTGTAACGGGCGGTTTAACATTTTCCGCGTTTTACGATACGCCAGCAGGCCCCTCGGTGGTGTTGTGTGCAGCGCTGTTGTTCATTCTCAGTATGATGAAAAAGCAGACCAGCTAAGTTGCGACTGGCACTATACAGTGCCAGTTTCATCAACCAGGCCACCACATTGCGGACATAATCAAAAAAACATACCGTTAAGAACGATCGAACAGTGAGAACATAAATCTGTATATGTTCTGAATGAGACCCGTGTTCGGGTTCGACGAATTAAACGGCTATATTAGCAAATCTCCTTTTACAGCTATTCTCCCTCTCAAAAAAGCGAAATCAGATCAAACCCCTCTCACTTGTGAGGGATATTATCGTCTCTCTGGAAAATGCCCGTACAGGCAGATACATAATCTCTGGAAACTGGTAATAAATACAGTAGTGTGGCACGGCGAAATATATGTATTAGCAGGGAAATATTTATACAAAAAATGGATAATTACCATCAAATGCAATCTTGCGATTAAAGATCATTTCACATCATCAGAAACAGAAAGCGGTATACGGATGATCAATCTTAGGCAGGCCGTTATTAATGTGCTGATAATTCAGATGGCTTTTACCAGAATAGGTAAATAACCTTATATTGAGGTTCATCTTCGTTCCTCACTTGATGGCAAGAAATAACAAAGGTGGTAAACGGCATGCACCTGGCTCATTTGGTGCTAACTGAAACAACATTCTAAAAAGAGCAGCTATGTGTTTGTAACGTGTACAAATCAAGGCGCACATTTGCTTGTAGAGCACTAAGCGCAGGTCATTGCTGCACAAATGGGGCAGATTTCTGCTCAGATGGGTGTCAGACAATAATGGCAATCCACTGGCAATTCTGGATGCTAATTTCAGTTCTGATGCACCAACAATGCCCCATGCACAAAACAAGTAATCCCTTCGGTTTCAGTTGCTCACTGTGCCCAATCAGGTTTATTGAGTATATGATCCTGCCAGTCGATCACTTCTGATTCTTTCACCGCGATATGACGTACGGAGATTCGCTCACCATGCATTGCCGCTTTCGAACCGGTAATCAGTGGGTGCCACCCAGGCAATGCCTTCCCTTCCGCCAGCAACCGATAAGCACAGGTCATCGGTAGCCATTCGAATGTTGGCAGATTCTCACGGGTTAATTTAATGCAGTCAGGTTCAAACTCGAAGCGGCGTTCGTAGTTACGACATTGACAGGTTTTAATATTAAGCTGACGGCAAGCGACGTTAGTGAAGTAGATTTCGTCAGTATCTTCATCCATCAGTTTATGCAGACAGCACTGACCACAACCATCACACAACGACTCCCATTCTGCATCGCTCATTTCATCCAGGGTTTTACTTTGCCAGAAAGGTATATCGCTCATCAGGTGTTCCGCCATTACGTTAAAACGCACCTTATAACCAGTCTGGCACAGCGTTGCAAGTATTGCCGCCTCTTTCAGGCGGCAAAAAGTATTACAAAACGCGAGTTGTCAACGAATGACTACCGAAAGTGATGATCAGTTCATCACCGCTGTGTAGTGGTCCAACACCATCAGGCGTGCCTGTTAGTACAACGTCACCAGGCTTGAGGGTAAAAAACTTGCTCATATAAGCAATCAACGGAACGATTTTATGGATCATATCTGCCGTTGTACCCTGTTGACGAACGACACCATTTACACTTAAGCCTAGCGACGTATTTTGTGGATCGCCAGTGAACTCTGCAGCGGGAATAAACCCGGACAGTGGGCAAGAGTTATCAAACCCTTTAGCTTTTTCCCATGGCTGCCCGGCTTTCTTCATCTTTCCCTGAACATCACGTAATGTCAGATCGAGCGCCACACCATAACCGGCAATGGCTTTGCGTACATGCTCTTCCGTGGCCTGGCGTAGCGTCGCGCCGATCAACACCGCCAGTTCAACCTCATGATGAACCGCACCGAAATCAGAGGGGATGGCCAATGGCTGGCGCAGATCGCACAGTGCCGTTTCGGGTTTAATGAACAACACTGGCTCTTCAGGCACTTCACTCCCCATCTCTTTAATATGTTTGGCATAATTACTGCCAACACAGACCACTTTACTCACCGGATAATCCAGCAGCGCACCTTGCCAGTTGTGATGTTGATACATAACGTTCCTCTCACTTCATCGTGGTTCTTAAAACCCGCTCCGACAAATATGGTGCCACCGCCGGATATCGGTTATTTTTTAGTGCTGTCTGTATTTTTCGCCATCACAGAAAGATGTTGCTTCAGCAAATCCTCGGGAGGTGGTGGCAATTGAAGATAATAGCCATGCTCAGCTAATGCCTGTTTAACTTTCTCAATATCGGCATTTACCAGTTTCTTTCTCCCGTCCAATGGAAGAATCATCGCAAGTTGAGGTTGACCAAAACCTTTCATCAGCTCCTCTGGAACACGCGAAAAGTCGTCTTTTTTTTCAACATATAAATAGGTCTGGTCACGTTTGCTACTTCGATAGATCACACAAAACATAATTTTACTCTGAATAAATGGGGGGGTGACTTGCCTCAATATAATCCAGACTATAACATGCCTTATAGTCTTCGTAATATCATCGCACGCTGATGATGATGGTAATTAGCTAATTGAGTAAGGCCAGGATGTCAAACACGCCAATCGAGCTTAAAGGTAGCAGCTTCACCTTATCTGTGGTTCATCTGCATGAGGCAGAACCTAAGGTTATTCATCAGGCGCTGGAAGACAAAATCGCTCAGGCTCCCGCATTTTTAAAGCATGCCCCCATCGTACTCAATGTCAGTGGCCTCGAAGAACAGGTCAACTGGTCTGCAATGCATAAAGCTATCTCGGCAACGGGCTTGCGGATCATTGGTGTCAGTGGCTGCAAAAATGCGAAACTGAAAGCTGAAATCGAAAAAATGGGGTTGCCAATCCTGACTGAAGGAAAGGAAAAAGCGCCGCGTCCAGCTCCTGCCCCCCAGGCTCCTGCGAAAAATACAACGCCGGACACAAAAACGCGCTTAATAGATACCCCAGTGCGTTCCGGTCAGCGCATTTATGCGCCACAATGTGATCTGATTGTTACAAGCCATGTTAGCGCAGGGGCAGAATTGATCGCAGATGGTAACATTCATGTCTATGGCATGATGCGCGGTCGTGCGCTGGCGGGGGCAAGTGGTGATCGGGAAGCACAAATATTTTGTACGAGCCTGATGGCAGAACTGGTCTCTATCGCAGGTGAATACTGGCTGAGTGATAAAATCCCAGCAGAATTTTATGGCAAAGCGGCACGGCTGCAATTAGTCGAAAACGCTTTGACCGTTCAATCGTTAAATTGATCCCTTTTTAACAAGGAATTTTTATGGCACGCATTATTGTTGTTACTTCGGGGAAAGGGGGCGTTGGAAAGACAACCTCCAGCGCGGCCATCGCCACTGGTTTGGCCCAGAAGGGAAAGAAAACTGTCGTGATCGATTTTGATATCGGCTTGCGTAATCTCGACCTGATTATGGGTTGCGAGCGCCGAGTCGTTTACGATTTCGTCAACGTCATTCAGGGCGATGCAACGCTAAATCAGGCTTTAATTAAAGATAAGCGTACTGAAAACCTCTATATTCTTCCGGCATCACAAACTCGCGATAAAGACGCACTCACCCGCGAAGGGGTCGCCAAAGTTCTTGATGACCTAAAAGCAATGGATTTTGAGTTTATTGTTTGTGACTCACCGGCGGGTATTGAAACCGGTGCATTAATGGCGCTCTATTTCGCAGATGAAGCTATTATAACCACGAACCCGGAAGTCTCATCAGTTCGTGACTCTGACCGTATTTTAGGTATTCTGGCGTCGAAATCCCGTCGAGCAGAAAACGGTGAAGAACCGATTAAAGAGCACCTGCTATTAACGCGCTATAACCCAGGCCGCGTTAACAGAGGCGACATGTTGAGCATGGAAGACGTACTGGAGATCCTGCGCATCAAGCTCGTCGGCGTGATCCCAGAGGATCAATCAGTATTGCGCGCCTCTAACCAGGGGGAACCGGTTATTCTCGATATCAACGCCGATGCGGGTAAAGCCTATGCTGATACCGTAGAACGTCTGTTGGGAGAAGAACGCCCTTTCCGCTTCATTGAAGAAGAGAAGAAAGGTTTCCTCAAACGCTTGTTCGGAGGATAAGTTATGGCATTACTCGATTTCTTTCTCTCACGGAAGAAAAACACGGCCAATATTGCAAAAGAACGGTTGCAAATTATTGTTGCTGAACGCCGGCGCAGCGATGCAGAACCGCACTATCTGCCGCAGTTGCGTAAAGATATTCTTGATGTCATTTGTAAATACGTACAAATCGATCCCGAGATGGTGACTGTTCAGCTTGAGCAAAAAGATGGTGATATTTCCATCCTTGAGCTTAACGTGACCTTGCCGGAAGCAGAAGAGCTGAAATAAGCCGTATTAGCTCAGACCTGATCTGACAGTTACCGGTGATTTATACAGGTATCTGTCAGATTACATCCGATTTAAGTTTTCTCTGCCTGGCTACCCCCTTCCCCGCCAAACAGATTCACATTACTGCCGCCAGAAGATAATCACTTACATTACGTTTTCTGATAAATATTGTTCACATATAAATTACACAATAATATTGATATTTCAGATCACCTTACCTTTACAATACCACGTTAACATTTGATGACATTTCTTGAATAAACATTTCAAATCAATGAGTTAATTGTTATTTAAGATTATTCCCATTCAAGCAAAAACCATAATTCTTATTATACAAACCGCGCTCATTTTGAATTATCTGAATAATAGAGAGCGTTCTTTAGTTAAGCTGTTCTTAATTGAAGACGAAATTATTGTGTGTGCAACTTACTAAATACCGGACATCTAAGTTGAAGAAAAAAATACTCGCCTTAGGGCTTATCTCAGCATTGCTCTGCTCCGCGCCAGCGATGGCGGATATGAATCGCACCACGAAAGGTGCACTGTTAGGCGCAGGCGTTGGTTTACTGACTGGCAATGGTGTTAATGGCGTACTGAAAGGTGCTGCTGTGGGCGCTGGCGTTGGTGCAGTAACAGAAAAAGGCCACGATGGTAAAAATGCCCGTAAAGGCGCAAAAGTGGGTGCCGCCGTTGGCGCGGTCACTGGCGTTCTGACCGGCAATGGTCTTGAAGGCGCAATTAAAGGTGCCGTAATTGGCGGTACGGGTGGTGCAATTCTGGGTAAAATGAAATAAGGAATGATGATGAAAAAATTTGCTTTACTGGCGGGGCTGTTCGTCTTCGCACCAATGACCTGGGCTCAGGACTATAATATTAAGAATGGTTTGCCAGCAGAAACCTATATTACCTGCGCAGAAGCCAACGAAATGGCAAAAACTGACAGCGCACAGGTTGCAGATATCGTTGCGGTAATGGGTAACGCCAGCGTTACCAGCCGTGATTTAAAGATTGAGCAATCACCGGAACTGAGTGCCAAAGTGGTAGAAAAACTGAATCAGGTTTGTGCCAAAGATCCGCAAATGCTGTTAATTACCGCAATTGATGACACCATGCGTGCCATCGGTAAAAAATAATCGATAATGTAGCACCGCGCCGATTGATTCGACGCGGTGTATTTTTAGCGGGTGAACAGACTTACAGACAATACTGAAGCACTGATTATTTATTTTGGTGATTTTATTGATTTAGTTTTTTATTCTTCACAAAAACCATTTCCCTGCAATCATATTCGTATACGCGTTACTCACCGCTAAAGCAATTCCTCAAATTAAACCCGGATAGTTTTTCAGTTTTAACGATTAATTATTCAATGATTGGACTTATAAACACGCCTGATCAAATATTCTATAAGTCCAGATTATCAAAATATAATGAAAAAGATTAATGTTGATCCCTTTGACTTACAAACTTTTCTCTTAATCGGTTAAGTAAATTGATCACCAACCAAACAAGTGCATTGATTAAATTTATGGTAACCAGCACTTCTCCCAGCCAGATGCTGGGTTTGGCGACCAGGATCACCAGAATGGTGATCAGCATAAACGCGATGGAGAAGATGATATACAAAGTGAAATAATCCAGGCTATTACTATTGTTCATGCTACTGACGGCGATCCTGAAAACAATTTCAGATAATTATAGCAAACAAAATAATGAACAATAGTAACAAGACGCAACGAGCTAATTATCTGTCTACAATTGCACCACCACAGAGTCTTTTTGATCATTTTTTAGCCAGACATCATCATACTACGTGAATTAGTACCTATTCACTCAACAACCACCTTCACCCTCGGTTTTGAGAGAATAATTTTGACTAACTCAATATACGTCACCGGTTTATAGAAATAATACCCCTGCTGAAACGTGATATTATTTTTGTTCAGGTAATCGAGTTGCTCCTTCGTTTCGACACCTTCGGCAACAATACTGATAGAAAGTTTGCGCGCCAGATCCAGCACACAGTCCAGAATTCGGGTGGAATCTGGATCTGCGTTGACCCGACCAACGAAACTGTGATCAATCTTAATATAATCGATGTGCAGATCATGGAGATAAGAAAGTCCCGAGTACCCCGTACCAAAATCATCCAGCGCAATGACAAAGCCATTTTCATGCAGAATATTTAGTCGCTGGACAAGGTTTTCATCAACATGCAAAGCTTCACGCTCAGTAACCTCAAGAACGAGATTCAAATCATGGCGCGTGAAGCTGTCCCGGTATTTCAGACACTCTTCAACAAACGTAGGCGAAATAATATGTGAGGCGCTAAAATTAATCCCTACATGGAAACCTTCCGGCAGTTTACTTGCGATCGCGTTCATTTGTGTGGCGACCTGGTTCATCAGACTTTGGGTGAGCGGAACTATCAACCCTGATTTTTCAGCAAGTGGAATAAATGCTGCGGGTGAAATATATCCTCCGCGAGGATGTTTCCACCTGGCAAGTACTTCTACGCCGCGTAATGTCCCTTCCCGGCCATTAACCACGGGTTGGTAAAAAGGTACAATTTCACCATTGCTTATTGCTCTACGCAGGATCTCTTCAGGTGTGTCACTCTTGTTAAAATATTTATCAAGCAAAAAAGCAGCAGAACAGGAGATTAACAGGCTGAATATCAAAATACCCAAGCCTTTATCGATAAGTCTGGTGAAATTAAATAGTGGCGGTTGGTTATAGATAATACTGAAATGATATTCTGTGGAATTTACCCGTCCAGAAAATTGATGGCTGCCATTGAGAGTTGTCACATCTCCTGACGGTCCAATAATGCTATTCCCCACGCGCAAAGTATATTTCACCCCCTTCAACGGCACATTGAGCGCCCCGCGGATATGCTGGTCACTAATTGTCACCAGGATACGCGTATCAGAGAATTGAATCTGATAAAGGAGGATGGGTAATCTATTTACGGTGTCGATCGCCGGAGCCAATAGCAAATTGTTGTCAGATATAACAGGAATACGGGATAGCAGAACCCGATTACCTGGTAGCGATGTACACCAGACTGCACCTTGTTTGAGAATGATGATCGTCCGCAGATGTGGTTTCAGCGCAGCCTCTGTACCTAGTTGGTATTGTTCATCCAGATCGCACCTCTTCCCGGCAATTTTCATTGCCGTTCGAGTCGCCTGTGACGCTTCCTCAAGAATATGATTAATGTTGTTAGCGGCGTACCTCGCCCCCGCCAGGCTCTCTGCTTTTGCGGAATACCAGAGCTGAAAATTCAAAATAGACACACCAGTAAGAAACAAGCACACCGCAACGAGGATGGGGATAAGTGTATTGCGCATTTGCGTGTCCCGGGGCCATTATTTTGTGTTCATTCGCTCAATCTGGCGTCTACAAAGAGCATGGTAGAGAGAACCAGAAATATCCATACTCTTGATGAAATTTTGCCCTCTATGCCGTAACTTAAAGCAGAGAAAAAGCATTGGACAACAAAACGGAACAAGAATATTGGTCAGGCAAAGTTCTCTGTGTCCCCTTCACTTTTATACATAAGCTATCAATAAGTAAGGATATGATGAACTGGCACAACGTCGATGGGGCCTCGCTGGTAAGGTGGGTGTTAATTTTCCAGTACGTGCCCCCGCGTCTTTTCTTCGATAGCGGCGGCTCCAGATCATAAGATGGAGATGCCAGACCATGTCGCTCAATAGCCACATCCCAAATCAGCACCAATACATACAGCAAAATCACTAGAATGAATGTGAAACACGGATAGCAGTAATATAAGCCTTACACGTTAAAACAAGAAAAATAACTTTTTCTGATGAACTTACCTAACCAATTAGAATTAAAAAGAAATCACTAATCGCTATATTTAGCAAGTCGGACTATAGGGACAATATAATACAGACTCTGGTTACATAAGACGTTCACTTTTCACAAACCACCACGTTACAAATTGTAAAGATTAACTCTTCCAGTTTGCATTCAACTTGTCTGGTCATATCTAAATAGATATGTAAAATTGATAACGGCTGGTAATCATTCAATACTCGCACTATAGAAAGTTCGCCAGCCTGCCGCAGGCACGTGCTTTCATATGACGTGTCTGCGGTTTCGTTGTGATATTTAAATAGTAGTACTGGTGAATTATGAGCAATCCGAATCCATGCCTGACGTGTGGTGCCTGTTGTGCATTTTTCCGCGTCTCTTTTTACTGGGCCGAAGCTGATGATGCAGGCGGCACCATACCGGCTCATCTGACTGAGCAGATATCCCCTTACCACCGATGTATGCGCGGTACTAACCAGAAGAATCCACGCTGTGTTGCCCTGGCTGGAACGCCTGGAAAAAACGCCTGCTGCACAATATACAAGAATCGCTCATCCACATGTAGAGAATTCGCCATGTCTGGCGAGCATGGAGAAATTAATGAGGCATGTAATCGCGCCCGAGCTAAATATGGGCTACCGCCAATTTAAAACCGCGCCTCCTTAATAAGGCATTCAGGTGTCAAAATCAACCATACCGCGACATTATTGTTGCGGTTTAATTATTAACAATGAAAAATGAAATCATAAAATAACGCATCGACAATAATTAACATCGTTAAAATTAAATATCCTTGCGTGAAAATAGAATATTTTATATTCCCATAGACGAATTTTTTCATGTTATGATATAATATAATACGATGAAAAAACACAAGTTATCAACTTGTCGGTAATGTAAATAAATTTCGAGGAGATCATTCCAGTGGGACGTAAATGGGCCAATATTGTTGCTAAAAAAACGGCTAAAGACGGTGCAACGTCTAAAATATATGCAAAATTCGGTGTAGAAATCTATGCTGCAGCTAAACAAGGTGAACCAGACCCTGAATTAAATACATCTTTAAAATTCGTTATTGAGCGTGCGAAGCAGGCACAAGTTCCAAAACACGTCATTGATAAAGCAATTGATAAAGCTAAAGGTGGCGGAGATGAAACGTTCGTACAAGGACGTTATGAAGGTTTTGGCCCCAATGGTTCAATGATTATCGCCGAAACGTTAACTTCAAATGTTAACCGCACGATTGCTAATGTTCGCACAATTTTCAACAAAAAAGGCGGAAATATCGGAGCGGCAGGTTCTGTCAGCTATATGTTTGACAATACTGGAGTGATTGTATTTAAAGGAACAGATCCTGACCATATTTTTGAAATTTTGCTTGATGCTGAAGTTGATGTTCGCGATGTGACCGAAGAAGAAGGAAATATCGTTATTTATACTGAGCCTACAGACCTTCACAAAGGAATTGCAGCGCTAAAAGCAGCCGGAATTACTGAGTTCTCAACAACAGAATTAGAAATGATTGCTCAATCAGAAGTTGAGCTTTCACCAGAAGATTTAGAAATCTTTGAGGGACTTGTTGATGCCCTTGAAGATGATGATGATGTTCAAAAAGTATATCATAACGTTGCAAATCTCTAATTATGAATTTAAGAAATCTGCCTTTATGGCAGATTTCTTCACCTTATCTTAGATTTACCTAAAAACTCCGCATTAAATCCAGTACCTCTACCGCTCCCGGCATGTTAAGGCATTAGCGCTTTCTGATTTCAGTGATGTAGGTAATGGCAGCATGTTCAACAAAATTGGACACGTCGTCATAGGCTTCTTTACCGACGGGAGAATTGAATGCCGCGATAGCGTCTTCAAGTGAGTCGAACCACAGTTCGGAGAAACCGTCGACGGGGGAATCGGGATATTTTTCCCGATCGATGGGGTTGAGTACATAACCTCTTAAGCCGGGGAGTCTGAGCGCTATCGCTGTATGTACCTCATCCCAGTATTTAACAAAATCGTCGAAGCTCTGTCCTTTTTTACGGGTAAGAAAGCCCACATGTTTGAAACCGTTAGCAGATGACATCATATTCTCCTCTGTATTAATTCATGTTTTTGTAAAACTGGCCGGCGAAATCCGGCATCGTCTTGCAATTTAGATGAAGCGTAATAGAGAAGGTGACTATGGCTGTTTTTCTTCGTGCGATAAACACGCTTTCACTCGTCTCTGAGTAGACATAGATTCTACAAATCGTTTTCAATTTATTGTAAAATAAATCTATGTATACAGGGCTAATACCTCTCACGGACAATTATGAGAAGAACAGATCATCTGGGGGGAATTACGGCTTTTGTCGCCACAGCCCAGCAAGGAAGTTTTACGGCAGCAGCGGAAAAGCTGGGGCTGACAAAGTCTGCCATAGGAAAAAGCGTCAGTCGTCTGGAAGACCGCCTCGGGTTGAAGCTTTTTCAACGTTCCACCCGTCGGTTGAGCCTGACGCCTGATGGCGAGCGTTTTCTTGCCAGTTGCCAGAGCGCAATAGATATCCTGGAGCAGGCTGAGGCGGAACTGACGTCACATACCTGCCAGCCCTCCGGGCGCCTGCGGGTAGATTTACCTGCAGCCTTCGGACGACAGCGCATCCTTCCTATCCTGCTTGATATCACCCGACGCTACCCCGAACTGGCGTTGACCGTTACGTTCAGCGAGCGGTTCGTTAACCTGATTGATGAGGGGCTCGATCTTGTCGTTCGCATTGGTGAGCTGTCAGACAGCAGTGGGCTGGTTGCCAGAAGACTGACAACCCAGAAGCTGGTGATCTGCGCCTCTCCAGATTATCTGTTCAACCACGGCGAGCCTGTCAGTATCGATGACCTGAATCACCATCAGTGCGTTGTCGGCTTTCGCCGTAACCAGCCTGTTTCGTGGTTGCTGAAAGAGGGGGATGGTCAAATCAGCCGCTTTGTCCCTCCGCCGACCCATGAGTTTGCCGATGGTGACGCGATGCTCGCTGCTACCCTGGCGGGAGGGGGATTGTCGCAACTCCCCCTCTGGTTGGTGGGCAGATATCTCGACGAGGGTAAATTGCGGGAAGTGCTGCCCGGACACTCCGGCGGGGAGATGCCTATCAGCGCGCTGTGGCCAAAAAGCCGCCAACTGCTGCCCAAAATCCGCTATGTAGTGGATACCCTGGTCAGGGCTGCGGAAGACGGCCTGCTTGATTAATTATTCCCTGCTATCGGACCAGAAGGGGTAATCTGTATAGCCTTTTTCATCTCCGCCGTACATCGTTGCCCGGTTAACGTCATTCAACGGCCAGTCATTAACCATTCGTTCCACAAGATCCGGGTTCGCAATGTAAGGCCGACCAAAACCAATCAGGTCAGCTTTCCCCTCCTGGAGATATGCTTCGGCACGCTGCTTATCAAAGCCACCGGTAATAATCAAAGGTCCGGAATAAGCTGCACGAAATTTTTCAATAAACCCGGCAGGGATGGCCTGTTCTCCCAGTGTTTGCTGGTCGCTCAGATGAACATACGAGAGAGAACGGGCGCTGAGTTTATCAGCAAGCATCAGCCAGGTTTCTTCCTCGCCATCAAAAGGACGCATGTCAAACAGACGCCCGAAGGGAGCCAGGCGGATACCCGTTTTACCTGAGCCGATGGCCGTAGAGATTGCGTCAGTCACTTCCAGAACAAAGCGCAGGCGATTGTCAGTATCCGCGCCACCGTACTCATCCTTGCGAGTATTCAGCCCACCATTAATAAACTGCTCAAGCAGATAGCCATTGGCGGCGTGGATCTCAACACCATCAAAGCCCGCCCGAATAGCATTTTTAGCGGCCTGAACGTAATCCTGCACCACGGCTTTAATCTCGGGGATCGACAGCGCACGGGGTTCCGATACCGGAACCGGACCGGGTTTGCCGTTTTCGTCGCGTGCGTAGCAGGTGGAATTATTGGCTTTAACTGCCACCGAACTGACGGGGGCCTGTCCATTAGCCTGCAAACTTGTGTGAGAAATTCGCCCGACGTGCCAAAGTTGAATATAAATTTTTCCGCCAGCGTCGTGGACCGCTTTTGTAACTTTTCCCCATCCCTGCACCTGAGCATCGCTGTAGATTCCGGGAGTGAAAAGGTAACCCTGTCCCTGGACGGAGATTTGCGATCCTTCTGTAATAATGAGCCCTGCAGATGCGCGCTGCTGATAATATTTTGCAGTCAGTTCATCTGGAGTATCGTCTGAAATTGCCCGTGAGCGGGTCATTGGTGCCATAACGACGCGATTTGCCAAGTTAGTGTCACCGGCCTGAAACGGGGTAAATAATTTTTCCATTTTTATCTCCTTTACTGGAGGAAGTATGATGGTCTCAACGACGTAATAAAAAAACAGCACTCTGGTCCGAACTAAGTAGACATAACTTCTACATTTAGTGTTCTCTCAGTATTAAGCCGTCATATTTTTGTTTTTAGGTGATGTCCCACGTGGAGATAAAGCCTGCCGCAAAGTTGATGAAGGCTCAGTACATCTACTTCTGGCACATAACAGTCTTCCAGACAGCGGTCGATATATTCACTCGGCCCCGTATCAGTTCATCCAGTGCGGTTGCTTTGTTCATGGCTTTGATGATGTCCCGTTTCAGGAAATCAATATGCCGGTTATCCAGCTCAAGAAAATGCTGCTGCACCACAGGGGTATTCCGTCGAGCATACTGGCAATTTCACCTGCAATCCGTGAAAGTACAAAATGCGGTTTCCACCACTTCAGCAGAGTCTCTGGTATTTTCAGCTCCTGTGCGTCGGTCTGCGCACGTGTAAGTTCTGAATAGTACGGACATTCGCACCAAAAATGTCAGCCGACTGCTTTTTGTTGACTTCCATTGTTCATTCCACGGAAAAAACAGAGAAGGAAGCGGCAGAGGCCAAAAAGCCCATTTTCAGTAACTGTCGTTTTCTTTCTTTTTAGGCGGTGTTTTAAATAAAAACATTAAGTTACTGTGAAGAAGAACGAAACGCCTTAAACCGGAAAATTTTCATAAATAGAGAAAACCCGCGCGCCTTCCCCCGTAGTCTGCCGGATTGCCGGAAAGGGCCTGCAAAATTTTAGTCACCAAGTCCAGTTATAAGAGGAGCATTCCTGTCTCATATTCTCTTTTTCTGCTCCTCACTCTGAGGGAAATAACGATTTTTGGAAGTAATAGCAACCGCAACAGTCTTGCGTAATGATGGCGGCATCATTCATCTCTCGCAGTCTTACGCCTCTCTTCTTTAATCTTGAAATGTGACGGAGTTCCGGCAATGCCCAGAAACCAGCATTACAGGCCGATGTGCCACAGGCGACGCCAGTTGTTATTATCAATGGATTTCATATCCTCACCCCGATGTGCGCGAATGGTGCAGTATGTTTGAAAAGATCGGAGTCTACGGGTTAGTTTTTACAGCAAACATTGTTCACAACAACACTAAAAAACAGAAATTTAAAATAATAGGGTTAAAACCCATGTATTAAATAATAATGCGCGATATGTTTTGTTATTTAGTGTATTGTATACGACCATTTACACAGGAAAAGCCTATGTCAGAACGTAAAGACTCAAAATCACGCCGTAATTATCTCGTTAAATGCTCCTGCCCAAACTGCACCCAAGAATCAGAACACAGTTTTTCCAGAGTACAAAAAGGTGCCCTTTTAATCTGCCCTCATTGCAACAAAGTATTCCAAACAAATCTTAAAGCTGTTGCCTGATTTTTGATTACTTATCAAGAGCTTTGATATTTTAATAATATATTTAAATCAGATAAGAAAAAACCCGCCTGAGCGGGTTTGAGATTGTGGTGCTTTTTGTGGGAGTCACCCACTTACGCACTTTGTTTTACTATGCCAGCAGTTAGCTTCTGCTATTAAACTATTCATACAGCAAACCTGTACTTCACCACAAAATGGGATTCTATATCCATTACTCTATCTGCATCTCTACTCAGGCATCAGCCATCTTCGTTATCGTATACAGTCGAGTCCTGGATTTTAATCGGTAATTATAACATTTGCTGCCGCAGGACCTTTAGCACCACTCTCTACAGAGAAGGTAACCTTTTGACCTTCAAATAAGGTTCGATAATTATCATTCTGAATCGCAGAAAAATGCACAAACACATCTTTACTACCATCAACAGGAGAAATAAAGCCAAAACCTTTATCAGCGTTAAACCATTTTACTAAACCAGTCATTTTATTTGACATTCTACATTCCTTAACTTGAGCCTTTCGGCATAAATGGTTTGTATAACAGAAACGACTTCGTACTTAATTGGAGAGACTCAAAGAAGGAATAAGTGAATAACACCTGAAATGAGAACTGCTTTAGTAAACTACTTCGTATATCGTCTGTTCTTCAAACCGACGCAATCATTAACGCATAGTTGTACACATAGAAGCAATGTTTATTTTAGACATCCAGCCACCCCCTCCAATTTAAAACACAAAAAACTCTCATTAGCGGGTTTTCTACTTTTTCTCAACACCGGATATACAAAGCCCATCGTTGAGAAAATCTCACCCATGTTTTTTGAAGCAAAAAGCAAGCATCATGCCGCCATCTTCGCTGAAAATTATTTATATTGTCAATTTCCTTAACTGCACCTCACATACGCTTCTTCCTGCCAGCACTTTGTAACCAGTTTATCAATAACGTCAGCATATCCTTTATCCCATTGATAATCCGTCATGTCTGGAACCAGCTTCTGGACATGACATCGCACCTGGGGGGGCGGTAAACGACTAAACCAATTTCCATTGCAACGTCCGCACATCTTATAAACAGGCACGCCATGAAGCCGGATTCTTTTTTATCCAGGACAATACCTTTACCCTTACACCCTCTGCTCACCGTGCTGACTTCTCCCTTGCCATGACAATACTGACATAGTTTCTTCTCCCACCAGGTAGACGGTATATCCGAGCAGCGTTGGCATTTCGGATAACTTCAGCTCAGGTTTACGCTTCACCTCCACAGAGGTCAAACGCTGGATACAAAAAATTGTATGTGCGCATAAACGTCCCTGTTTAGCGCAGAAGCCACCGGAGTTGTTCAGGCTCCGATAGGGTAATTATGCCGTTTTGATTTCCCAAAAACATCGATACAGTTAAAATACTTTTACTCTCTGGAAGCCTTTCTTAGCTCTCTTGGTGTTATCTTAAAACGATTATGGAATCTTTCAGTAAAACGAGAAGGACACTTATAACCATTTTCTCTGGCAATCTCGCTTATGGATTTTATAGTCGTTTGTATAGCAGACAACGCATTATTTAACCTCACATCGTCCAATATACTTTGAAAACTTACCCCCTTGTTTGCCAGACGGCGATGTAATGTGGAAACAGAAATGTAGAGATATCTCGCAACCTTGTTTGCTGTCCATTTTGCTCCTGGTTCGGATAGCAGCAGGTTATAACAATGACTTATCAGTGATTGTTTACTATCTGATAAAAGTAAATAATTAGCATGATTTACTCCTAACGAAAGTCGAACAGCCATTGCTAAATGCTCCTGAATTTGAGTTGAGAAACCTCGAAAAATAGATATTTTTAGCTGCTCCCAACAATATATTAACTCAGGGTTCTGAGGTAAACAGAACCCTGTTTTGTTACGTGTTTGATCAGTTACCGCAAAAAATTTTTGGAATTTTTCAATTAGTTCAATGGGAAAGTAAAGCATTTCTGCAAGATAAAGACCTGCTTCTGGATAATTCGCAATATAAAACTCATGTCCACATGGAAATAACATTATTTGATTATTATCAACAGTCAAACTATGCGTCTCCCAATTGATAATTTTTTCCCTGACGGATACGGCATAAAGCTGGCACAATAGCCCTAACCCTATGAATCTCATGATGTTTATGCATCCGTATTTCTTCAATCTTTAGGTTGGTCTTACCTTTTGCCAGCATACTCTCACCCTACTTTATCTCATAAACTGGTGTTATCTCAGCGGTTGTGATTTTATTGGCATTAAGCATATAACCAACTAACGCTCCGCTGGAATTAGAATCTACAGGAATCTTGTCAGTTTTCAGAGCCCATACTTTAAACTGGTAATGATGCGGTTTATCCCCTTTCAGAGGACATGCACCACCAAATCCGGCATAGCCAAAATCATTTCGGCCTTGAACAGCACCTGTCGGCAGTTTTGTACCATCACGTCTTCCTGCATCAGCAGGCAAATATGTTACTGTTGCTGGAATATTAACAACAGTCCAGTGCCACCAACCACTACCAGTAGGTGCATCTGGATCATAAACAGTTACGGCAAAACTTTTAGTGCCCTCAGGGGCACCAGACCAGGTTAATGAGGGCGATATATTGCCACCTTCACACCCAAATCCGGAAAAGATATGAGACTTTGTAAGTTGTTTTCCTGTTTTCATTTCACTACTTGTGACCTGAAACTCTGCGGCCTGCGCAGAAAATGTGATGAATACCAATACACTTGAAACGATAAGTTTTTTCATAAAAACCTCTTTGTTATGACCTATCGTTATTTTATTTGATATTCATTTATCTCATTATGCATAAAGACGCAATGTTCATGCAAAAGCAATCATAATTATAAAATCGACCCCAGCATTAACCATAATATGCACGAATCATATTGATGTTATCTAAATAGATTTTAGGTTTATTATTAGTCATGCGGGCATAAGTTAGTATGATTTATAGACGGCTATTCTTGAACCAGAATACGCGCAATTTCACTGACAAGGATTTTTTGCATCTTGTTGAGTTTCCTAAGATGCCTCCTGTTGTACAACTCTTAAGTTGCCGTTAAATTCGCTAAGAAAATTTCATCCGATAAGTCAAGGCATGTAAAATATGAAAATTAACAAAATACTATCATCCGCAACATTATTGTATGGTATGTCAGTAGTCATGTCGGTCGGGAATTGTTCAACAACTGTCCAGACTAATCTTCCTGGTTACACCCCTGGTGCAGATGTCATTAATGTTTCATCGACCAGAAACCAGGTCGATCTTATTGGTGATGTTGTTTATTCCCAGATAAAAGGGACTCGTTCTGTCAGACAGCTTCACATGTCAGTTCTTGTCCCGCGAACAAATGATTTGAAACCAGCCATTATTTATTATCCTGGCGGCGGATTCATGTCTTCTGAACATGACAAATTTATTGAAATGAGAATGGCTATGGCAGAAGCTGGTTTTGTTGTAGCCGCTGTAGAATACAGAACAATTCCTGATACATTTCCAGCGCCAGTTGAGGATGGAAAAGCTGCAATACGTTACCTGAGAGAGCATGCCAGCGATTATGGGGTTGATCCTCAAAGAATCGGAGTTCTGGGTGACTCTGCCGGTGGATGGCTTGCCCAGATGATGGGAACTACAAATGGTGACAAAACCTTTGATAAAGGTGACTTTCTTCAGCAATCATCAGATGTTCAGGCAGTTGCCACACTTTATGGGATTTCTGACTTGTTGAATATTGGTGAGGGGTTCCCTGAATCAGTGCAGGAGGTTCATCGATCTCCTGCCGTAACCGAAGCTTTAATGATCAATGGCCCTGCATTCAGAAGTTTTGCGGGAGCCCCCATCACAGCGTCAAAAGAAAAAGCGCTAAACGCCAGCCCAATCGGACATATGAAAGGAGTAAAACCCCCATTTCTTATTATGCATGGTAGCAAAGACACTCTGGTTTCACCGGAGCAAAGTGCCAAACTATTCAGAATGTTGAAAAAGAACGGCAATAATGCTGAGTACGTGCTGGTAGAAGGGGCTGAGCATGGAGATAATACATGGTATCAGCCAATTATTATAAACAGGGTTGTTGAGTGGTTTACTAAAAATCTGGGAGTCCCTATGAAAACCACCACCCAACAACAAAACCCAAACGCTAACCTGTAAAAAGCAGCCCGCATTTACATGCGGGCTGACATATTCCATTTGATTAAAAAGAAATTATTTTTAATGTGGTGCGCTTCGTGACAACAAGTTAATTACCAACACTCCGGCACAAATCAATATCATGCCTATAATGGCTGGCAGATCCAGACGTTGGCCGAAAAATCCCCAGGAAAGTAAACTAATCAGGACTATACCGACTCCTGACCAGATAGCATAAGCAATCCCTGTAGGAATATAAGCCAATGTTTGAGCTAATAACCAGAATGATGCACAGTAACAAATAATTGTACCAACAGAGGGCCATAACCGTGTAAAGCCATCTGAATACTTCATTAAGGTTGTACCAATCACCTCTGCAAATATTGCACCACCAAGATAAATATAAGGATTCATAGAATACTCTTTCCTGTTAATACCGGAGAGAATTGTACTACAGTTTGAACTTAACTCACCGGTTTCATCCCGGTGCATTCATTGATGTTCGTTTATATACCATCGATAACCTGAATTCCTGTCTGCGCCACTTTAGCCGCTGCCTGATTTATACTGGTTACTGAAACAGAAAGCCACAGAGCAGAAGGTGGTGTCATGGCACCGGACATTATCCTGCTGCGTACCGGGATCGACGTGAGGGCTGTCAAACAGGGAGATAATGCGTGGCACAAATTACGGCTCAGCGTCATTACCGCTTCTGAAATTCACAACGTGATAGCAAAACCCCGTTCAGGAAATAAGTAGCCTGACATGAGAAGTACATGCCGAGTTTTGACGAGATGGTGCCGGAGTTCATCGAAAAAATGGACGAGACATTGGCTGAAATTGGTTTTGTATTTGGGGAGCAATGGCGCAAAGTAGCGTTGTGAAAATTTAAACGTCTCAACGCCTCCTTGAATTTCTCACCCCACATGAAAAAGAACCAAACAGCCCGCTTTGAGCGAAAAACGAACTATGATATTAGCAAGAAAGCATCACTGTTAATATTCGAACAATTAATGCTCAGCTATTTCTCTATTATTTACAATCAGAAAGGACGTGTAATGGGTAAGGTTGATGAACTAAAGATGAAATATCCGGACGCGAATGCCTGGCAAATGGGCGACAGCCCTGAACTGGCTAACGAGCTTGCAGCACTTATAGAAAAAGGGATTAAAACGGCCTCCTGTGGCTCTTATGCCTCTTATCAGAAGGAAGAATTTGCCCCAAGGATTGGGAGCTATAACATCATCCTTGACGGCCAGGATGTACCGGTATGCGTGACCAGGCTGGTGTCGATGCAACTGGTGTGTTTTTGTGATGTTACTGCCAAGTTAGCTCGCAAGGAAGGTGAAGGCGATTTGAGCCTTGAATATTGGCAGAGAGAGCATCAACGATTTTTCACCCAGGAAGGTCATTTTTCTGAAGATATGGAGTTGATTATGGAAGAGTTTGAAGTTGTTGAGGTTCTGTAAGATGAGATAAACGAGCTGACGTTATATCAATTGGCATTTATAACAATGTCCGCACCTGACACATAGCGGATCTAAATATTAACGAGCGTCCACCAAATAGAGGAATGTCTAATAGGAACCTGGCAGTAGAACTGTCATCTGACTGACCAACCGACCCCAAACAACTAAGAGGTTTTGATAACTTATTTTGATAACCGTTAGCAGACTAACAAAAAACAACGGGCGCGTTAAGCGCCCGTTACAATATTTAACATATGCAACAATTACATGTTTTCGATGATTGCGTCACCAAACTCGCTGCATTTCAGCAGTTTAGCACCATCCATCAGACGTTCGAAGTCATAGGTTACGGTCTTGGCGTTGATTGCGCCTTCCATACCTTTAACAATCAGGTCAGCCGCTTCAGTCCAACCCATATGGCGCAGCATCATCTCCGCGGAGAGAATGATAGAGCCTGGGTTTACTTTGTCCTGACCGGCATATTTCGGTGCTGTACCGTGGGTGGCTTCAAACAGTGCGCATTCGTCACCGATGTTTGCACCAGGGGCGATACCGATACCGCCAACCTGTGCTGCCAGTGCGTCAGAAATGTAGTCACCGTTGAGGTTCATACAGGCGATAACGTCGTATTCAGCCGGACGCAGCAGGATCTGTTGCAGGAATGCGTCAGCAATCACGTCTTTAATGACGATCTCTTTGCCGGTGTTCGGGTTTTTGACTTTCAGCCACGGGCCGCCGTCGATCAGTTCACCGCCAAACTCTTCACGCGCCAACTGGTAACCCCAGTCTTTAAACGCGCCTTCGGTGAACTTCATGATATTGCCTTTGTGCACCAGGGTCACTGAGTCACGGTCGTTGGCAATTGCGTATTCGATTGCTGCTCGTACCAGACGTTTGGTGCCTTCTTCAGAACACGGCTTAATGCCGATACCGCAATGTTCCGGAAAGCGAATTTTCTTCACCCCCATCTCTTCACGCAGGAATTTGATCACTTTCTCAGCGTCAGCAGAGTCAGCTTTCCATTCGATACCTGCATAAATGTCTTCCGAGTTTTCACGGAAGATGACCATATCAGTCAATTCAGGGTGTTTAACCGGGCTTGGAGTGCCCTGGTAGTAACGAACCGGGCGCAGGCAGATGTAGAGATCCAGTTCCTGGCGCAGTGCTACGTTCAGAGAACGAATACCGCCACCAACCGGAGTAGTCAGCGGGCCTTTGATGGCAACGCGATATTCACGAATCAGATCAAGGGTTTCAGCAGGTAGCCAGACGTCCTGACCATAAACCTGGGTGGATTTTTCACCGGTGTAAATTTCCATCCAGGAGATTTTACGCTCGCCTTTATAGGCTTTCTCGACTGCAGCGTCGACCACTTTCAGCATGGCTGGGGTTACATCTACACCGATTCCATCACCTTCAATGTAAGGGATAATCGGATTTTCAGGAACGTTGAGTTTGCCGTTTTGCAGGGTGATCTTCTTGCCTTGTGCCGGAACAACTACTTTACTTTCCATTCACCTCTCCTTCGAGCGCTTCTGGTTTGCTCGTCTGCCACCACGTTGCACATGCGTTTGCGTCCTGCCACACGGATGCATTAGAGCAATTTTTTGTTAATGATTTGTAATTGGCTTGTCAATACTACCCTATTGTTTGTCGTCATGAAAGATGCGCGTTATTAGGCTATAATGCGGCAATTCATAAACCCTGAAAATACCATGCAAAAAACTTCTTTTAGAAATCACCAGGTTAAGCGATTCAGCTCGCAACGTTCCACCAGGCGCAAACCTGAAAACCAGCCCACGCGCGTGATCCTGTTCAATAAACCCTACGATGTTCTTCCGCAGTTCACCGATGAAGCCGGGCGCAAAACATTAAAAGAATTCATCCCTGTTCAGGGCGTTTATGCGGCAGGTCGTCTCGACAGAGATAGCGAAGGGTTACTGGTGCTGACGAATAATGGCGCGTTACAGGCGCGTTTAACCCAGCCGGGCAAACGCACCGGAAAAATCTATTATGTGCAGGTGGAAGGCATTCCCACGCAAGACGCACTTGAAGCCTTACGCAATGGCGTAACCTTAAATGATGGCCCTACCCTGCCCGCAGGTGTGGAACTGGTTGAAGAACCGGAGTGGTTATGGCCACGTAATCCACCAATTCGTGAGCGTAAAAGTATTCCTACCTCCTGGCTTAAGATCACCTTATATGAAGGACGTAATCGCCAGGTGCGCCGCATGACCGCCCATGTTGGTTTCCCCACGCTGCGACTGATTCGCTATGCGATGGGTAATTACACGCTGGATAATCTTGCCAATGGCGAATGGCGAGAAGCGACAGAATAAGGACGCAAAATGTTTAAACCGCACGTTACCGTTGCCTGCGTGGTGCACGCAGAAGGCAAATTTTTAGTCGTTGAAGAGACGATTAATGGTAAAGCGTTATGGAACCAACCCGCCGGGCATCTGGAGGCGGATGAAACATTAACAGAAGCAGCGGCGCGTGAGCTGTGGGAAGAAACCGGCATCAGCGCGCAACCGCAATATTTCATCCGTATGCATCAGTGGATTGCGCCGGATAAGACGCCATTTTTGCGCTTCCTGTTTGCCATTGAGCTTGAGCAAATATGCCCAACACACCCTCATGACAGTGATATCGACTGTTGCCGTTGGGTCAGTGCTGAAGAGATTTTACAGGCACCAAATCTGCGCTCGCCATTAGTGGCAGAAAGTATTCGTTGTTATCAAAGCGGGCAACATTATCCGCTGGAGATGATTGGCGAGTTTAACTGGCCTTTTACAAAGGGTGTCATCTAAAAGGCTGCGTGATAGAATACGCCGCCTTGAAGTTCAATGTCGTGAGTAATCCAATGTCTGAAACCGCAAAAAAAGTGATCGTCGGCATGTCCGGCGGCGTCGATTCCTCCGTTTCTGCCTGGCTGTTGCAACAACAGGGATATCAGGTCGAAGGCCTGTTTATGAAGAACTGGGAAGAAGACGACGGTGAGGAATATTGCACGGCGGCAGCGGATCTGGCTGATGCCCAGGCTGTCTGCGATAAGCTCGGCATTGAACTGCACACTGTCAACTTTGCAGCCGAGTACTGGGACAACGTCTTTGAACTGTTCCTTGCTGAATATAAAGCGGGTCGCACGCCGAACCCGGATATTCTGTGCAACAAAGAGATCAAATTTAAAGCCTTCCTCGAATTTGCCGCCGAAGATTTAGGTGCCGATTATATCGCTACCGGCCATTACGTTCGTCGTGCAGATGTCAATGGCAAGAGCCGCCTGCTGCGTGGTCTGGACAGCAACAAAGACCAGAGCTACTTCCTTTATACACTTAGCCATGAGCAGATAGCGCAAAGCCTGTTCCCGGTTGGCGAACTGGAAAAACCGCAGGTACGTAAGATTGCGGAAGATCTCGGTCTGGTCACCGCGAAGAAAAAAGATTCTACCGGGATCTGCTTTATCGGTGAACGTAAATTCCGCGAGTTTCTTGGCCGTTATCTCCCGGCGCAACCGGGAAAAATCATTACTGTCGATGGTGATGAGATTGGCGAACACCAGGGGCTGATGTATCACACCCTCGGACAGCGTAAAGGCCTGGGCATCGGTGGCACCAAAGACGGCACTGAAGAGCCGTGGTACGTGGTGGATAAAGACGTCGAGAACAACATTCTGATTGTTGCGCAGGGTCATGAACACCCACGTCTGATGTCTGTCGGATTGATTGCCCAGCAACTGCACTGGGTCGATCGCGAACCTTTCACCGGCACTATGCGTTGCACGGTGAAAACCCGCTACCGCCAGACTGACATTCCATGCACCGTCAAGGCGCTGGATGATGATCGCATTGAAGTGATTTTCGATGAGCCGGTTGCGGCCGTCACTCCAGGTCAATCCGCCGTCTTCTATAACGGTGAAGTGTGCCTCGGCGGCGGCATCATTGAGCAGCGTCTGCCGCTGCCAGTCTGATTATTTTCTTACTTAAAACAAGGAAGCAGTGAACGTGGCAAAGAATTACTATGACATCACCCTCGCCCTGGCCGGTATTTGTCAGGCGGCACGCCTGGTACAACAGCTTGCTCACCAGGGGCATTGTGATGCCGATGCGCTACACGTCTCACTCAACAGTATTATCGATGTGAACCCCAGCTCCACGCTGGCGGTTTTTGGCGGCAGCGAAGCCAACCTGCGCGTCGGGCTGGAAACCCTGCTCGGCGTGCTCAATGCCAGCAGTCGCCAGGGCTTAAACGCTGAGTTAACCCGCTACACCCTTAGCCTGATGGTGCTTGAGCGCAAACTCTCGTCTGCCAAAGGTGCGCTCGACACTCTGGGTAACCGGATTAACGGTCTGCAACGCCAGCTCGAACATTTCGATTTACAGTCGGAAACGCTGATGAGCGCAATGGCTGCTATTTATGTTGATGTTATCAGCCCACTTGGCCCACGTATTCAGGTCACCGGTTCCCCTGCCGTACTGCAAAGCCCACAGGTGCAGGCGAAAGTTCGCGCTACCCTGCTGGCAGGCATTCGCGCCGCCGTGCTCTGGCACCAGGTTGGCGGCGGACGTCTACAACTGATGTTTTCTCGTAATCGCCTGACCACTCAGGCAACACAAATTCTTGCTCATTTAACCCCGGAGTTGTGATCTATGGAATTATCCTCACTGACCGCCGTTTCCCCTGTCGACGGACGCTACGGCGATAAAGTCAGCGCGCTGCGCGGGATTTTCAGCGAATATGGTTTGCTGAAATTCCGTGTACAAGTTGAAGTACGTTGGCTGCAAAAACTGGCCGCGCACGCAGCGATCAAGGAAGTTCCTGCTTTTGCTGCCGACGCAATCGGTTACCTTGATGCAATCGTCGCTAATTTCAGTGAAGAAGATGCGGCGCGAATCAAAACCATTGAGCGTACCACTAACCACGACGTTAAAGCGGTTGAGTATTTCCTGAAAGAAAAAGTGGCTGAGATCCCAGAACTGCACGCAGTTTCTGAATTTATTCACTTTGCCTGCACCTCAGAAGACATCAACAACCTCTCCCACGCATTGATGCTGAAAACCGCGCGTGATGAAGTGATCCTGCCGTACTGGCGTCAACTGATTGACGGCATTAAAGATCTGGCTGTTCAGTATCGCGATATTCCGCTGCTATCCCGTACCCACGGTCAGCCAGCGACACCGTCAACCATCGGTAAAGAGATGGCTAACGTCGCTTATCGTATGGAGCGCCAGTTCCGCCAGCTTAATCAGGTGGAAATCCTCGGCAAAATCAACGGCGCGGTCGGTAACTATAATGCCCACATCGCCGCGTATCCGGAAGTTGACTGGCATCAGTTCAGTGAAGAGTTTGTCACCTCACTGGGTATTCAGTGGAACCCGTACACCACCCAGATTGAACCGCACGACTACATTGCCGAACTGTTTGATTGCATCGCGCGCTTTAACACCATTCTGATCGACTTTGACCGTGACGTCTGGGGTTATATCGCCCTTAACCATTTCAAACAGAAAACCATCGCCGGTGAGATTGGTTCTTCCACCATGCCGCACAAGGTTAACCCAATCGACTTCGAAAACTCCGAAGGTAACCTGGGGCTTTCCAACGCGGTGTTGCAGCACCTGGCCAGCAAACTGCCGGTTTCCCGTTGGCAGCGTGACCTGACCGACTCTACCGTGCTACGTAACCTCGGAGTGGGCATCGGTTATGCGCTAATTGCTTACCAGTCCACCCTGAAAGGCGTGAGCAAACTGGAAGTGAACCGTGACCATCTGCTGGATGAACTGGATCACAACTGGGAAGTGCTGGCTGAGCCGATCCAGACAGTTATGCGTCGCTACGGCATCGAAAAACCGTACGAGAAGCTGAAAGAACTGACTCGCGGTAAACGCGTTGACGCCGAAGGCATGAAGCAATTTATCGACGGTCTGGCGCTGCCGGAAGAAGAGAAAGCGCGCCTGAAAGCGATGACCCCTGCTAACTACATTGGTCGCGCCATCACAATGGTGGATGAGCTGAAATAACACCCATATCAATGCCGGATGGCGATGCTGTCCGGCCTGCTTCTTAAGCTGATCTTTTCCCGTATTATCTCCCCTACCCGCTGGTTTAATTAATGTTTACTCCCATAAACACATAATCGCGTTACACTATTTTAATAATTAAGACAGGGAGAAATAAAAATGCGCGTACTGGTTGTCGAAGACAATGCGTTGTTACGTCACCATCTTAAAGTTCAGATTCAGGACGCTGGTCATCAGGTCGATGACGCAGAAGATGCCAAAGAAGCAGATTATTATCTCAATGAACATTTGCCAGATATTGCAATTGTCGATCTCGGTTTGCCTGACGAAGACGGTCTGTCACTGATCCGCCGCTGGCGCAGCAATGATGTTTCACTGCCGATTCTGGTATTAACCGCCCGTGAAAGCTGGCAGGACAAAGTCGAAGTATTAAGCGCCGGCGCTGACGATTACGTGACTAAACCGTTTCATATTGAAGAGGTGATGGCGCGGATGCAGGCATTAATGCGTCGTAATAGTGGTCTGGCTTCACAGGTTATTTCGCTGCCACCGTTTCAGGTTGATCTTTCCCGCCGTGAACTATCGATTAATGACGAAGTGATCAAACTGACCGCGTTTGAATACACCATTATGGAAACGTTGATTCGTAATAATGGCAAAGTGGTCAGCAAAGATTCGTTGATGTTACAACTCTACCCGGACGCCGAATTGCGGGAAAGCCATACCATTGATGTACTCATGGGGCGTCTGCGCAAAAAAATTCAGGCGCAATATCCGCAAGAAGTGATTACCACCGTTCGCGGCCAGGGTTATTTGTTCGAATTGCGCTGATGAAAAAATTACTGCGTCTTTTTTTCCCGCTTTCGCTGCGGGTACGTTTTCTGTTAGCGACGGCGGCGGTAGTACTGGTGCTTTCGTTGGCCTACGGAATGGTCGCGCTGATCGGTTATAGCGTCAGTTTCGATAAAACCACGTTTCGCCTGTTACGCGGCGAGAGCAATTTGTTCTATACCCTCGCAAAGTGGGAAAACAATAAGTTGCATGTCGAGTTACCAGAAAATATCGACAAGCAAAGCCCCACCATGACGCTAATTTATGATGAGAACGGGCAACTTTTATGGGCGCAGCGTGACGTTCCCTGGCTGATGAAAATGATCCAGCCTGACTGGCTGAAATCAAATGGCTTCCATGAAATCGAAGCGGATGTTAACGACACCAGCATCTTGCTGAGTGAAGATCATTCGATACAGCAACAGTTACAGGAAGTACGAGAAGATGACGACGACGCAGAGATGACCCACTCGGTGGCGGTGAACATCTACCCGGCAACGTCGCGGATGCCGAAGTTAACCATTGTGGTGGTGGATACTATTCCGGTGGAGCTTAAAAGTTCCTATATGGTGTGGAGCTGGTTTGTCTACGTGCTCTCAGCCAACCTGCTGTTAGTGATCCCTCTGTTATGGGTCGCCGCCTGGTGGAGTTTACGCCCCATCGAAGCCCTGGCAAAAGAAGTCCGCGAACTGGAAGAACATAACCGCGAATTGCTCAACCCAGCCACGACACGAGAACTGACCAGTCTGGTGCGTAACCTGAACCGGCTATTAAAGAGTGAGCGTGAACGTTACGACAAATACCGCACAACGCTCACCGACCTGACGCACAGCCTGAAAACACCACTGGCGGTACTGCAAAGTACGCTGCGTTCTTTGCGTAGTGAAAAGATGAGCGTCAGTGATGCTGAGCCGGTAATGCTGGAACAAATCAGCCGTATTTCACAACAAATCGGCTACTACCTGCATCGCGCCAGTATGCGCGGTGGAACGCTGCTTAGCCGCGAACTGCATCCCGTTGCCCCGTTACTGGACAATCTCACCTCGGCGCTGAACAAAGTGTATCAGCGTAAAGGGGTCAATATTTCTCTCGATATTTCGCCAGAAATCAGTTTTGTTGGCGAGCAGAATGACTTTGTCGAAGTGATGGGCAACGTACTGGATAACGCCTGTAAATACTGTCTTGAGTTCGTGGAAATTTCAGCGAGGCAAACCGAAGATCATCTCTATATTGTGGTCGAGGATGACGGCCCGGGAATTCCATTAAGCAAGCGTGAAGTCATTTTCGACCGCGGCCAACGTATAGATACTTTGCGTCCCGGACAAGGTGTTGGTCTGGCTGTCGCCCGTGAAATTACCGAGCAATACGACGGAAAAATCATCGCCGGAGAGAGTATGCTCGGCGGCGCACGAATGGAGGTCATTTTTGGTCGCCAGCATTCTGCACCAAAGGGTGAATAAATATGCCCTTTCTTCACGCATTACGTTAAGCATCCGTTATAATCGGTTGCAGATACCCGCCTATGGACGCTTAATATGGAATACCAACTTACCCTTAACTGGCCCGATTTTCTTAAACGCCACTGGCAGAAACGTCCGGTGGTGTTAAAACGCGGCTTTAATAATTTTATTGACCCGATCTCTCCAGACGAGCTGGCAGGTCTGGCAATGGAAACGGAAGTCGACAGTCGGCTGGTCAGTCATCAGGATGGCAAATGGCAGGTCAGCCACGGTCCATTCGAAAGCTACGATCATCTCGGTGAGACCAACTGGTCATTGCTGGTGCAGGCAGTGAATCACTGGCATGAGCCAACCGCCGCGCTGATGCGTCCGTTCCGTGAATTACCAGACTGGCGCATTGACGACCTGATGATCTCATTTTCCGTACCTGGCGGCGGCGTCGGTCCACATCTCGATCAGTACGACGTTTTTATTATTCAGGGCACCGGTCGTCGTCGTTGGCGGGTGGGTGAAAAGCTGCAGATGAAGCAACACTGCCCGCATCCGGATCTGCTACAGGTCGAGCCGTTTGAAGCAATTATCGACGAAGAACTGGAGCCAGGCGATATTCTTTATATTCCGCCAGGATTCCCGCACGAAGGCTACGCGCTGGAAAATGCGATGAACTATTCTGTCGGTTTTCGTGCACCGAATACGCGGGAGCTGATCAGCGGTTTTGCCGATTATGTTCTGCAACGTGAGCTGGGCGGTAATTATTACAGTGATCCGGATATCCCTCCTCGCGCCCATCCGGCGGACGTTCTGCCGCAGGAGATGGATAAACTGCGTGAGATGATGCTTGAATTGATCAACCAGCCAGAACACTTTAAACAGTGGTTTGGCGAGTTTATCTCCCAGTCACGGCATGAACTGGATATCGCTCCGCCAGAACCGCCTTATCAACCGGATGAAATATACGACGCGCTGAAACAAGGTGATGTACTGGTACGTCTGGGTGGTCTGCGCGTGTTGCGTATTGGTGATGAAGTATATGCTAATGGTGAAAAGATCGATTCTCCACACCGTCCGGCGCTGGAGGCACTCGCCAGCAATATTGCTCTGACCGCCGAGAATTTTGGCGATGCGCTGGAAGATCCATCGTTCCTCGCGATGCTCGCGGCGCTGGTCAATAGCGGGTATTGGTTCTTCGAAGGATAAGTTTGAATCTAAGCCGGATGCGGCATCACATGCCGCATCCCTTTTCGCTTACTTCCGTTGTGCCGTTAACTCGGCAATACGCACGATCACCTGTACCGCTTTTTCCATTCCTTCCAGGGTCACAAACTCATGTTTACCATGATAGTTATAACCGCCGGTAAACAGGTTCGGGCACGGCAATCCCATAAATGACAACTGTGCACCGTCGGTGCCGCCACGGATCGGTTTCAGATCCGGTTCAATATCGCAATCGCGCATCGCCTGCTGGGCGATATCAAGAATATGCGGATGCTCAACGATTTTCTCGCGCATATTGTAGTAGCTGTCTTCAATCACCAGTTCAATGTAGCAGTCAGGGTGTAGCCCTTTGCCCACTTTCTTGGCAATTTCCATCATCTTACGTTTACGCGCTTCAAACTGTTTACGGTCGAAATCACGAATGATGTAGTGCATATCGGCACGCTCAACGGTGCCTTTCATGCTCGTCAGGTGATAAAAACCTTCATAACCTTCGGTAGTTTCCGGGCTTTCATCCGCCGGAACTTCCGCATGAATGCGTGTTGCCAGTGACAGCGCATTAACCATCACGCCTTTTGCCGAGCCAGGGTGAACGTTGTTGCCGACTATTTTGATATTCACCGATGCGGCATTAAAGTTTTCAAACTCCAGTTCACCTACGCCACCGCCATCAACGGTATAAGCCCAACGAGCATCAAAGGCTTCAACATCAAAGTGTTTTGCCCCTTTGCCCACCTCTTCATCTGGCGTAAAGGCGATGCGAATATCGCCGTGTGGAATGTTTTTCTGCTGCAATACTGCCAGCGCGGTCATGATTTCTGCGATACCCGCTTTATCATCTGCACCTAACAAGGTTTTACCATCGGTGGTGATCAACGTCTGCCCCAATAGTTGATGCAGAACCGGGAACATCACCGGTGATAAGACTTCATCACCGACACCCAGCGCGATGTCACCACCGCGATAGTTTTCAACAATTTGCGGATTTACATTTTTACCGCTGCAATCCGGAGAGGTATCCACATGAGAAATAAAGCCAATCGCCGGAATATCGCCTGGAACGTTAGCCGGTAACGTCGCCATCAATGTGCCCTTCTCACTTAAGGTCACATTGATAAGCCCCATCTCTTCAAGCTGATCTTTCAACAGATGCAATAACTTCCACTGGCCTTCCGTGCTGGGAACCTGTCTCACCCCCGCTTTTGATTGGGTATCCAGAGATACGTAGTTCAAAAAACGCTCAAGTAGTTTATCCATGTAGTCACCCTCACTTTTCGTGACAACATTATTAAGAAGCAAGAAAAGACAAATATTGCGTCAGGTCACTTTTACCCCTGCAAGCGGGAATATTTATCAACATTACCTTAATCAATATAAAGCTAAGCCAGTAATTCACAACAAGGATTGGCGATTACGATGGTTTGCCGTAGAATTACCGCCCTCATTAAGAGTCACCAAGGTGGTTAACCACAAACCCCGCATCGGTAAGCCATCCGTTGCGTTTACATGGGACAGAGTAAAAAATTGAATAAACAACCGAGTTCGCTTTCACCGCTGGTGCAATTGGCGGGAATTCGCAAATGCTTTGATGGTAAAGAAGTCATTCCCCAGTTGGATCTGACTATCAACAATGGCGAGTTCCTTACGCTGCTTGGCCCTTCTGGCTGCGGTAAAACAACCGTTCTTCGCCTGATTGCAGGTCTGGAAACTGTTGATTCTGGACGCATCATGCTGGATAACGAGGACATCACCCACGTTCCGGCGGAAAACCGCTATGTGAACACCGTTTTCCAAAGCTACGCGCTATTCCCCCACATGACCGTGTTCGAAAATGTGGCCTTTGGCTTGCGTATGCAAAAAACCCCCGCTGCTGAAATTACGCCTCGCGTGATGGAGGCTCTGCGGATGGTGCAACTGGAGACCTTCGCTCAACGCAAACCGCATCAACTCTCTGGCGGTCAACAGCAACGCGTAGCCATTGCCCGCGCGGTGGTTAACAAGCCTCGCCTGTTGCTGCTGGATGAATCGCTCTCCGCGCTGGATTACAAACTGCGTAAACAGATGCAGAACGAGCTGAAAGCTTTACAGCGTAAGCTTGGCATTACTTTCGTTTTCGTCACCCACGATCAGGAAGAAGCGCTCACCATGTCGGACAGAATTGTGGTGATGCGCGATGGTCGCATTGAACAAGACGGCACGCCGCGTGAAATTTACGAAGAGCCGAAAAACTTGTTTGTTGCCGGATTCATTGGCGAAATCAATATGTTCAACGCCACGGTGATCGAGCGTCTCGACGAACAACGCGTACGAGCCAACGTTGAAGGCCGCGAATGTAATATCTACGTTAACTTCGCTGTTGAACCAGGGCAAAAGTTGCATGTTTTGCTGCGCCCGGAAGACTTACGCGTTGACGAAATCAACGATGACAACCACGTCGAAGGGCTGATTGGCTACGTTCGCGAACGCAACTACAAAGGTATGACGCTGGAATCAGTTGTCGAACTGGAAAATGGCAAGATGGTGATGGTCAGCGAATTCTTTAATGAAGACGATCCTGACTTTGACCATTCTCTCGACCAGAAAATGGCCATTAATTGGGTAGAAAGCTGGGAGGTTGTACTGGCTGATGAAGAACACAAGTAAGTTCCAGAATGTAGTGATTGTCACTATTGTCGGTTGGCTTGTGTTGTTTGTCTTTCTGCCCAACCTGATGATCATTGGCACCAGCTTTTTGACCCGCGACGACGCCAGTTTCGTCAAAATGGTTTTTACGCTGGAGAACTACGCCCGTCTGCTCGATCCGCTCTATTTTGAAGTGCTGCTGCACTCACTGAATATGGCGCTGATCGCGACTATAGCCTGCCTGGTGCTGGGCTACCCGTTTGCCTGGTTTCTGGCTAAACTGCCACACAAGGTGCGTCCGCTGTTACTGTTTCTGTTGATTGTGCCGTTCTGGACCAACTCACTGATTCGTATCTATGGCCTGAAAATTTTCCTCAGCACCAAAGGCTATCTCAACGAGTTCTTGCTGTGGCTGGGCGTTATTGATACCCCAATTCGCATCATGTTCACCCCCAGCGCGGTGATTATCGGTCTGGTATATATCCTGTTGCCGTTTATGGTGATGCCACTTTATTCCAGTATTGAAAAGCTGGATAAGCCATTACTGGAAGCGGCTCGCGATCTCGGTGCCAGCAAGTTGCAGACTTTTATCCGCATCATCATCCCACTGACCATGCCGGGGATTATTGCCGGATGTCTGTTGGTGATGCTGCCAGCAATGGGCCTGTTCTATGTTTCTGACCTGATGGGCGGTGCGAAAAACCTGCTGATCGGTAACGTCATCAAAGTGCAGTTCCTCAACATTCGCGACTGGCCGTTTGGTGCCGCGACCAGTATTACCCTGACTATCGTAATGGGTCTGATGCTGCTGGTTTACTGGCGCGCTTCTCGTTTGCTGAACAAGAAGGTGAGTGAATTAGATGATTAATCCTTTATATTCAATACATTAGGTTTGTTTTTGAGTGGTTTTGCCGTTTAAGGTAACGGCGTTATAGATCCTATCAAAATCAATCAATTGCATTCTGGTTTTGGAGAAGGATTTTTCGAGAGCTTCGGTCTTTTACTAAAACTGATTGCGTATAATCCCAATACCCCTCCCCGACTATCTGAATGGTCGGGGAGGCACTTCAAGCACAAAATATCATCCCTGCGCCGTTGATTACTCTGCAGGTGAAGTCGGCCACTCAATATCAAGTGCAGTTGATGTATCAACACGGTTCAGCAGCACCTGATACTTATTCCAAGCTTCCAGCAACGAGGTTTCGCCCTCCGTTGCATATACAACTCACTTTTTTACCCGTGATTAACCAACAGCCAGACCAGCAGACACACCACCACCGGCACAGCAAAATCCATCAGGCTTGCCACATCCCACACGCGCGGATCAAAACCGCCCCACCACGGCATATTCATACGCTTGCCATGCCCGAACATTTCAATCCAGCGATATTCTGCCTGGGTATGTTCGCGCGCAATGAAGAACGTACAACCGGCTATCGCCCCGTAAGCCCAGTTCCCGGTAAAAAGACCAATCAGTAGCTGCGCAGCCGCAGCACAAAGCGCATGAAGGAAAGGTGTTATATCCATTTTCATCCTACCCAATAAAACGGGGCGCTCGGCCCCTTAATATTATTTAGACGCAAGCGCCGCCTCAATTGCAGATAATCTTTGTTTTAATTCTGCGTTTTCTTCTTCCAGTGCTGTTATTCTGTCGTCTGACTCTCTGGCTACCTGAACAAGCAAGCCAGTAATACCAGAATAATCTACTGTGTAATAACGTTCACCTTCTTCACCTTCCGATCCGCTTGCAGCGTCCTGATATTTCACTGCGGAACCTACAACTTCTGGGATTGCTTCCAGAGCTTCCTGTGCAATGACACCAGCATAGGGCATACCGTTTTCTTTAAGCGTGTATGTATAGCCGTTCATTTTACGGATGCGGTCGGTTGCATTATCGATCACCTGAATGTTGTCTTTCAGATCCCGGTCGGAATGCTGGTTAAATGCGGTGGCATGACATGCACCATTAACGCTTAACATATAGGTGTTATCGGTATTTTTCTGCGCATAGAACATATACGCGCCACCATCAGCACCAACTTCATATACAACCGGACGGGTAGAGTTACCCCACAAACTAGTAGTAGCGCCAGAATGAGCGGTCCCCTGTGTGTTTAATGTCATGGTTGACCCATGATTGGCATATTTGATCTGTAATGTGTCGGTGTAATCAAATTTAATAAGCGCGTTACTTCCACGCTTGCTGTATGACATAAGGCAGTTACCCATTTTGAGGTATCCGCTGTCACCGGGAAAAATCATCGTACCGCCATAAAGGTTGGTAAAGTCCCAGCAAATGTTTGTCCCGTTATCGTTCAGGTTAAGGCGCGCCATTGCGTTACCTGGACTGTCTATCCATTTTTTGAGGTATAGTTCGCAATACGCATCCTCAACACCTGCCGTCCTGTGAGTTGAGCGGAGTTTTCTCCCAAATATAGCTCCGCTAGTTGGCAATACCTGCTGATACCATGAAGCAGACCAGTCACCAACGGTTTCATCTTTGCTGTCTACATATGATTTTGTTGCGTAGCTTCCTTGATCGTTTTTTAATTTGCTAACGTCGGATTTTAGCGTTTTGATGTCATCCGGAATTACTGTCGATGTAGCCATTTTTCTTCCTCACATCCAGCCACGAAGTTGATGCTCAACAGCAACCACGTATTCATCGAATAATGACGATATTTGCGAATCATTAATGATGCGCACGTTTACAAAATATCCGTCTTCCTTAACACATACCGGTTCGCCATCTTCAGTCAGTTCTCCGGTTTCTTTGTACACGTTACCTATCAAGTCAATAAGAATATCATCCTGCATCGACTCGTCATCATAATAGCCAATACTCTCCATAAAGGCCGAAAAGTCGGCCCTGTCTGCAAATTTGAGTGTTAAATCTTTCATTTAATACTCTCCCCCATTTGCGCATCAGTTAATTCTTTATGCCAGAGACGAAGATTTCTCAAATGGCCGAATAGATGACGAGTTCCTGATGTGGCTTGACCTCCAATTCGAATAAAGGTCCGTGTTTTTACGCCCGTCCACTCCGTTTTCATAGTTTTAGTAGCCTCACCGTTAGAAACTACTCGTTTAGTACCATCAGAATAAATATTAAAACCACCAATGAATTTTCGAACATCAGTTCGACCAGCAAACACACTAGAAACGTAAGTACTTGTCGACGCTTTATAAGTTTGCATATAAAGCTGACCGTAATATTTCTCAGTTGTGTTAAAAGCGTATGTAATTGACTCAATAGGTGGCACACCAGAAAAATCAAAAATACGCGGTGCTACATTAGGAGGAATATCGCCCCAATTTCTATTAACCTCGACCAGACACGTAAGCGGTCTATTATAGATATTATTTTCAGTTGGGATCGTCACCATATCACTAGAGCGGGTTGCGGGTGCAGTTGTCGTAATAACAAAAGATGAAGCACATCCGCCGTTTTCAAATTGTGGTGTTGCAAGGTAAATATAATCTCCCGCTTCAGTTACACCACCTTTTTTCGGCGCATACTGAATCATTGCGCCAATTAAGGTTTCACCTTCAACAGCTTCTATAGTTGCCTCATAGAAAATCCACCCTGTAACCGGATCTTTAGTTGCAGTAGCTGCTATTCTATTGGCTGCTCCGCCAGTTTTTTCTATTATCAGAGTTCCGAAAGTTAAATAAGCATCTCCTAAAAATGTATAAACCGATCCATCGTATTTTTCAAAACGCAAACGACAACGAAGACCATCAGGAGCTTTAACCCTGCATGAAACAGTGCAATACTTATTATCGCCACTAACATCAATCCCCCGGGATGCACTGCATGTATGCAGACTAAGTGCAGATGATTGTCCTGTCATATTATCTTTTGCTCGCATTTTGGCATATGAAAAACCAAATTCATCAACACCATTATTAGTTTTATCGATATTGCTGGTACTCGTCCATTCAGCGGGGGTATTGGATTTAACAAAATAGTTAGTGCGCTGTCCTTCAATCAATAAACCTTCTTTTTCAAATCGTGGCTCATCAATTTTAGCAACACTAAATACGCCTGATTTATTGATATATGTGGCAGTTGATGCGCGTTTAAACTTTACAACCTTATCGCCAGGCATCGTTATTTCATCATCACCAATAACAATCTTTTTATATGACGGCGAAAAGCCCGTAATCATATCCAGTGAATCGTTAAACGGTATCCACACATCGGGAAGCGGCTGCAAAACTTGTTTATACGGCTCCGCAGCCTGGCTTGCATACTCTCTGGCTGCGTCTTCACTTGCTTTTGCAGCCGTCTGGCTTGCAGCGGATGCTTTCGCCGAGTTAGCCGCAGCAGTCTCGCTCGCCTTTGCGTTGGTTTCACTGGTTTTTGCAGCTTTTTGACTGTTGGCTGATGCAGTGGCAGAAGCAGCCGCCGCACTTGCAGAACCAGCTGCGGCACTCTCGCTTTCGGCTGCTGCAGCCTGGCTGTTTTTCGCCGCAGTTTCGCTGGCTTTAGCATTCGTTTCGCTGGTCTTCGCTGCCGTCTGGCTGGACTTTGCGTTGGTTTCGCTCGTCTTCGCTGCTTTCTGACTGTTAGCCGCAGCAGTTGCTGATCCGGCTGCTGAAGTCGCAGAACCGGCTGCCGCGCTCTCGCTTTCGGCTGCTGCAGCCTGGCTATTTTTCGCTGCAGTTTCACTGACTTTGGCATTCGTTTCGCTGGTTTTCGCTGCCGTCTGGCTGGACTTTGCGTTGGTTTCGCTCGTCTTTGCGGCTGTCTCGCTGTTTTTCGCGTTGGTTTCTGATTTTTTGGCTGCTGTCGCGGAGTTTGCCGATGCAGTCTGCGAGGCCGCTGCCGCCTGTGCACTATTAGCTGCATTCGTTTCTGAGGTTTTCGCCGCGTTCTTCGATGATGCCGCTGCAGTTTCGGATTTCTTTGCCGCCGCTGCGCTCTGAGAGGCGGCTTCGGCGTTGCGTGCCACTTCTTCCACCATTGCCTCAAAACGACGCAATGCCTCCGGCATGACATCATCTTCCGTCATGGCACCGAGAAAATCATTCAGCGTACCTGGTCTGGAACCTTCATAGACGGTAATGGTCCCGGCATGTGAAGGCGGAAAACCTTCAACCAGCAGGGCGACGCTGTACTGGCCATACTCGACATCCATGCTGTAACGTCCGGCTTCATCCGGATTTTCAGAGGCCACCGTGTTCACCAGTACCGTGGTACTGTTACGCTTTGCTTTGAGCTGAATAGTGCAGTTTTGTATTGGTTTTCCCGCACCATCTTTCAGCACACCAGAGATTTTTACTGCTGCCATATCCACTCCACAAAAAAGCCCGCCAGAATCTGCGGGCTGTCATAACACTGTGTTACCTGGCTAATCAGAATTTATAACCGACACCCACGATGAAACCTTCAGTGCGCCAGTCGCCACTGCCGGAACCTTCATAAGCAAGGTCAATGGCCACGGATTCGGTCGGGTTAAACTGCACGCCAGCCCCCCATGCCAGAGACGTGTTGCTGTGGCGACCGTCATCACTTACGGTCAGCACATCGTGCGTTTTCCCCTTGTTGTCAGTTACGCGGAGATAATCCCCGGAGAAAGTCGAAACACGGCTGTAAGCCACACCCGCCATCGCATAAGCACTGAACCATTCATTCACGCGTACAGACGGCCCCGCCATCACGCTGAACCAGCGATTACGCACTGAATCTTCATGCCAGCGGGTATCGCTGTAATGCGTTTTTTGCTCATCTTTGGCATTGGCATAACTGAATGACGTCACCAGCCCCAGCGTGTCCGTAAACTCATAACGGTATTTCACGTTAATGCCCTTCAGGTCATCGCTGCCTGGCATATCAGTATGGGTCTGAAGATACCCGGCGCTTAGTGTGGACTGATGCTCTGCTGCGCTCGCTGGCGTACCAGCGGCAACCAGCCAGACTACTGCGGACAGAATAACAGCACATAATTTACGCATAATTACCTCTCGCTTTTCTGCAATAAAAAAGGCGCCATTTCTGGCGCCCGTATCTGGGTTATAAAATTCAGCTAATCGTGATGCCTGCAGTAGCTTTCTTCATCACAACAACCAGCAAATCGCTGATACTTGCTGTGGGATACCAGTTATTTACCCACCATGCTGATACAGAAAACTCCAGTGTCATTACGCCACTGCCTGCAGGCATATCAATAACACCTGTGTAAATCAGAGTATTATCCAGAGCCGTTCGGTTATAAATTTCAGCCCCGTTATTCTTCACTATCAGGCGACATGACGAATAAGTATCGCTATTCTCCCGCTCATGTCTGGCGCCGCTGAAAGCCACCGCTGGAATAACAATTTGCCGGTCAAACGGCTGATCGTCATAAACCCTGACGGTAATGGTCCCTGATGGCCACCGCTCCGGAGCACGGGAGTCCCGGGGGAAAGCTTTGCCCACTGTTTTAACGAGATCGCCTTCAATCTGGTTCGCGGACAGTTTTCCCAGAACCCGACAGTTCTCGTTAATCGTGACGTTGTTGAGCGTCCCGGAGTTCGCATTCACGTTACCGCTGATATCGGCATTTTTCGCCGTCAGCCGCCCGTCCGGCGTCAGGGAAAATGCAGGAGGATTACCGCCGCTGGTGATGGTCGGGGCCGTCAGACGCTTCAGGAACACGTCGTTCATGAATATCTGATCGCCCTGACCAACAAACATTGGTCGCGTGTTGCCATTAGACGGATCAATAAACGCGATACGGTTAGCGGCAACCAGGAACTGGCTCAGTTTGCCTTCCTCCGTATCCTCCATGCTGAGGCCAAGCCCCGCGACATAATGCCTGCCGTCTTCGGTCTGCTCAATTTTGACGCCCCACATGGCATTCCATTTATCGTTGGCGTCCTTCCACTCTTTCGAAAACTCCTCCAGTTTGCTGGCGTTATCCTCCGTCAGCTCGACTTTTTCCAGCAGCTCCTTGCCGAGATGGGATTCGGTTATCTTGCCTTTGAAAAAATCCAGGTAACCTTCCGCATCATCGCTCGCCCGACCGACGGCCTCCACGAATGCCGATTTGCCAACGGTGTTCACACTGCGGATATAAAAGTAATAATCATGGCCCGGTTTGATATTGATACTGGCGGCTATCCAGTACAGCGCCGTACCAAGATAGCGGGCTGTGGTTTCAACCTGCCTGATATCGGTAATCCGCTTTTCCGAGAACCAGAACTCAAACTGTACCGTCGGGTCATAAACCGCAAGATGCGGCGTGGCGGTTATCTGAAAATAGCCCGGCGTCAGCTCAATCCTCGACGGTGCTGCCGGTGCGGCAATCCGGAACGATACCGACGTCGGATCGCCCTGCTGCCCCCACGCATTTACCGCCCGGACTGTCAGCCTGTAGTTCCCCAGCGCCAGTTGCGTGAATCGGTATGTGGTTTCCGTCGTCCGGGCCGTGCTGACCAGCCGCTCACTGCCGTCATCCGCTGTTACGGTCAGACGGAGCAGGAAGCTCACGCCCTTCACCACCTTCGGCGTGTCCCAGCGCGCCAGCACCTGATATTCCCCGCTGTCTGCGGTGACTTCGGCGGTCAGGTGCTGCACCGCTGGCGGCGTGACACCATTCACCGTGCCGCTCTGGTCGCCGTCAAAGTGCGCCCCGTTATCCACGATGGCTTCTTTTTCCGGTACATGCTGCACGGCAGTGATGGCATACGTGCCGTCATCGTTCTCACGGATACTCACACAGCGGAACAGGCGCTGACGCAACGTCGGCAACTTCAGCCCCCACACACTGTATTCTGCAACGCCGTCAGGAACACGGTTCACTTTCACCTTAAGTCCGTCGGTGACGGACTGAACCTCCACGCTGACCGGATTACCACTTCCGTCAACCAGGCTTATCAGCGTGGTACCGGAGGATGGCAGCGTGATTTCACGGTCGAGCGTCAGCGTCCGGGTCTGGCTGTTCACCGCCAGCACGCGACCACCGATGCTGATACCGGCATAGTCATCATCACAGATTTCAATGACATCGCCCGGTACATGGCGAAGCCCTTCTGCGCCCACGCTGAAGTCCACGGTCTGCGTTTCCAGCAGTTCTGTTTTAATCAGCCACAGCCCGGCGCGGTGTGCCTGCCCCCGGCTGGTACAACCAAAAGCATCCATCTTCGTGACGTTACGACCGTAACGGGCAATGGCCTGCGTATCCTCCACAAGCTCTGTCGCCGTCTCCCAGCCGTTGTTCGGGTCAATCCAGTTCACCTCAACGGCATTATGGCGGTCTTTCAGGGCGCTGAAGCTGTAGCGGAACGGCGCGCCATCATCCGGCATCACCACATTACTGCGGTTATAGGTCCACACCTTATCCGACGGTCGGTCCTGCACGAACGTCAGCGTCTGCCCGTTCCATACCGGCATACAGCGCATCGCCGAGCAGAAATCGCTGAGAACATCCCACGCCTTACGCTGCGTGGTCAGGTAAGCGTTACAGGTGATGCGCGGCTCCGTGCCACCAAAGCCGTCCGGCACCGACTGGTCACAATTCTGGCCGATGACATACAGCGCCCATTTATCCACATCCGCCGCACCAAGACGTTTCCCCATGCCGTAGCGCGGGTGGGTCAGCATATCCCACAGACACCAGGCCATGTTGTTGCTGTATGCTGGCTTAAACGTTCCGTCCCAGATACCGCTGTATTGCCGCGTCTGCGGGTTATAGTTCGATGGCACCTGCAGAATGCGCCCGCGAAGATGATAATTACGGCTCACCTGCTGGCTACCGAACTGCTCCGAGTCCACCTGCACGCCGACCAGTGCCGTGTTCGGGTAGCACTGTTTCACATCGATGATTTCGGTGTATGACGACCAGAGCGTTTTGTTCTGCAGCTGGTCTGTGGTGCTGTCCGGCGTCATCCTGCGCATCCGGATGTTGAACGGGCGCGGCGGCAGGTTACCCACCACCACCGAGGCCAGATACTGCGAGGTGGTTTTGCCCTTAATGGTGATGTCTTTTTCCGTCACCCAGCCACCGTTACGCTGTATCTGAACCAGCAGGCGGACTTCCGACGGATTCCTGTCCCCCTTTGAGGTGGTTTCCACCAGAGCCTGCACACCGAAGGTAAAGCGCAGACGGTCGATGTTTGCCGACGTGATGGTCCGGGTGATCGGCGTGTCATATTTCACTTCCGTACCCAGCACCGTCTCGGAGCCTGAGGATTCAAATCCCTCCGGCGGAGTCTGCTCCTGCTCACCTGCCCGGAACACCACCGTGACGCCGGAGATGTTGGTATTCCCCTCACTGTCCAGCACCGGTGTACTGTTCAGCAGCACGCTTTTTAAGCCATCCACCGGACCTTCAACCGGCCCTTCACTGATGGCATCGATCACACTCAGCAACTGCGTGGATTTGAGGTTGTCCTTCGCTTCGCGCGGGGTATGCCCCTTACTGCTGCCTTTACCCATTCGTCATGCTCCATAAACGACAAAACCGCCCGGAGGCGGTTTCACATAAAATATTTTGCATCATCGACCAATCACCACAACCTGACCACCATCCCCTTCGTCTGCCGTGCTGATCTCCTGAGATACCACGCGTGACCCCACGCGCATTTCACCGTACAGAACGGGCAGAACATTCCCCTGGGCAACCATGTTATCCAGCGAGGAGAAATACGTGTTCTGTTTGCCGTTATCCGTTGTCTGTGTGCGGGGAGTTCTGGCTTTCGGTGCCAGCATCTGCGCCACACCGCCCAGGATCATACTGGCCCCTGCCGCATACATGCCCGATACAGCCGCGGCACCCAGCCAGCCCACAGGGTTCCACCATGCCACCGCAATCAGCGCCGCCCCCAGCACAGCCTGAAACACACCGCCACTTTTAGCTCCCGCCAGACGCGGCACGATGTGGATCACGGCACCATTTGCCAGCGATTCATTAAGACGGGCAGATAATTCGTTTTCGCCTGCATCACGCCCGGCAATGCGCACCTGATACCAGCCGTCATTCAGTTTCTGACGAAACGCCGGGAGCTGTGTGGCCAGTGCCCGGATAGCTTCGGCTCCCGTTTTCACACGAAGGTCGATACGGCGGCCAAATCGTTGTAAATCCCCGTAAAGGCAGATGCGAGCCATGCCTGGTGACGCCAGAGGGAGTGTGTGCGTCGCTGCCATTTGTCGGTATACCTCTCTCGTTTGCTCAGTTGTTCAGGAATATGGTGCAGCAGCTCGCCGTCACCACAGTAAATGGCGGCATGATTCGGCACCGATGAACCAAAGCAGCACAGCAGCACATCGCCCGGCTGCGCCTCTGTCAGTGCGACACGGTAAAAACCCGTTGCCTCCATATTGTCAAGATAGAGATTCTGACCGTTACGCCACCAGTCATCCCCGCGATGAAAATCCGGCATCTCAATCCCCGCCAGATGGTAAGCATCCCGGAACAGCGTGTAACAGTCCGTCACCCCGTGCTCAAAGCGCCGCCCGGTGAGATGCGGCACACAGCGGAACTTATGAATCGCCCCCCGGCAGACCAGCCACCATGGCAAATCACTCTGCACCTGCAGCCGTCGGTCAGCCTCACTCAGCCAGGGCAGACCACCGGGATGACTGTGGACCAGCGCCACAATCTCACCCTGCATTTCTGCCTGCAGCCAGTCCTCCGGCGACATCCGGAAATAATCCTCCGGCTCACCGGAGATATTCACGCAGGGAAAATATCTTTCCCCCTCCGGCGTTCTCACCACGAAGCCGCACGACTCCGCTGGCGCACATCGCCGGGCGTGCGCCAGAATCGCTGATTCTGTCTCTGTCATGGGATTTATATGAACGCATCCCGTTTTGCACAGCTTCCATTGTTTTGACATTGACGGTAGGTTGCAGCTTTATATCCGGCTTTATTGCAGCCATAAAGCTGCGAGCCCCTATGTAATTCGCTGACTCACA
>NZ_PTSB01000030.1:0-53799 GCF_002965125.1 Escherichia sp. MOD1-EC6162
AAACACAATGAGGTAAGAACTTAGGTGATGTGTAAACTTATGAATGATTTTGTTTGTTTATTTTAAAAAAATAAAACCATTGTGGTTTGTATGGCTGTGGTTAAACCAATGTTTATTCTGATAATTAATGATTATACTTACAATAACATCAATTAATAAATGGTTAATTATTATTGATACATCGTAAGAATAATGTAGTTTTTAACACCATCCATGGTATCTCATCCGTTTTTATAAAACAGCATGGCGTTGCCGACCTCTGGGGCTATCCCAGATACCGTAAAAACGCCCTGCATTACTGGCGGTATACCAGACAGTATGACGAATATTACGATGGCCAAGATAATCCTGGATAAGCCGTGTATCTACTCCCATATTCGCCAAAGCAAAACCACATGAATGACGTAACATGTGAGGATGAATCTCTAGTGATAATCCAGCATTATCACCTGAAGTAGAGATGATTTGATAAAACTGTTGACGAGAAAGAGGATTCCCCTTGCGTGACAAAAACACCCACTCGCTCTCAGCATGTGGATAAGAAGTACGCATACTCAACCAGTTTTTTAAAGCCTGAACTTCTTTGTTTAAGAGCGGGTGTGTCGTTGAAAAGCCTTTTTTTAATCGATGGATATATATACACTTTGCCTTAAGATCAATATCTGAAATTCTCAATCGACAAATTTCACTCGCCCGGAAGCCATGAATAAAACAAAGTAAAGTCAGACAATAATTACGTGCAGCATGAGGCCCGGTATTTGCTGCTTTAAGGAGTAACTCGATTTCACTGTGGGTCAGGAAGTTCCTTTTTTTGTTATCAGCCTTATTCTTCATCGTTTTCCCTTATAATTGCAGACACGCACTAGCTGTACTGGGTTATTATCAGCCCAACATTTAGCCCTGATTATGTTTATAAAAGCGAACGTTTGTGTAATGACTAACGCAAGTGGATCAGCTCTTTTGAATGAACTAAAATGGAGTGGCGATAGTTACTTATAATAACTTTGCCATACAAACGCTATATGCTCTTGTATGCTATGTTCATTAATATATTTATCAGCGTAAGACGAAATCCAATAATAAACCTCATGATCAATATAACTATTCTTATCTATATATCATGTGATATCTTCTGTAACAAGCAAATCATCATAAAAATTTAATATTGCTTCTGTCAGCCATCTCACACATAACATTATTAGTCAACTCTGTTTTTCCGCATAATTGCTATTTCATAGAAACCGGTAATTTTCAGGTGGCTATTATCATGCTAATGCTTAGTTTCCTAGCCATTATTATCCTTTGGTTCGTAAACTCATGCTGTGAGGTTGTTACATCCCTTTTTCATACTGTGTATTTCCCGGAGATATGAGGAAAGCCAGGACACGCTTTTTCCATCTGCATTCGTTGCTAAAGATAGCTTTGGTCACTACGACTTAAACCTTCCTGACTCACAGCTATTCGCCGGGTGATACGGCAACAAACGGATTGAAACATCATCCTGAAAATACCGATGCGTGCTGAACATCAACAAGCCTGCCCGGAACAACTCCGGGAGTTCCCAGCTACGTGCCACAAAGCAGGAAACATATTTCATGATGAGAATTATGCCCAGTCTGATGGCGGATAGACACTTATCTTTACCATGCCCGCTGAGTTATCTTGCAAATCGCCTCCTGTTTGAACTAAAAATAAATAACATATAAAACAAATAATTAAAGAAAAACCTTTGGTTTATGAAGAGCTCCGCAAGTGGTCATCTGGCTTCACATAGCATCTTCTTCTTAGAAAAATATCGACATATTTTGTGACACGAATTGCAAATCTGGTTTTGTTGTATGGATTGTGTGATTTTTGATCTGGTATAACAGGTATAAAGGTTCACCAAGACAGTAAATGAAGCTGGGCATCTCGCAATCTATGACAAACATCACTTCAGTTCTTTCTCATCGGGTGATGAAAACGCACTTCAGTCTGAAAGGAGTATGAAAATGAGATCAACAAACAATCTATTTTATGACTCTGGGTAAAATGGATTGAGTAAGTGATATAGCTTACGAACATTCAAATCAATTAAACATCAGAAGAGATTTTATACTCAGGTATTTAATCTGGTCCTCTGTATATTTAAATAATGTGGAAAGTGAATTTTCACAGGAGACCTTATACAAAAAATATAAAATACAGCTATCCGCTGCCAAAGACACTATAAGCCTGGCAAAAAATATTACACGACATAAATGCTAATTGTTTATGCGGGCTTTGTATTACTTTCTGTATCCTACAAATGAGTGAAATTTATGAAAAAGGCTAAAATACTTTCTGGCGTATTATTACTCTGCTTTTCGTCGCCATTAATTTCTCAGGCTGCAACACTGGACGTCCGTGGTGGATATCGTAGTGGGAGCCATGCTTATGAAACTCGACTCAAAGTCAGTGAGGGATGGCAAAATGGATGGTGGGCAAGTCTTGAAAGTAATACCTGGAACACTATTCATGATAATAAAAAAGAAAATGCCGCACTCAATGATGTTCAGGTCGAAGTTAATTACGCAATAAAACTTGATGATCAATGGACTGTGCGCCCGGGAATGTTAACCCATTTTAGCAGCAACGGTACACGCTACGGACCTTACGTAAAACTGTCCTGGGATGCGACAAAAGATCTCAATTTTGGCATTCGCTATCGTTACGACTGGAAAGCCTACCGACAGCAAGACTTATCCGGCGATATGTCTCGTGATAACGTTCATCGTTGGGATGGATATGTCACTTACCATATTAATAGTGATTTCACCTTCGCCTGGCAAACAACGCTATACAGCAAACAAAACGATTATCGCTATGCAAACCATAAGAAATGGGCGACGGAAAATGCATTTGTTCTACAATACCATATGACGCCAGATATTACGCCATACATAGAATATGACTACCTTGACCGTCAGGGTGTTTACAACGGTAGAGATAATTTATCTGAAAACAGTTATCGCATTGGTGTGTCATTTAAACTGTAGTAGACAGGAGACAGTCACAATGAATAAAAAAATAATGGCACTTGCTATCATAATGGCTTCATTTGCCGCAAACGCGTCTGTATTACCAGAAACCCCTGTGCCTTTTAAAAGCGGTACTGGAGTGATTGATAACAACACTGTCTACATTGGTTTAGGTAGCGCAGGAGCAGCATGGTACAAGCTGGATACGCAAGCCAAAGATAAGAAATGGATAGCCCTGGCGGAATTCCCGGCTGGCCCGAGAGATCAAGCAACCTCTGCATTTATTGATGGTAATTTGTATGTATTTGGCGGTGTTGGTAAAAACAGAGATGGGTTAACTCAGGTATTCAACGACGTACACAAATATAATCCCGAAACCAATACCTGGGTTAAATTGATGTCACACGCACCGATGGGCATGGCGGGTCATGTGACTTTTGTACACAACGGCAAGGCTTATGTTACTGGCGGTGTTAACCAGAATATCTTCAATGGCTATTTTGAAGATCTCAATGAGGCTGGAAAAGATTCAAAGACTATAGATAAAATCAACGCCAACTATTTTGACAAAAAAGCAGAAGATTATTTCTTCAATAAGTTTCTGTTGTCTTTTGAGCCCTCTACACAGCAATGGAGTTATGCTGGTGAATCTCCCTGGTACGGTACGGCTGGAGCGGCGGTAGCAAATAAAGGTGATAAAACTTGGCTTATTAATGGCGAGGCAAAACCAGGATTGCGAACTGATGCTGTATTTGAGCTTGATTTCACCGGCAATAACATAAAATGGAATAAACTTTCTCCCGTCTCCTCACCGGATGGCGTAGCTGGCGGTTTTGCTGGTATTAGCAATGACTCTCTTATATTTGCCGGAGGAGCCGGATTTAAAGGTTCACGGGAAAATTACAAGAACGGTAAGAACTATGCGCATGAAGGCCTGAAAAAATCGTATAGCGCTGATATTCATCTTTGGCATAACGGGAAATGGGAGAAATCTGGCGAACTGTCGCAAGGTCGGGCCTACGGAGTATCATTACCCTGGAATAATAGCTTATTGATTATTGGCGGTGAAACTACGGGCGGCAAAGCTGTGGCGGATTCAGTGTTACTCTCTGTGAAAGATAATAAAGTGACTGTGCAAAACTAACTTTTCAGGGCTCCAGTAAAGGAGCCCTGATATCAATTCATCATTTTAATTACGCGACATTTATATGAACGCAATAATATCGCCCGATTATTACTATGTTCTTACCGTTGCCGGTCAGTCTAATGCTATGGCGTATGGCGAAGGACTCCCGTTACCAGACAGTGAAGATGCGCCTCATCCCAGAATAAAACAACTGGCGAGATTCACTCAGACGCATCCCGGTGGCCCGTTATGTCAATTTAATGACATTATTCCACTGACTCACTGCCCACACGATGTCCAGGATATGCAGGGTTATCACCATCCTCTGGCAACGAATCATCAAACACAGTACGGCACCGTTGGCCAGGCACTACATATTGCGCGGAAATTACTGCCCTTCATTCCTGATAATGCAGGCGTTCTTATCGTTCCCTGTTGCCGTGGTGGATCGGCTTTTACCACGGGCAGCGAAGGGACATATTCAGAACAGCACGGAGCCAGCCATGATTCATGTCGTTGGGGAGCGGATACTCCGCTGTATCAGGATTTAGTCAACAGAACACGAACGGCACTGTCAAAGAATCCGCAGAATAAATTCCTCGGCGTATGCTGGATGCAGGGCGAATTTGACTTAATGACCAGTGACTACGCGTTACATCCTCAATACTTTAATCATATGGTTGAAGCCTTTCGTGAGGATTTGAAACAGTATCGTTCTCAGCTTAATAATATTGCCGCCGCTCCGTGGTTTTGCGGCGATACCACCTGGTACTGGAAAGAAAATTACCCTCATGCGTATGAAACGATTTATGGCAATTATAAAAATAATGCCTTAGCCAATATTATTTTCGTCGGCTTCCAGCAACAAGGTGAAAGAGGGCTGACGAACGAGCCAGATGAAGATCCGGACGATTTTAGCACGGGATATTACGGTTCAGCGTACCGAACACCAGAAAACTGGACGACGGTGCTACGCAGCAGTCATTTCAGCTCAGCAGCCCGTCGTGGGATTATTTCTGACAAATTTGTTGAAGCTATTTTACGGTATTGGTGCGAAAGGTGGTCGGGGAGTTTATTCATGGGGGATACTCTTATACGTTCTCAGAACAGGCAACAAAAAAACAAATGAGATCAAGGTAATATATCTTCGCTTGCGGGTTTGAACAGCAGGCAATTGCCAACATAAAAATCTGGCACAAGGGTGAACAGCGCGCGCCACATAAACCTCTGTTACTGCTATACGTATTGGCTGGCTACCAGCATGGACATCCACGCCTTTTCGATTATGGCTCGGAAATCTACGAACCTCTGCACAGTTTACTGGAACGTTTTGGATCACAGCATTCGCAGTATCGGCCTGATATGCCGTTCTGGCGATTACAAGGCGATGGATTCTGGCAATTAGACAATGATGATAGCTTAATACGGGCCGAAGACATTAGGCCATTGTTGTATCTGCTTTCATTCCTAAAAGCCCCTGTCGTTAATGCCAGGCGCATTATGCAAAGGAGAATGATTAGGTAAACAATAAGATTGAAAATCAGGAAAAGCGACTCGCAATAAATCTGAAAGTCGCCTTCACATTGTTAAAATATATCCCTTACCACTCCTGTGTTGTGAACTGTTCATCACACTTATAGCTGACGTTGATCCAGACTGCTATATATCGCCTTTATTTCATTTTTTACGCCTTCGCCACGGTACACCAAAGACGTATCGTATCGTTGATATTTATCTTCTCGCGCAGCACTGAACCAGTTAAAAGATCCAACGCACAGCAACTCCTCATCTCTAATCACAATTTTGCTGTGAACGCGATTCACCAATTTTGTAGCAATGCCCATATTATTGAGCTTTTCGACTGCATCATTTAGAAGATGCAGTTTCTCCTGGCGCTTATCATCATCGACATGCGCAATATTGCAGTTTTTATCCGTTACCACGGTAATATCAATACCCCGGGAACGGGCCAGAGCCATCGACGCAAGAAAACCCGTTTGCTCCACTTTTTGCCAGGATAACCAGGGGGAAATAATCGTGATCTTCTGTTGAGCTGCGGCCAGAGCATTATTCAAAAATTCATCATGCTGCTCCACACCATGCAACGTTGAAATTTGTGTCTGTGCGGAACTTAAATCCTGCCGTTTCTGAAACTCAAATTGCAACGCATTATTATCTGAAGCAAACAGAAATTTTGCCAATAACCCTCGCGGCGAAAATGCTGGCTGCATCTCTATAAGGTCCATATCACCGAAGACCAGAAAACTATCTTTAGCGCGTGAGACTGCGACATTCAGGATACTGCTATTGCTGTCAATAAACTGACCATCTTCATGTTTTGAATAGACCGTAGAAAAGAGAACAATCGCCCTTTCCGCACCCTGCAAGGAGTGCACAGTCCCCACGGTCAGCGAACCCTCTTCGTCATTGCAATTAATCTCCAGCTTACGCAATGACGTCTTGATGGCATTAACCTGTGCCGAAAATGGCGTCACAATACCAACGACTTTATACAGCGGTTCCCCGTAATGGCGCTCTATACCATCCTTATGCGCCACCAGCCATGCTGCTATTGTTTCCGCTTCAAGAGGGTTATAACGGCTACCTCCATTTGGCTTCATGCCCCTGCCGTCAATATGCAAAAACCCCATTGCCGGGAAAATCGTCTCTTTTTCCATTCCTCTTTTGGGCTGCAACTTACCGTGATAGCAAAGTGAGTTACAGTAGCCGATGATGTTATTGAAACAGCGACGATGCTCATACAGATACATTCCGCGCTCGAACTTGGGATCATATTGGTAGCGAGAATTGTACTGAGCAACTTTCATCACGCTGCCGGATGCCGCACTTTTTCCAGACTCACACACATGGGAATATGCATTCATTAGCTCTTCCTGAGTGTCGCCAGAAAGAATGTTCTCCTCCAGCATATTGCCTATATCGGTGACAGGCAGACAATTCCAGATAGGTGCTATTTGTTCTGTATCGCCTATTACCAGCGCTTTCTTAGCTAATGCAAAGGAAGCCGCAGCAACCTCCGGGAGCACCTGCCCTGCTTCATCGACGATCAGTAAATCAGCAAAGTTATATAAATAATCATTATCAAATTGCCTGGCACCTCCGACAAATTTCCCCGTTATCATTTGAGAAGGCAACATGTAGCAGGTCATCACCACACAGGGGGTAAGTTTCATTCTTCTTCGCCATCGGGCCTTGACACTAATCGCCCCAGTGAGTCCTTTTTCTTTTTGCAGATTATCGATTGTCGCCATATCCATCAGCCAGCGACCTTCCCAATAATGAGTCGCTAGCAAGAACGCAGGAAAACGAATCTGAGTATCGGCAAGCTCGTCCGCGCCGGCGAGGTTCAGCTCATCGCATCCCCTGTAGCCCAGCGCATAAGTCAACTCGTGCCATTGTTTTGCTGCTTCCACTTCACGTCGGGCTATGTCCTGCGCAAAGTTGATATTCTGTTGGCACACCGCCTGCTCTTGTTGCGCTTTAGCGATCAAACTATCGATAAATTTATCAATATCTTCGGGACAATTTCCCTGGAACGCTGTCATTCTTGCGCCGAACGTAGAGTCCAGGAAGAGGTTAATCTGGTAATGGCGTTTAGCACGAACAGCAGGGAGCCATGACAAAAATGCATACATAAGCGACTCATTGGCACGGTATTGCTGCCACTGCTTTTTACCTCTGACTAAAAGTGAAATTTCATTGCCAATATTGAGAAGAAGTGTGTTTTTGTCCTGAAGATACTGGTCGAGATTCTCACTGATGACTCGCTGTTCATGGCGGATATCATTGAGTCTGCGCCATGCGGGTTCGATTTGCTGAAGTTGCATAAACTGTGAAGTTAAACGTTCATGCAAAAGCGTCACTACATGCTCTGGCGAATTGTACTCTCCAGCTCCAAACGCCGCCTCCGCTTTTTCAAGGTAAAAGGCCCGGGCTTTTTCCAGATATTCCTGGGATTCAACGCGGTTAAAAAAATCTCCAGTCTGGTATTTCTTCGCTGCCTCAACCAGACGGCTTTTAGACGGAAAATAAGCGCCATAGCTTATTACCTCCGGCAACCAACGCCCAGACATTACGCCAAAACCAGTAGAGAAATCTTTTCCAAAGGCTTCAATAATATTGGTGACGGCCTGATTGTTAGTCGATGTGGCAATGATTACAGGAGGTTCAGTTTGATTAAGTGCGGCTCTTGTCCATTCGGTGGCAATAATAGAAAGCACCAGCGTAGTTTTACCCGTTCCCGGAGGACCGTTGACAGCGAGCATATCACCCTGCTGTTGAGTCAGATAATGGCTCAGGGCATCGCGCTGCGCCACTGCCAGCGGAAACTTATCGCCGGAATGCCCCAAACGTTCGCAGAACATCGCATTCTTAGCGAGAAGTGGCTCCACTGGAGCCATTTCGTTTGAGGCAAAACGCGTTAATAACGGAACCTTAACCTGGCTCATCAGAAGATGGTCATACATAGGCAGGATATGAACGCTGGCCCCTACATGCTGGCTAGCTTTAACAATATAACCGTATCCAGCCCGTTCGTATGGCTCAGATGTAGCGACCCAATTTCCAGTGACGTTTCTTAAAAGGTTATCTGACTGTTGAAGATAATTTTGCCAATGCTGACGATACCTGGCATGGCGTTCCGCTTTCTCTTCGTCAGTTTCTTCGTAATGTTCTGGGTCATCTTCATTAATGGTGGCTGTGTTATGCGTGGTTTTGTATTTGTCATATTGCGCCAACTCACCAATAGAAAAATGACCGGAAGGGAGAGGTTCAAGCAGATCGCGGGGAATAGTGGCTGAAGCGGCAGGAAACAAAAAACCTTCCCTATTCAGAAGAGCGGAGGTAACCAGTGGCGTGATAATTGCGGGTGCATCTGCCATTTGCTCTTTGCCATGCTTTACTATGCGGTTCCACACTTGGGGCCGTAACACGACTTCAACGGTTTTTACCGACTCCCCTTCACCGTCAAAAAATGCCCGAATAGTCTCGTCATCCAACTTCCCTGTGGTGATATTTATCCATCGAATGAATGAATCTGTATCTTTACGTGAAAACGTTCCTTTACCAGATTCGGCGTCAGCTAAGGAGTTGCGCCAGTATGAAGTGAATTCCAATGTATTGCTGTCCATTTTCCATTCCGTGACATAATAGAAATCATTGATTTCATTGATGTAAATATTACTTATGATTAAACATTGTCCACGATGCGAGCACGATCGCAATAAATATTGTGCCTGGAGGATGGATTAGATTTTCTGAAAGAGCCGAATCCTTAATAGATAAGCGCAAACATACTTGGTTCGGTATTCTTAAGGGATTTAATATGGATTGAACCAGGTTGACGTTAGTTGGAAAAAACAGCGGAAAAGATTTGTGTGGCGCGGATTTCAGGCATAAAAAAAGACCTCAGTTGAGGTCTATTTACATACTTTTGGTGCCGAAGGCCGGACTCGAACCGGCACGTATTTCTACGGTTGATTTTGAATCAACTGCGTCTACCGATTTCGCCACTTCGGCACTGAAGAGGTATGCGGAAAACGTTGTGGATTATACCTGTCACGCGCCGCCATGCAAGCGTCAGCTTGCACCCACTTTGCTAAGTGCTGAAAATTTCAGCACCATTCTCAGTAATGTGTAACCTTTGTCACACTCCAGGCCTCCCGCCCGACCATACTCTACACTTCCCGGGCAATACCAGAGAAGGGCAAAAGCATGTCGATGATAAAAAGCTATGCTGCAAAAGAGGCTGGCGGGGAACTGGAGCTCTATGAGTACGATCCCGGTGAACTGAAGCCACAAGACGGCGAAGTACAGGTGGATTACTGCGGGATTTGCCATTCTGGCCTGTCGATGCTCGACAACAAGTGGGGATTCTCACAGTACCCACTGGTTGCCTGTCATGAAGTGATTGGTCGCGTGGTTGCGCTGGGTAGCGCCGCGTAAGATAAAGGTTTGCAAATCAGTCAGCGTGTCGACCTCTGATCGCTCTGCCGGGTCACTTCTACCGGCCTTTAAGATATCTCGCAATCGGCTGAATTTAGTGGTGAAAAGCGCTCAACCGTGTCTATACTCCAGGCAGGGAACTGGAGGAAATCTCATGAGCGAACCGCGTTTAATTGCCCGCACGCCGGACACAGAACTGTTTTTACTACCCGCTATGGCTAACCGTCACGGACTGATTACTGGCGCAACAGGGACAGGTAAAACTGTCACGCTGCAAAAACTGGCGGAATCTCTGTCAGAAATCGGCGTTCCGGTATTTATGGCCGATGTAAAAGGTGATTTGACCGGGGTTGCGGCAGAAGGTACTACCTCGGAAAAACTGCTCGCTCGGTTGAAAAATATCGGCGTCAACGACTGGCAGCCACAGGCGAATCCAGTAGTTGTGTGGGATATTTTTGGTGAGAAAGGTCATCCAGTACGGGCAACGGTCTCGGATCTGGGACCGCTGTTGCTTGCACGGCTGTTAAATCTCAACGACGTGCAATCCGGCGTGCTGAATATCATCTTCCGTATTGCCGACGATCAGGGACTATTGTTACTCGACTTTAAAGATCTTCGGGCGATTACCCAATATATCGGTGATAACGCCAAATCATTCCAGAATCAGTACGGTAATATCAGTAGCGCATCGGTTGGCGCCATCCAGCGCGGATTACTGACACTGGAACAGCAAGGGGCGACGCATTTCTTTGGTGAGCCGATGCTGGATATCAAAGACTGGATGCGTACCGATGCCAACGGTAAAGGTGTTATCAATATTCTTAGCGCCGAAAAGCTCTACCAGATGCCAAAACTGTACGCCGCCAGCCTGCTGTGGATGCTTTCTGAGTTGTATGAGCAACTGCCAGAAGCAGGCGATTTGGATAAACCGAAACTGGTATTTTTCTTCGACGAAGCGCATCTGCTGTTCAACGATGCACCGCAGGTGTTGCTGGATAAGATTGAACAGGTAATAAGACTTATCCGCTCGAAAGGTGTGGGCGTCTGGTTTGTTTCGCAAAACCCGTCTGATATCCCTGACAACGTGCTTGGGCAGTTGGGAAATCGCGTTCAGCACGCTCTGCGCGCCTTCACGCCGAAAGACCAGAAAGCGGTGAAGACGGCGGCGCAAACCATGCGTCCCAATCCGGCATTTGATACGGAAAAGGCGATTCAGGAACTAGGAACCGGCGAAGCGTTGATCTCTTTTCTGGATGCGAAAGGAAGTCCTTCTGTGGTAGAGCGTGCGATGGTGATCGCGCCTTGTTCACGGATGGGGCCGGTAACGGAAGATGAGCGTAACGGCCTGATTAATCACTCTCCGGTGTATGGCAAGTATGAAGATGACGTAGACCGGGAATCCGCCTATGAGATGCTGCAAAAAGGTGTGCAGGCCAGTACCGAACAGCAAAATAACCCTCCTGCCAAAGGGAAAGAGATAAGTGAAGATGACGGTATTCTGGGTGGGTTGAAGGATATTTTGTTTGGCACTACCGGACCGCGCGGCGGGAAGAAAGATGGCGTGGTACAGACTATGGCGAAAAGCGCCGCCCGTCAGGTGACGAACCAGATTATACGCGGGGTGCTGGGGAGTTTGCTGGGGGGAAGAAGAAGGTAAGTCAGGTGCGATTTATCTTCGCCTGATGCGACGCTGGCGCGTCTTATCAGGCCTACGCCACTGCAATATATTGATTTTTCAGGCATGAACGAAACACACTTTGCTGACAATAATAAAGGGAGCTTATGCTCCCTTTATTCGTTCATCAAGTTACGATTTTCTCATTAACAGCCACAGGCTGATTAAGAAGAAGCTGGCGCTTGGCAACAGTGCGCCGATGATCGGCGGGATACCGTAAACCAGCGTCAGTGGGCCGAAGATCTGATCCAGCACGTAGAACACAAAGCCGAAGCTGATACCGGTGACCACCCGTACCCCCATCGGCACGCTGCGCAGTGGACCGAAGATGAACGACAGCGCCATCAACATCATCACCGCGACAGAAAGCGGCTGGAAGATTTTGCTCCACATATTGAGCTGATAACGTCCGGCGTCCTGGCCACTCGACTTCAGATACTTCACGTAGTTGTGTAAACCACTAATGGAGAGAGCATCCGGATCCAGCGCTACAACGCCCAGTTTGTCCGGCGTGAGGTTGGTTTTCCAGGTACCGCTCACAGTCTGCGAACCGGTTATCTGTTTGGGATTGGTCAGGTCAGATTCATCAACCTGCGAGAGACGCCAGACTTTATGTTCCGGGTCAAACTTCGCGGAAGCAGCATAGCGAACGGATTGCAGACGACGATTCTCGTTGAAGGCATAAATACTGATGCCACCTAACTCTTCATCGCCTTTTACTCGTTCAATATAGACAAAGTTGTCGCCATCTTTCGCCCATAAACCTTGCTGGGTGGAGAGCAACGAGCCGCCGTACATCGCCTGCGCACGGTAGTTACGCGCCATCTGTTCGCCCTGCGGCGCGACCCACTCGCCAATCGCCATGGTCAACAAGACCAGTGGAATGGCGGTTTTCATCACTGACAGCGCCACCTGCATACGGGTAAAACCAGAAGCCTGCATCACCACCAGTTCGCTGCGTTGTGCCAGCATCCCCAGTCCGAGCAACGCGCCCAGCAAGGCCGCCATCGGGAAGAAGATTTGCACATCTTTCGGCACGCTCAGCAGGGTATACATCCCCGCGCCTAACGCGTCGTAGCTCCCCTGCCCGGCTTTTTTCAACTGATCGACAAACTTGATAATGCCGGAAAGCGACACCAGCATGAACAGCGTCATCATGATGGTGGTGAAAATAGTTTTACCGATATAGCGGTCAAGTACACCAAAGGGTTGCATTATACCGCTCCTTTACGCGTAAAACTGGCGCGCAGACGGCGGACCGGCACCGTATCCCAAAGGTTGAGAACAATCGCCAAAGCCAGATAAATCAGGTTTACGGTCCACATCCACAGCGTCGGGTCCAACTTACCTTTACCGCCGTTCGATTTCAGCGAGGTCTGGATCAGGAAGAAAAGCAGATACAGCAACATGGCCGGTAGCATCGACAGGACACGCCCCTGACGCGGGTTAACCACGCTCAGAGGCACAACCATGAGCGCCATCATAAACACGGTGAATACCAGAGTGATACGCCAGTTCAGTTCCGCGCGGGCACGATCGGTGTCAGTGTTCCACAATGTGCGCATGTCCATCTGGTCAGTATCGTTCGGGTCCAGCGCTACCGCCTGATGACCGATGATCGCCTGATAATCCTGGAAGTCCGTAATGCGGAAATCACGCAGCAGTGCAGTGCCTTCGAAGCGCGTTCCCTGATTGAGGGTCACGACCTGAGAGCCATCTCGCAACTGAGTTAAATGTCCGGAATCGGCCACCACCACGGAAGGACGCGCATTACCTTTTGGTCGAATTTGCGCGAGGAACACATCTTTGAAATCGCTACCGTCAACACTTTCGATGAACAGCACCGAGCTGCCATTCGTCGCTTGCTGGAACTGACCTTGCGCCAGCGCCGCCATGCCGGGGTTAGCTTTCGCTTCCGCTAACACTTCATCCTGATGGCGCGATGACCACGGTCCTGCCCACATAACGTTAACCGCCGCGACAATCGCCGTGAATACCGCGAGAACCATCGCCGCTTTGACCAGAACCGCTTTGCTCAGGCCACAGGCATGCATTACCGTAATTTCACTTTCGGTATACAGTTTACCCAACGTCATCAGCAGCCCGAGGAACAGGCTTAATGGCAGGATAAGCTGCGCCATTTCCGGCACGCCCAACCCAAGAAGGGAGAGCACCAGGTTCGCCGGAATGTCGCCGTCAACCGCCGCGCCGAGGATCCTCACTAACTTTTGACAGAAGAAGATCAAAAGCAAGATGAAGAGTATCGCCAACTGGCTTTTGAGCGTCTCCCGAACCAGATATCTTATGATTATCACTTTAAATACGCCCGTAAAAACTCGTCTTTTGCAGGATTTTAGCTTGTTTCATGGCTTAAACGTCATTTATTCTCTTGAGTCGTCGAAATCGTCGCTAAGATAATTATACTCAACGGATTCGCCCCTCAGATTTTGTTCTGACGTGCCAATGCCGTAATAACGTTAAGATTAACACGAAGTCATCGCAACAGCGGACATGAGTTACGAAAGCTTGCAATTCTATCTGTAGCCACCGCCGTTGTCTTTAAGATTCAGGAGCGTAGTGCATGGAGTTTAGTGTAAAAAGCGGTAGCCCGGAGAAACAGCGGAGTGCCTGCATCGTCGTGGGCGTCTTCGAACCACGTCGCCTTTCTCCGATTGCAGAACAGCTCGATAAGATCAGTGATGGGTACATCAGCGCCCTGCTACGCCGGGGCGAACTGGAAGGAAAACCGGGGCAGACCCTGTTGCTGCACCATGTGCCAAATGTGCTCTCCGAGCGCATCCTCCTTATTGGTTGTGGCAAAGAACGTGAGCTGGATGAGCGCCAGTATAAGCAGGTTATTCAGAAAACCATTAATACACTGAATGATACTGGCTCAATGGAAGCGGTCTGCTTCCTGACTGAACTGCACGTCAAAGGCCGCAATAACTACTGGAAAGTGCGTCAGGCTGTCGAGACGGCAAAAGAGACGCTATACAGTTTTGATCAACTAAAAACGAATAAGACCGAGCCGCGTCGTCCGCTGCGTAAAATGGTGTTCAACGTACCGACTCGCCGTGAACTTACCAGTGGTGAGCGTGCGATCCAGCACGGTCTGGCGATTGCCGCAGGGATCAAAGCGGCGAAAGATCTCGGCAATATGCCGCCAAATATCTGTAACGCCGCCTACCTCGCCTCCCAGGCACGCCAGTTGGCTGACAGCTACAGCAAAAATGTCATCACCCGCGTTATCGGTGAACAGCAGATGAAAGAGCTGGGGATGCACTCCTATCTGGCGGTTGGTCAGGGTTCGCAGAACGAATCGCTGATGTCGGTGATTGAGTACAAAGGCAACGCGTCGGAAGATGCGCGCCCAATCGTGCTGGTCGGTAAAGGCTTAACCTTCGACTCCGGCGGTATCTCGATCAAGCCTTCCGAAGGCATGGATGAGATGAAGTACGATATGTGCGGCGCGGCGGCAGTTTACGGCGTGATGCGTATGGTCGCGGAGCTGCAACTGCCGATTAATGTTATCGGCGTGCTGGCAGGCTGCGAAAACATGCCTGGCGGTCGTGCCTATCGTCCGGGCGATGTGTTAACCACCATGTCCGGTCAAACCGTTGAAGTGCTGAATACCGACGCTGAAGGCCGTCTGGTGCTGTGCGATGTGTTAACTTATGTTGAGCGTTTTGAGCCAGAGGCGGTGATTGACGTGGCGACGTTGACGGGTGCTTGTGTGATCGCGCTGGGCCATCATATCACTGGCCTGATGGCGAACCACAACCCGCTGGCTCATGAGCTGATTGCCGCGTCTGAACAGTCTGGCGACCGCGCATGGCGTTTACCGCTGGGTGACGAGTACCAGGAACAGTTGGAGTCCAATTTTGCCGATATGGCGAACATTGGCGGGCGTCCTGGCGGGGCGATTACCGCAGGCTGTTTCCTGTCGCGCTTTACGCGTAAGTACAACTGGGCACACCTGGATATCGCGGGTACTGCGTGGCGTTCTGGTAAAGCAAAAGGCGCAACCGGCCGTCCGGTGGCGTTGCTGGCACAGTTCCTGTTGAACCGCGCCGGGTTTAACGGCGAAGAGTGATTGCATCAAGAATTATTGTTCTTGCCGGATGCGGCGTGAACGCCTTATCCGACCTACACACAGCACTGAACTCGTAGGCCTGATAAGACGCGACAGCGGCGCATCAGGTAATGTTGTTATTGTCGGATGCGGCGTGAACGCCTTATCCGGCCTACACGCAGCACTGAACTCGTAGGCCTGATAAGACGCGACAGCGGCGCATCAGGCAATGTTGTTATTGTCGGATGCGGCGTGAACGCCTTATCCGACCTACACACAGCACCGAACTTGTAGGCCTGATAAGACGCGACAGCGGCGCATCAGGCAATGTTGTTATTGTCGGATGCGGCGTGAACGCCTTATCCGACCTACACACAGCACCGAACTTGTAGGTCTGATAAGACGCGACAGCGGCGCATCAGGCAATGCGGTGTATTACCTGATGCATATTTAAATCCACCACAAGAAGCCCCATATATGAAAAACGCAACGTTCTACCTTCTGGACAATGACACCACCGTTGATGGCTTAAGCGCCGTTGAGCAACTGGTGTGTGAAATTGCCGCAGAACGTTGGCGCAGCGGTAAGCGCGTGCTCATCGCCTGTGAAGATGAAAAACAGGCTTACCGGCTGGACGAAGCCCTGTGGGCGCGTCCGGCAGAAAGTTTTGTTCCGCACAATTTAGCGGGAGAAGGACCGCGCGGCGGTGCGCCAGTGGAGATCGCCTGGCCGCAAAAACGTAGCAGCAGCCCGCGCGATATATTGATTAGTCTGCGAACAAGCTTTGCAGATTTTGCCACCGCTTTCACAGAAGTGGTAGACTTCGTCCCTTATGAAGATTCTCTGAAACAACTGGCGCGCGAACGCTATAAAGCCTACCGCGTGGCTGGTTTCAACCTGAATACGGCAACCTGGAAATAATGGAAAAGACATACAACCCACAAGATATCGAACAGCCGCTTTACGAGCACTGGGAAAAGCAGGGCTACTTTAAGCCTAATGGCGATGAAAGCCAGGAAAGTTTCTGCATCATGATCCCGCCGCCGAACGTCACCGGCAGTTTGCATATGGGTCACGCCTTCCAGCAAACCATCATGGATACCATGATCCGCTATCAGCGCATGCAGGGTAAAAATACCCTGTGGCAGGTCGGTACTGACCACGCCGGGATCGCTACCCAGATGGTCGTTGAGCGCAAGATTGCCGCAGAAGAAGGTAAAACCCGTCACGACTATGGCCGCGAAGCCTTCATCGATAAAATCTGGGAATGGAAAGCGGAATCCGGCGGCACCATTACTCGTCAGATGCGTCGTCTCGGCAACTCCGTCGACTGGGAGCGTGAGCGCTTCACTATGGATGAAGGGCTTTCCAATGCGGTGAAAGAAGTTTTCGTTCGTCTGTATAAAGAAGACCTGATTTACCGTGGCAAACGCCTGGTCAACTGGGACCCGAAACTGCGCACCGCTATCTCTGACCTGGAAGTGGAAAACCGCGAATCGAAAGGTTCGATGTGGCACATCCGCTATCCGCTGGCTGATGGCGCGAAAACCGCAGACGGTAAAGATTATCTGGTCGTCGCGACCACCCGCCCGGAAACTCTGCTGGGCGATACCGGCGTCGCTGTTAACCCGGAAGATCCGCGTTACAAAGATCTGATTGGCAAATATGTCATTCTTCCGCTGGTGAACCGTCGTATTCCTATCGTTGGCGACGAACACGCCGACATGGAAAAAGGCACTGGCTGCGTGAAGATCACTCCGGCGCACGACTTTAACGACTATGAAGTAGGTAAACGCCACGCTCTGCCGATGATCAACATCCTGACCTTTGACGGTGATATCCGTGAAAGCGCCCAGGTGTTCGATACCAAAGGTAACGAATCTGACGTTTATTCCAGCGAGATCCCGGCAGAATTCCAGAAACTGGAGCGTTTTGCTGCACGCAAAGCGATCGTTGCTGCCGTTGATGCCCTCGGCCTGCTGGAAGAGATTAAACCGCACGACCTGACTGTTCCTTACGGCGACCGTGGCGGCGTAGTTATCGAACCGATGCTGACCGACCAGTGGTATGTACGTGCCGATGTACTGGCGAAACCGGCAGTTGAAGCGGTTGAGAACGGCGACATTCAGTTCGTACCGAAGCAGTACGAAAACATGTACTTCTCCTGGATGCGTGATATTCAGGACTGGTGTATCTCTCGTCAACTGTGGTGGGGTCACCGCATTCCGGCATGGTACGACGACGCGGGTAACGTTTATGTTGGCCGCAACGAAGATGAAGTGCGCAAGGAAAATAACCTTGCCGCCGACGTCGCTCTGCGTCAGGACGAAGACGTTCTCGATACCTGGTTCTCCTCTGCGCTGTGGACCTTCTCTACTCTTGGCTGGCCGGAAAACACCGACGCCCTGCGTCAGTTCCACCCGACCAGTGTGATGGTATCTGGCTTCGACATCATCTTCTTCTGGATTGCCCGCATGATCATGATGACCATGCATTTCATCAAAGATGAAAATGGCAAGCCGCAGGTGCCGTTCCACACCGTTTACATGACCGGTCTGATTCGTGATGACGAAGGCCAGAAGATGTCCAAATCCAAGGGTAACGTGATTGACCCGCTGGATATGGTCGACGGTATTTCGCTGCCAGAACTGCTGGAAAAACGTACCGGCAATATGATGCAGCCACAACTGGCGGATAAAATCCGTAAGCGCACCGAGAAGCAGTTCCCGAACGGTATTGAGCCGCACGGTACTGACGCCCTGCGCTTCACCCTGGCGGCGCTGGCTTCTACCGGTCGTGACATCAACTGGGATATGAAGCGTCTGGAAGGTTACCGTAACTTCTGTAACAAACTGTGGAACGCCAGCCGCTTTGTGCTGATGAACACTGAAGGTCAGGATTGCGGCTTTAACGGCGGCGAAATGACCCTGTCACTGGCAGACCGCTGGATCCTGGCGGAGTTCAACCAGACCATCAAAGCGTACCGCGAAGCGCTGGATAGCTTCCGCTTCGATATCGCCGCAGGCATTTTGTATGAGTTCACCTGGAACCAGTTCTGCGACTGGTATCTGGAGCTGACCAAGCCGGTAATGAACGGTGGAACTGAAGCCGAACTGCGTGGCACTCGCCATACGCTGGTGACCGTGCTGGAAGGTCTGCTGCGCCTCGCGCATCCGATCATTCCGTTCATCACCGAAACCATCTGGCAGCGTGTGAAAGTACTGTGCGGCATCACTGCCGACACCATCATGCTGCAACCGTTCCCGCAGTACGATGCGTCTCAGGTTGATGAGGCGGCGCTGGCTGACACCGAGTGGCTGAAACAGGCGATCATTGCGGTGCGTAACATCCGCGCGGAAATGAACATCGCACCGGGCAAACCGCTGGAGCTTCTGCTGCGTGGTTGCAGTGCGGATGCAGAGCGTCGCGTAAATGAAAACCGTGGCTTCCTGCAAACACTGGCGCGTCTGGAAAGCATCACTGTGCTGCCTGCCGATGACAAAGGTCCGGTTTCCGTTACTAAGATCGTCGACGGTGCTGAGCTGCTGATCCCGATGGCTGGCCTCATCAATAAAGAAGATGAGCTGGCGCGTCTGGCAAAAGAAGTGGCGAAGATCGAAGGCGAAATCAGCCGCATCGAGAACAAGCTGGCGAACGAAGGCTTTGTATCCCGCGCACCGGAAGCGGTTATCGCGAAAGAGCGTGAGAAGCTGGAAGGTTATGCGGAAGCGAAAGCGAAACTGATTGAACAGCAGGCGGTTATCGCCGCGCTGTAATACCCACCGTGAAAACGAAGGCCGGAGCATGCTCCGGCCTTTTTATTTAGATAAACGGAACATACGGCATAATACCGCGAGATATCCACATTAACGGCCCGCTATCCTGCGGTTTGTCATCATTGGTTAATTCCAGCGAATCAAGGTCACCCTGAACATGGGTATTATTGGCAATCCAGCCAACCATCCACATTTTCAGCCAGGGATAAGCCAGTCCACAGGTGATTGAAGCCCCCATTAATATCGCAAACATGCGCAGAAGCATACCGAAGGTGGTAACAGACGAATGGAAATGAATTGTTCCATTTGCCAGTGTCAGATTATTCAGAAACAGACCGCGTAACGTTGCATAGAGATAACTGGCAAAAACAAGAATCGCCACAAAATACAGGAAATAGGAAGCCATAATCTGCGGGTAATATTGCAATATAAGATCACTACCCGCACCAGCCCGCCCTAACATAGTCATCATCATTAATTGCTGAAATACTGGCGCAATCATAATACCAATGACAATGATGAAAGGAACCATGGTCAATATTGCGAGCATACATCCTTTAATGCATTCTTTTACGTTTACCTTAATAGAGAACTGATGAGTGCCAAAGGTCGCGTTATTACCCAGCAACGGCATCCATTTGCTATAGGTAATACCGTGGACAACACCCAATCCGACGGCTGAAAGTAAACTTAACACCACTAAATTAAAGACTAATCCTCCTATTGATGTCATAACTTGCGCAATAAGGTATAGCGCTAACCAAAAAGCTAACGCCAACAGAACAGGCAGACCTAACATCACCCACCATGCACGGAGCATGGAGCAGTTAAAGCCAAAGCGAATACCATTCAGTGAGGTCATGTTCGCCTGATATTGCAGACTCTTCACTGCCATGCAAGGAATACCGCAGATCAAGAGGGCAAACAGGAAAAAACCAAGCACAAAGTGTTGGCCTGAAAAACAAAAAATACTGAAAAAATAAACGATCATAATAAGTAACATGCTAACAAAAATGGCACCACCTGTTCCCTTATAACTAAATGGTTGCCCCTTGAGTGTCACATGTTGATAAATATAACGACGGCATTTCACTAATGCCCACGGCCCATATATTCCCAGCGTAATAATTGTCAGTAAAAAATTCACAAGACAAATAAGAAAATACTCACCACCCTTGCCTGTAAAAACAAATGCGTGACGAGGATTATCTTTCCCGACGTTTACACCATTCATGAACTATATCCCTAAAATAAATTCCATTCATACAGATAATAAATCCAGTACAATAATACTGGTACGCCTAGAATACGCCTTCTCAAAGAGATATATGCTTAATATTTTCTGATTTATCTTCTTCTTGCACCGCATAAGCGAGGGTGGTATTAAAGTGAGCTATAAATCATACATTTGAAATTGAGCTATGCTATGAATGTTGTCGCTTCTCCCGCGCTCCGTTTGCGCAAACTTACCGCCACCGATAATCCTGCTATTGCCAGTGTCATCCGCCAGGTGTCCGCAGAGTACGGTCTGACCGCCGATAAAGGCTATACCGTTGCCGATCCCAATCTCGACGAGCTGTATCAAATGTATAGTCAGCCTGGCCATGCGTATTGGGTGGTTGAATACCACGGCGAAGTGGTCGGCGGCGGCGGAATTGCGCCATTAACCGGGAGTGAGTCAGACATTTGCGAATTACAAAAAATGTATTTTCTTCCTGCTATTCGCGGCAAAGGGCTGGCAAAAAAACTGGCCTTAATGGCGATGGAGCAGGCGCGAGAAATGGGCTTCAAACGCTGCTATCTGGAAACAACCGCTTTTTTGAAAGAAGCGATTGGTTTGTATGAACATTTAGGTTTTCAACATATCGACTATGCGCTTGGCTGCACGGGCCATGTCGATTGTGAAGTGCGGATGCTGCGCGAACTGTAAAAAAATGCCCGCTAGTGTGTGCTATCGGGCATTTTAATCAATCAATTAATTAATGGCGAACACCGTCATCATCTTCGTCGACAAAATCTTCATCGTCGCCTTCTTCACCGTTAGGATCTTCAAAGTAAGTCCCCCAACCGTCGTATTCAACGTCGAATTTCTCTGCCAGGTTCATCAATTGCTCAACCTGAGCATCGATCAGATCGGCATTCAACGCGCATTCGCTGATGATGTCACAGCAAATCACGATATCACCCTCTTCCACTTCCAGCTCTTCTGGATCGGTCACTTCATAGCCGAGTTTAAATGCTTCAACCGCCGCTTTTTCCAGGGTTTCCAGATCGTCTGCGGAAAGGTGATGCTCGATGGTGTACAGCGCGTCTGGATCGCTACCATCTTCCAGTAATTCTTCAATAATCAAACGCGTTTCTTCACGCTGTTCTTCCAGTTGTTCCGAGTTTGCCATGGCTTATTCCTCTTAATGTCCTGCCGATACTCTTATTGTCACACACCACTGACATTGCCTCCACCTTTGTGATAAAGATTTATGCCTCAGGCTTGCAAATGAATATTCATACATATAAATTGAATTTTAATTCATTAGGCGTTAGCCACAGGAGGGATCTATGTCCGGGTTTTATCATAAGCATTTCCTGAAATTACTCGATTTCACACCCGCTGAAATCAACAGCCTGCTTCAGTTAGCCGCGAAGCTGAAAGCCGATAAGAAAAACGGTACTGAAGAAGCCAGACTCACGGGTAAAAACATCGCGCTCATCTTCGAAAAAGACTCGACACGTACCCGATGCTCTTTCGAAGTTGCCGCATATGACCAGGGCGCTCGCGTCACTTATCTCGGCCCCAGCGGCAGCCAGATTGGTCATAAAGAGTCGATTAAAGATACTGCCCGCGTGCTTGGACGCATGTATGACGGTATTCAGTATCGCGGCTATGGTCAGGAGATCGTCGAAACGCTGGCAGAATACGCTGGCGTGCCGGTCTGGAACGGGCTGACCAATGAATTCCATCCAACGCAGTTGCTGGCAGATCTGCTGACCATGCAAGAATATTTACCGGGTAAAGCGTTCAATGAAATGACGCTGGTCTACGCCGGAGATGCCCGCAACAACATGGGCAATTCGATGCTGGAAGCTGCTGCGCTGACTGGCCTGGATTTACGCCTGGTGGCACCGCAGGCGTGCTGGCCAGAAGCCTCGCTGGTTGCGGAATGTCGCGCGCTGGCACAACAGAACGGCGGGAATATTACACTGACAGAAGATATCGCGGCAGGCGTTAAAGGCGCAGACTTTATCTATACCGATGTGTGGGTGTCGATGGGGGAAGCGAAAGAGAAATGGGCAGAACGTATTGCACTGCTGCGTGATTATCAGGTAAACAGCAAAATGATGCAGTTGACGGGTAATCCCGAAGTCAAATTCCTGCACTGTCTGCCCGCATTTCATGACGATCAAACCACGCTTGGCAAGAAAATGGCAGAAGAATTTGGCCTGCATGGTGGGATGGAAGTGACGGATGAGGTCTTCGAATCTGCCGCCAGCATTGTTTTTGATCAGGCGGAAAACCGTATGCATACCATCAAAGCAGTGATGGTCGCGACGCTTGCCAAATAACACCAGTACCGGAGGCGGCGTAACGTCGCCACCGGTATAATCCGCTTATACCATCTGCATCTTCACAACCGCTTTGCGAACCCTGGCTGGCTCGCCCACTGCGCACAGTGGCTTGTGCACTTCACCCGGATAGAACACGACAAAGTCCCCTTCATTGAGGATGACGGTCTTCTCTTCAACGCCTTCCGGCAAAAAAGCGATGTCTTTATCTGCTAACCAGTCAGTATCCGGTGTACCCGCAGGTTGCGTGCTAAAGGTCATGCCCTCCTGCCCTTTTAACACAATTTGAATGTCGAGATAGCGAGCATGATACTCTGCGCGACGCGCTTCATACGGCTCGGTCATATCTTCAGAGATAAGATAAAACAGACGGTTGCCTTCGATATCGTGCTTACCCTTTGGCGTTTCTGCCGTAACGTGCGCTTTAATATGCTCAATCGCCTGGCGTAACTCTTCCGGCAACCATTGCTGGAGATTATGAATATTTCCGATGATCATTTCTTTCCTTTCCTCAATTAAAACATTGTTTCATTTCTCTTGTTATACGTAATTCCTTATAGCCATACCAGTATTTTTTGCCGCCTGATTGCGCCAGCGCATATTTTCCTGCCCGTTCCCGCGCCATCCCACCTTATGTTATAAATTCAAATTTAAAGCATATAAATTCACAACAATCGTTTACCTGGGGAATTTTTTGCATTAATCGCTTGATCCCACTTTCTGGCTGAGTATAATGCCGGACAATTTGCCGGGAGGATGTATGGTTCAGTGTGTTCGACATTTTGTCTTACCGCGTCTGAAAAAAGACGCTGGCCTGCCGTTTTTCTTCCCGTTGATCACCTATTCCCAGCCCCTCAATCGAGGGGCTTTTTTTTGCCCAGGCGTCAGGAGATAAAAGATGGCTAATCCGCTATATCAAAAACATATCATTTCCATAAACGACCTTAGTCGCGATGACCTTAATCTGGTGCTGGCGACAGCGGCGAAACTGAAAGCAAACCCGCAACCAGAGTTGTTGAAACATAAAGTGATTGCCAGTTGCTTCTTCGAAGCATCAACCCGCACCCGCCTCTCTTTCGAAACCTCGATGCACCGCCTGGGTGCCAGCGTGGTGGGATTCTCCGACAGCGCCAACACGTCATTGGGTAAAAAAGGGGAAACGCTGGCCGATACCATTTCGGTTATTAGTACCTATGTCGATGCGATTGTGATGCGCCACCCGCAGGAAGGTGCGGCGCGCCTGGCCACCGAGTTTTCCGGCAATGTACCGGTACTGAATGCCGGTGATGGTTCCAACCAACATCCGACGCAAACCTTGCTGGATCTGTTCACGATTAAGGAAACTCAGGGGCGTCTGGACAATCTCCACGTCGCAATGGTCGGTGACCTGAAATATGGCCGTACCGTGCACTCTCTGACCCAGGCGCTGGCAAAATTCGACGGCAACCGTTTTTACTTCATCGCCCCGGATGCGTTGGCAATGCCGCAATACATTCTGGATATGCTCGATGAAAAAGGTATCGCCTGGAGTCTGCATAGCGCCATCGAAGAAGTGATGGCGGAAGTGGATATTCTGTATATGACCCGCGTGCAAAAAGAGCGCCTGGATCCGTCTGAATACGCCAACGTGAAAGCGCAGTTTGTCCTGCGCGCCAGCGATCTCCACAACGCCAAAGCCAATATGAAAGTGCTGCATCCGCTGCCGCGCGTTGATGAGATTGCGACAGATGTTGATAAAACGCCGCACGCCTGGTACTTCCAGCAGGCAGGTAACGGAATTTTCGCTCGCCAGGCGTTACTGGCACTGGTTCTGAATCGCGATCTGGTACTGTAAGGGGAAATAGAGATGACACACGATAATAAATTGCAGGTTGAAGCTATTAAACGCGGCACGGTAATTGACCATATCCCCGCCCAGATCGGTTTTAAGCTGTTGAGTCTGTTCAAGCTGACCGAAACGGATCAGCGCATCACCATTGGTCTGAACCTGCCTTCTGGCGAGATGGGGCGCAAGGATCTGATCAAAATCGAAAATACCTTTTTGAGTGAAGATCAGGTAGACCAACTGGCATTGTATGCACCGCAAGCCACGGTAAACCGTATCGACAACTATGAAGTGGTTGGCAAATCGCGCCCCAGCCTGCCGGAGCGCATCGACAATGTGCTGGTCTGCCCGAACAGCAACTGTATCAGCCATGCCGAACCGGTTTCTTCCAGCTTTGCAGTGAGAAAACGCGCCAATGATATCGCGCTCAAATGCAAATACTGCGAAAAAGAGTTTTCCCATAATGTGGTGCTGGCCAATTAATTGCGGTTGGTAATAAAAGTCTGGCTCCCTATAATGAGCCAGACTTTTTACCGCTGTAATAAAGGAGAAATCATGAGCAAAACTATCGCGACGGAAAATGCACCCGCAGCTATCGGTCCGTATGTTCAGGGCGTTGATCTGGGCAGTATGATCATCACCTCCGGTCAGATCCCGGTAAACCCGAAAACGGGCGAAGTTCCGGCAGACGTAGCCGCACAGGCGCGTCAGTCTCTGGATAACGTAAAAGCGATCGTGGAAGCGGCTGGCCTGAAAGTGGGCGATATCGTTAAAACCACCGTTTTTGTGAAAGATCTGAACGACTTCGCAACCGTAAATGCCACTTACGAAGCGTTCTTCACCGAGCACAATGCCACCTTCCCGGCACGTTCTTGCGTTGAAGTTGCCCGTCTGCCGAAAGACGTGAAGATTGAGATCGAAGCGATCGCTGTTCGTCGCTAATCTCTTTCAAAAAGATAATCCAGGTTTCGCGCCTGGATTATCTGATTCAACCACGGAGGGTTGAAGATGGCTAAAGCCCGTTTCACTGATGAACAAATTGCTGAAATTTTACAGCAGTCAAAAAAGGGTGCACCTAATAAGGATTTATGTGAACACTATCAATTTAGTGTTAGTACGCTGCGGCGCTGGCAAGAACAGCACGCAGAAGGCGTAAGAAGTGAATTAAAAAAAATAGAATCCAAAGCGCAAATCGTCTTTCTGCTTTTCTTTGCTGTCTCCATTATACTCACGCTTATATTTGGCAAGCCTACAGGTGGATGGGTAATACCGCCTTTATTACTTTATTGTGTTTATTATATCCGCCTGTATCGCAACATCTCCTCCAGACACATTAAAAAAGAAGACATCTGTCTCTCTCGTTCGGTAAATAAAAGCTATAGCGCCCTTTATAATTTGAGCTGGACGTTTATTTGTTTTTTTATTTTTGCAGTAATCTATTTTTTTGTGCAGATTTTTTCGTAGGTGACCGACCTGAAAGAATATTTCAGGTCAGTCTCATCACTGGCTTACTGCCAGCCGTAACGACGGCTATAGAACCCTTTCACCAGTTGCGTTAATGTCATATACCCTGCCAGAATCGCAATCAGCCACGGGAAATAGCTTAACGGCAACGCCTGCAGTTGCAGATAACTGGCCAGCGGCGAGAACGGCAATGCGATCCCCACAACCATCACGATCACAGTCATGATCATTAACGGCCACGATGCGCGGCTCTGAATAAACGGAACACGGCGGGTACGGATCATATGTACAATCAGCGTTTGCGACAGTAACCCCACCACAAACCAGCCCGACTGGAACAGCGTTTGCGTTTCCGGTGTGTTGGCATGGAATACCCACCACATCAGGCAAAACGTCAGAATATCGAAGATCGAACTGATCGGTCCGAAGAAGATCATAAAGCGCCCCAGATCCGCCGGATTCCAGCGCTGCGGCTTTTGAATTTGCTCGTCGTCGACGTTATCAAACGGGATCGCCACCTGTGACACATCGTACAGCAGGTTCTGAATAAGCAAGTGTAACGGCAACATCGGCAGGAAAGGCAAGAAAGCACTCGCCACCAGCACGCTGAACACATTACCGAAGTTAGAACTCGCCGTCATTTTGATGTATTTCAGCATGTTGGCGAAAGTGCGACGTCCCTCAATAACCCCCTCTTCCAGCACCATCAGGCTTTTTTCCAGCAGGATGATATCAGCCGCTTCACGAGCAATATCTACCGCGCCGTCCACGGAAATTCCAATATCCGCAGCGCGTAAGGCGGGCGCATCATTTATTCCATCGCCCATAAAGCCAACCACATGCCCTTCACGCTTCAGTAAGGTCACAATGCGTTCTTTATGCATCGGCGTCAGGCGCGCGAACAGCGTGGTACGTTGCGCGAGATTTGCCAATTCGTCGTCAGTTAGCGTTTCAATATCACTACCAGTAACCACTTCTCCCGCGTCCAGCCCCACTTCATGGCACACTTTCGCCGCCACTAACTCACTGTCGCCAGTAAGGATCTTCACGGTAATTCCACTGGCTTTTAACGCCCGCAGAGCCGGAGCCGTTGTCTCTTTTGGCGGATCAAGAAAAGCGATATATCCTTCGAGGATCAGATCGGATTCATCAATTCGCTGGTAATCTCCTTCACGCGCTGGCTGGTATTTCGTCGCCACCGCAACCACGCGCAGCCCCTGACGGTTCAGCGTATCAGTAACCCGTTTAATCTTGCGTAACATGGTGTCATCAAGCGGGACAATCTCGCCATTGTGACGCACTTGCGAACACACATTGAGGATCTCCTGCAATGCGCCTTTGCAGACCAGTTGATGGTGTTCGGCATTTTCTGCCACTACTACCGACATCCGGCGGCGCTCGAAATCAAACGGAATTTCATCCACTTTCTGCCAACGACTGGCCAACAGACGGGCAGACTCTTCATCGATGCCTTCCAGCACCGCCGTATCGAGCAGGTTTTTAAGCCCGGTCTGGTAATGGCTGTTCAACCACGCACTATGTAGCACCCGCTCGCTGGTTTTACCGGAGATATCGGTATGATTCTCCAGCACAATTTTATCTTGCGTCAGGGTGCCTGTTTTATCAGTGCACAGAATATCCATAGCGCCAAAGTTCTGAATGGCATCCAGATGTTTGACGATCACTTTCTGTTTCGACAGCTTGACTGCGCCACGTGCCAGCGTCGAAGTGACAATCATCGGCAACATTTCCGGTGTTAAGCCTACCGCAACCGAAAGCGCGAACAGCGCTGCTTCCCACCAGTCACCTTTGGTGTAACCGTTGATGAGCAGCACCACCGGCGTCATCACCAGCATAAAGCGAATCAACAATATGCTGACGCGGCTGATCCCTTGTTGAAAGGCGTTCGGCTCGCTTTCCTGCTCGCTGACACGCCCCGCCAGTTGACCAAACCAGGTATTGGCACCTGTGGCAATCACCATTGCTTGTGCCGTGCCGCTCACCACGGTGGTGCCCATAAAACACAAAGTGTCGCACTCCAGCGGATTACAGTGCTCTGACTGGCGGGTAGTTGCTGCTTTTTCAACAGGCAGAGACTCACCGGTTAACGACGCCTGAGCGATGAACAGATCGCGCGCCTGCAAAATACGTAAATCGGCCGGGATCATATCCCCCGCCGCCAGTTTAATAATATCGCCAGGCACTAACTGGTCGATTGGGATCTCCAGCCAGCCATTTTCCCCTTTGTCGTTAATTACACGCAGCACCGTCGCGGTATTGCTGACCATCGCTTTCAGGGCATCTGCCGCTTTAGTGGAACGCGCTTCCTGAATAAAGTTCAGCAGCGTGGAAATAGCCACCATTAACGCGATCACACCTGCAGCAAATAAATCCTCCGTGGCATAAGAAATACCGCCGAGAATGGTGAGCAATATATTAAAGGGGTTGCGATAACAGACCCACAAATGTACCCACCACGGAGACGGTTGTTGCGCAGGTAATTTATTTTCACCATGTTGTTCGCGGGCTAATTCCACTTCCGCCTGATTTAACCCTTCCGGATGGGTGTCGAAGGTTTTCCATAATTCCTCTTCTGGCATTACCGCCATTTTCAGGCAATGCGCACTTAAGGAAGGGGGGATCGGAATATTCGCTGTCTGTTGCGCGCCAGGCAACGGATCGCGATGAACCAGACGAGAAGGTAAATGGCGAATGAGCCGGGTAAAAATTTCTTTAAACATAGGAAGTCCCTCCGCACCCTGTAAGCATGGTGCAGAAAATATCTTCAGGCGTTGCAAAGCCTTACCTGAAGGTAATAAAAATGAGCTGGGACGTTAAAACGTCACGGCCTTACGCATCCGGTAACGCCGTGAAAAGACAGGCTTACCGGAAAAGTTTTAATCTCCGTCGAGGGAGAGGCGTGGGATCAGGTTCCATATAACCTCCGGTAAGTGAAAAATAGCGCCAGGAATCCAATAATATTGGTAGCATTTATGCCGATATAATACCTGCAGACAACTAAACCAACGATAAACCAGACTTTGCCCATTGCGGTATGCACAGGTAAAGTTAGGCTCAAATAATTAAACCGCAAGTTACGGGGCAACAGGATGCAAAATCGGCTGACCATCAAAGACATCGCGCGCTTAAGCGGCGTAGGGAAATCCACGGTTTCCCGGGTGCTGAATAACGAAAGCGGCGTGAGTCAGCGCACACGTGAGCGCGTGGAAGCAGTGATGAATCAGCATGGATTTTCCCCTTCCCGCTCCGCACGCGCCATGCGTGGGCAAAGCGATAAAGTCGTCGCCATTATCGTTACCCGTCTGGATTCGTTATCAGAAAATCTCGCCGTTCAGACCATGCTGCCTGCATTCTATGAACAGGGCTACGACCCAATCATGATGGAAAGCCAGTTTTCACCACAATTGGTCGCAGAGCATCTGGGCGTTCTGAAACGTCGTAATATTGACGGCGTGGTGCTGTTTGGTTTTACCGGCATAACGGAAGAGATGTTAGCCCACTGGCAGTCATCACTGGTGCTGATGGCACGTGACGCAAAAGGCTTTGCTTCAGTCTGTTATGACGACGAAGGGGCGATCAAAATCCTGATGCAGCGACTGTATGACCAGGGGCACCGCAATATCAGCTATCTCGGCGTGCCACACAGTGACGTCACTACCGGTAAGCGACGCCATGAGGCCTATCTGGCATTTTGCAAAGCGCATAAACTGCATCCCGTCGCCGCTCTGCCGGGCCTTGCCATGAAGCAAGGCTACGATAACGTGGAAAAAGTGATTACGCCTGAAACCACCGCGTTGCTGTGCGCAACCGACACGCTGGCACTTGGCGCAAGTAAATACCTGCAAGAGAAACGCATTGACACTCTACAGTTGGCGAGTGTTGGTAATACGCCGTTGATGAAGTTCCTCCATCCGGAGATCGTCACCGTTGATCCCGGCTACGCTGAAGCCGGACGCCAGGCGGCCTGCCAGTTGATCGAGCAGGTAACCGGACGCAGCGAACCCCAACAAATCGTCATCCCCGCCACCCTTTCCTGATCGTTGACTGAACGATAATTTGTGATCTTCGCTGCGTTTCGGGAACGTTCCCATTTTTAATATTCTCTTCCCACGATATTCTGCCATCAACCAAATATGTCATCTGCCACGGGGCTTTACGATGAGCAAAGTGAACCAAACGGATATCGACCAGTTGATTGAACTGGTCGGCGGGCGCGACAATATCGCGACGGTGAGCCACTGTATTACACGCCTGCGCTTTGTCCTCAACCAACCGACCAATGCCAGACCGAAAGAAATTGAACAATTACCAATGGTGAAAGGCTGCTTCACCAATGCCGGGCAATTTCAGGTGGTCATTGGCACCAACGTTGGCGATTACTATAAAGCGCTGTTGGCGAGGACTGGTCAGGCGCAGGTCGATAAAGAGCAGGTGAAAAAAGCTGCACGGCAAAATATGAAATGGCATGAACAGTTGATCTCCCATTTCGCAGAGATCTTCTTCCCGTTGCTACCGGCGCTAATTAGTGGTGGTTTGATCCTCGGTTTTCGCAATGTGATTGGCGATCTACCCATGAGCAACGGGCAGACGCTGGCGCAAATGTACCCTTCTCTAAAAACGATCTACGATTTTTTGTGGTTGATCGGTGAAGCGATCTTCTTCTACCTGCCAGTCGGAATCTGCTGGTCAGCGGTGAAAAAGATGGGTGGCACACCGATTCTCGGTATCGTACTTGGCGTGACGCTGGTTTCTCCACAATTGATGAACGCCTATCTGCTCGGGCAGCAGGTGCCAGAAGTATGGGACTTTGGCATGTTCAGCATCGCTAAAGTGGGCTATCAGGCACAGGTGATCCCGGCACTGCTGGCCGGGCTGGCGCTTGGCGTTATTGAAACCCGCCTTAAGCGCATCGTGCCAGATTACCTCTATCTGGTGGTTGTGCCGGTCTGTTCGTTGATCCTCGCGGTGTTCCTTGCCCATGCACTTATTGGTCCCTTTGGCCGCATGATTGGCGATGGCGTTGCCTTTGCGGTACGCCACCTGATGACCGGCAGCTTTGCGCCGATTGGTGCGGCATTGTTTGGCTTCCTGTACGCCCCGTTGGTGATCACCGGCGTACACCAGACCACGCTTGCTATTGATTTGCAGATGATTCAAAGCATGGGTGGCACGCCAGTGTGGCCGCTGATTGCACTGTCGAATATCGCTCAGGGCTCCGCCGTGATAGGTATTATCATTTCCAGCCGCAAGCACAATGAACGCGAGATCTCCGTGCCTGCCGCGATCTCCGCCTGGCTTGGGGTCACAGAGCCGGCAATGTACGGCATCAACCTGAAATATCGCTTCCCGATGCTGTGCGCGATGATTGGTTCTGGTGTGGCGGGATTGTTATGCGGCCTGAACGGCGTCATGGCGAACGGCATCGGTGTTGGCGGTCTGCCGGGCATTCTCTCTATTCAGCCGAGCTACTGGCAGGTGTTTGCGCTGGCAATGGCTATCGCCATCATCATTCCGATTGTACTCACCTCGTTTATCTACCAGCGGAAATATCGCCTGGGTACGCTTGAAATTGTTTAATTTTCTTCGGGGCGCACTTGCGCCCCCTCGCATTTGCAGGAATAACCTAATGACTAATCTTCCCCACTGGTGGCAAAACGGCGTTATCTACCAGATTTATCCAAAGAGTTTTCAGGACACCACCGGCAGCGGCACCGGCGATCTGCGCGGAGTCACCCTGCGCCTCGACTATCTACAAAAACTGGGGGTCGATGCTATCTGGTTGACCCCCTTTTATGTCTCTCCCCAGGTCGATAACGGTTACGACGTGGCGAACTATACGGCGATTGATCCCACGTATGGCTCGCTGGATGATTTTGACGAACTGGTGGCGCAGGCGAAATCGCGCGGTATTCGCATTATTCTTGATATGGTGTTTAACCATACTTCTACCCAACACGCCTGGTTTCGCGAGGCGCTGAACAAAGAAAGCCCTTATCGTCAGTTTTATATCTGGCGTGACGGCAAACCAGGAATACCACCAAATAACTGGCGTTCTAAATTCGGCGGCAATGCCTGGCGCTGGCACGCAGAAAGCGAACAGTATTATTTGCATCTGTTTGCACCTGAACAGGCCGATCTCAACTGGGAAAACCCAGCAGTACGCACAGAACTGAAAAAAGTCTGTGAGTTCTGGGCCGATCGCGGGGTAGACGGGCTGCGTCTGGATGTGGTGAATCTGATCTCCAAAGACCCGCGCTTCCCTGACGATCTGGATGGCGACGGGCGTCGCTTCTACACCGACGGGCCACGAGTCCATGAGTTTTTGCACGAGATGAACCGTGATGTCTTTACACCACGCGGGTTGATGACCGTAGGTGAAATGTCCTCCACCAGCCTTGAACATTGCCAGCGATACGCGGCGCTGACAGGCAGTGAATTGTCGATGACCTTTAATTTTCATCACCTGAAGGTCGATTATCCCGGCGGTGAAAAATGGACGCTAGCTAAACCTGACTTTGTAGCGTTAAAAACATTGTTCCGCCACTGGCAACAGGGAATGCATAACGTCGCGTGGAATGCTTTGTTCTGGTGTAACCACGATCAGCCGCGCATTGTTTCTCGCTTTGGCGATGAAGGTGACTACCGAGAGCCTGCGGCAAAAATGCTGGCGATGGTGCTGCATGGTATGCAGGGAACGCCTTATATTTACCAGGGGGAAGAGATTGGCATGACCAATCCGCATTTCACACGCATTACCGATTACCGCGACGTGGAAAGCCTCAACATGTTTGCCGAACTGCGCAACTGCGGGTGTGACGCCGAAGAGTTATTGGCGATCCTCGCCAGCAAGTCCCGCGATAACAGCCGCACGCCAATGCAATGGAACAACGGCGATAACGCCGGTTTTACTACCGCCGAACCGTGGATTGCCGTGTGTGATAACTATCGGGAAATCAACGTGGAAGCCGCGCTGGCCGATGAATCTTCGGTGTTTTACACCTATCAGAAATTAATCGCGCTGCGTAAACAAGAACCCATTCTGACATGGGGCGATTACCAGGATCTGCTGCCAAACAGCCCTGCGTTGTGGTGCTATCGCCGCGAATGGCAGGGGCAAACCTTATTGGTGATTGCCAACCTTAGCCGCGACATACAACCCTGGCAGCCAGGGCAAATCCGCGGCGACTGGCAACTGTTAATGCACAACTATGAAGAAGCCTCCTCTCAACCGGGAGCCATGACATTACGGCCTTTTGAGGCTGCCTGGTGGTTGCAGAGATAATTCTTCTCCTGGCCCCGGTAAAGCGAGCATTTTCGGGGCCTTACATGGCAGCACATTGTTTTTGTTGGTTTTTTAAACAGAAAATTATTAAAAATTTACACATCGCTGTAGCGCCCGTCATCCGTACACTCTGCTTTTTACTTTGAGCTAAATCAAAAAAAGCTCAAACATCCTTAATGCAAAGCACTATATATAGACTTTAAAATGCATCGCAACCCAATATGTTGTATCCGTCGACTATACTTGCATCAAGATACACACCAACTAAGCCGACATAATTGTGGATAAGGCAGATTGGGACTGCTGTAACTCCCCGTAAAAAGAGCCAAATAAACCGGGGCGCACTTCCCAATTTTCTGTGTATAACCTGTTCTTAAAAATATGGAGCGATCATGACACCGCATGTGATGAAACGAGACGGCTGCAAAGTGCCGTTTAAATCAGAGCGCATCAAAGAAGCTATTCTGCGTGCAGCTAAAGCAGCGGAAGTCGATGATGCAGATTATTGTGCCACTGTTGCCGCTGTCGTCAGCGAGCAAATGCAAGGCCGCACCCAGGTCGATATCAACGAAATCCAGACTGCAGTTGAAAACCAGCTCATGTCTGGCCCGTACAAACAACTGGCTCGTGCTTACATCGAGTACCGTCATGATCGCGACATTGAACGTGAAAAACGCGGTCGCCTGAACCAGGAGATCCGTGGCCTGGTCGAGCAGACCAACTCTTCGTTGCTCAATGAAAACGCCAACAAAGACAGCAAGGTGATTCCGACCCAGCGCGACCTGCTGGCCGGGATTGTTGCTAAACACTATGCACGCCAGCATTTGCTGCCGCGTGACGTGGTTCAGGCGCATGAGCGTGGCGATATTCACTACCACGATCTCGATTACTCGCCGTTCTTCCCGATGTTCAACTGCATGTTGATCGACCTGAAAGGTATGTTGACCCAGGGCTTTAAGATGGGGAACGCCGAGATTGAACCGCCGAAGTCGATCTCTACGGCAACCGCAGTAACTGCACAGATTATCGCCCAGGTTGCCAGCCATATTTATGGCGGCACCACCATTAACCGTATCGACGAAGTTCTGGCACCGTTCGTCACTGCCAGCTACAACAAGCACCGTAAAACAGCGGAAGAGTGGAGCATTCCAGACGCTGAAGGCTACGCCAACTCTCGTACCATCAAAGAGTGCTACGACGCGTTCCAGTCGCTGGAATATGAAGTGAATACCCTGCACACAGCCAACGGTCAGACGCCGTTTGTCACCTTTGGCTTTGGTCTGGGTACTAGCTGGGAGTCGCGTCTGATTCAGGAATCTATCCTGCGTAACCGTATCGCGGGCCTCGGTAAAAACCGTAAAACTGCCGTGTTCCCGAAACTGGTGTTTGCGATCCGCGATGGCCTGAACCATAAAAAAGGCGATCCGAACTACGACATCAAACAACTGGCACTGGAGTGTGCAAGCAAGCGCATGTATCCAGACATTCTGAACTACGATCAGGTGGTTAAAGTTACCGGGTCGTTTAAAACGCCAATGGGTTGCCGCAGCTTCCTCGGCGTGTGGGAAAACGAAAACGGCGAGCAGATCCACGATGGACGTAACAACCTCGGCGTAATCAGCCTTAACCTGCCGCGTATTGCGCTGGAAGCAAAAGGTGATGAAGCCACCTTCTGGAAGCTGCTGGATGAACGCCTGGTGCTGGCGCGTAAGGCGCTGATGACCCGTATCGCCCGTCTGGAAGGCGTGAAAGCGCGCGTGGCTCCAATCCTCTATATGGAAGGTGCCTGTGGAGTACGTCTGAATGCTGATGACGACGTTTCTGAAATCTTCAAAAACGGTCGTGCATCGATTTCGCTGGGTTATATCGGGATCCACGAAACGATTAATGCGCTGTTCGGCGGCGAACATGTTTACGACAACGAGCAACTGCGTGCGAAAGGTATTGCCATTGTTGAACGTCTGCGTCAGGCGGTGGATCAGTGGAAAGAAGAAACCGGCTACGGTTTCAGCCTCTACAGTACGCCGAGTGAAAACCTGTGCGATCGCTTCTGTCGTCTTGATACTGCGGAGTTTGGCGTGGTGCCGGGCGTGACCGATAAAGGTTACTACACCAACAGTTTCCACCTCGATGTTGAGAAGAAGGTTAACCCGTACGACAAGATCGACTTTGAAGCGCCTTATCCGCCGCTGGCGAACGGTGGCTTCATTTGCTACGGCGAGTATCCAAATATTCAGCACAACCTGAAGGCGCTGGAAGATGTCTGGGATTACAGCTATCAGCATGTGCCGTATTACGGCACCAACACGCCGATCGATGAATGCTACGAATGTGGCTTTACCGGTGAGTTTGAGTGCACCAGCAAAGGCTTCACCTGCCCGAAATGTGGTAACCATGACACCTCCCGTGTGTCGGTGACTCGCCGCGTGTGCGGGTATTTAGGCAGTCCTGATGCGCGTCCGTTTAACGCCGGTAAGCAGGAAGAAGTTAAGCGCCGCGTTAAACATTTGGGCAATGGGCAAATCGGTTGATCTTCACTCTGCGGTAAGCAAATGCCGGATGCGACGCGAAAGCGTCTTATCCGGCCTACACGCGGACTGATAAGCCAGGCAAAAATGAATTACCATCAATACTATCCTGTCGACATCGTTAACGGCCCCGGCACTCGCTGCACCCTGTTTGTCTCCGGGTGCGTCCATGAATGTCCTGGCTGCTATAACAAAAGCACCTGGCGGGTAAATTCCGGTCAACCGTTTACCAAAGAAATGGAAGACCAGATCATCAACGATCTGAACGACACCCGCATCAAACGCCAGGGTATTTCCCTCTCCGGCGGCGACCCGCTGCACCCACAAAACGTGCCGGATATTTTAAAACTGGTACAACGCATCCGCGCCGAGTGCCCTGGTAAAGATATCTGGGTATGGACAGGCTATAAACTCGACGAACTCAATGCTGCGCAAATGCAGGTTGTTGACTTGATTAACGTGCTGGTCGACGGCAAATTTGTGCAGGATTTAAAAGATCCGTCCCTGATCTGGCGCGGTAGCAGCAACCAGGTGGTGCATCATTTGCGGTAATCACTCATCCAGCCGTTTATCCGCCTCATCATAAACGGCTGAGTTCTCTCTCTTACCAATAGCTATCACCAACACGAGCAACACTTTATCATTGACCTGATAGACCAGACGATATCCCAGTGTTCGAAGCTTAATTTTGTAGCAGTCCGGCAAATCCCGCAGTTTAGCCGATGGATTGCTCGGCCTTTTCAGCACATTCTCAAGCTTTTTTAAAATTGTTCCCGGACTGCCACGCCCAGCTTTTGCCACTCTTTCAGCGCTCGCGGATCAAAGGCCAGCTCATAGTTCATCCAGTCGGACCTTAATGGCCTCTTGTGGGTTGGCCAGTCGTTCCCTGACAGTGCGTAACAAGGCTTCTTCGCTATCACTGACAGTGAGCGTTTTTACCGGCATTCGCCCATTTTCCGCAACGTACTGAAACAGCAGTCGCACTGCTTCAGTAGGCGTGATATTTAATTTTTCCAGCACCGCATAAGCCTCATTTTTCAGTTTATCATCCAGGCGGACGTTAAGTGTGGCCATTATGCCTCCGGTAATTACGAAAAGTGTAATGCATTATAGCATTACATATGCATTACATTCATTTATGGAAAACGCCTCGCAAAAATGGGGCTACGCACAGGACAATGGTCGTGTTGAAAGTAAATTCTGCGTGGGATTTATGAAAGGAGAAGAGCGTTGGGCGGTGATGTTTCACCGCCCAATCCAGCATTAACGATACTTCTTGTGATAGGTGTTGCGGGTGGTTTTCAGTTGCTCTGCGGCAGCCTGTGCTTCTTTGACTTTACCTTCGTTCGCCAACTTCAGCGCGTCGTCAATCTGGCCGACCAGAATGTCGAAACCGTGGCGGAAATCTTTCATTTCCGGACTGTCTGGCGATTTACCTTCCAGCTTCGGCGGCGTTGCTTTTTGCGCATCCAGCGCCGCGGCGCGCATTTTGGTTAACGCATCTTTGACTTGCGCCGCGTTATCCGCTTTTTCGACCACTTTTAAATTGTCGTTGAGGGTTTCCATATTGCCTTCCAGATCAGCGGCAAACGACGCCGAACTGAATACCAACGAGGAGACTGCAAGAATAGCTAACAGGCTTTTACGCATTGCTCACTTCCTTCCATTTTTCTTATTAAGATTCGGCGCGGCAGGTCGCGCCAGTTTTTTACTGCCCGGCGATTTTCATCTCCGGCAACAGTACAGAACCACACTGTATATTGCTGCGTGTTTCAATATCGTTACCGACGGTGACAATATTGCGCCACATATCTTTTAAATTACCTGCGATGGTGATTTCGCTAACCGGATACTGAATTTCGCCGTTTTCTACCCAGAAACCCGCGGCACCACGGGAATAATCACCGGTAATTGCGCTCACACCCTGGCCCATCAATTCTGTCACCACCAGCCCGGTGCCCATCTCTTTGAGCATCTGCTCGAAGCTCAGACCTTGCCCGGCAATACGCCAGTTGTGGATACCGCCCGCATGACCGGTACTTTTCAGCCCCAGCTTGCGCGCAGAGTAGGAAGTCAGCAGCCACTGAGTCAGGATGCCATCTTTGATGATATCGCGACGCTCGGTGCGCACACCTTCACTGTCGAATGGCGTGGATGCCAACCCTTTTAGCAGATGCGGGTGTTCTTCAATGGTCAGCCAGTCAGGCAAAATTTGTTTACCGAGCGAGTCGAGCAGAAAAGTCGATTTGCGGTAGACCGCACCACCGGCAATCGCGCCGACCAGATGACCAAACAGCCCCGTGGCAACTTCATTGGCAAAAATTACCGGCGCTTTCATAGTGGAGAGTTTACGCGGTGACAGGCGCGATAAAGTACGGCGGGCGCAGTCTGCCCCGACCCATTCCGGCGTTTGTAGATCGCTCATCGCGCGACCAATGGTGTAGGCATAATCACGCTCCATATCGCCGTTCTCTTCGGCAATCACGCAACTGGAGAGTGAATGGCGCGTTGAACAGTAGCCCTGCAACATGCCGTGGCTGTTACCAAATACTTTTACCCCGTAGTGGCTGTTAAAACTGCCGCCTTCGGTATTGGTGATGCGTTTGTCCGCCTTTAACGCAGCCTGTTCAGCACGGGCCGCCAGTTCAATGGCTTCATCCGGAGAGACTTCCGCAGGGTGGAACAAGTCGAGATCAGGCGCGTCAAAGGCCAGCAACTCTTTATCTGCCACGCCTGCGTAGGGATCTGGCGAGGTATAACGGGCAATATCCAGCGCCGCCTGTACGGTGCGGGCAATGGCCTGCGGGCTTAAATCGGTGGATGATGCACTACCTTTGCGGTTCTGGTGATAAACGGTGATCCCCAGCGCGCCATCGCTATTGAATTCGACATTCTCCACTTCACCATAACGCGTGCTTACGCTAATGCCGGTGGTCTTGCTGACGGCAACTTCTGCACCGTCCGATTTGCCTGAGGCCAACTCCAGCGCAGTCGAAACTGCTTCTTCCAGAATCTTGCGCTGCGCTTCAACTTGAGAGATTACTTTCATTGCAAGTGCCATAATGTAGAGAGTTTCTCTGAAGTCTAACAGAGAACCGTTTTTCAGTGCGCATCTTAACTGGTAACATTAGCCTCTTTTTTTAAGGAGCCTGACATGACTAAGCAGCCCGAAGACTGGCTCGACGACGTTCCCGGTGATGATATCGAAGACGAAGACGATGAAATTATCTGGGTCAGTAAAAGTGAAATTAAACGCGATGCCGAGGAGTTAAAACGCCTGGGTGCGGAAATTGTAGATCTGGGGAAAAACGCGCTGGATAAGATCCCGCTAGATGCGGATCTGCGCGCAGCTATCGAGTTAGCCCAGCGTATTAAGATGGAAGGCCGCCGCCGCCAGTTGCAGCTTATCGGTAAGATGCTGCGCCAGCGCGATGTAGAACCGATCCGTCAGGCGCTGGATAAGCTGAAAAACCGCCACAACCAGCAGGTTGTGCTGTTCCATAAACTGGAAAACCTGCGCGATCGTTTGATCGACCACGGTGATGATGCCATCGCTGAGGTATTGAACTTGTGGCCAGATGCCGATCGTCAGCAATTACGTGCTCTGATCCGCAACGCGAAGAAAGAGAAAGAAGGGAACAAGCCGCCGAAATCCGCACGACAGATTTTCCAGTATCTGCGTGAGTTAGCGGAGAACGAAGGGTAAGTTTTGTTGCTGATGTGAGTATGGTTTGCCGGATGCAGTGCACCGCCAGATCTGTAGGCCTGATAAGACGCGTCAAGCGTCGCTTCAGGCGCTATGCTCAAATGCCGGATGCGGCGTGAACGCCCTATCCGGCCTACAAAAGCACGTTGCCCCTGTAGGCCTTATAAAACGTCTCAGGGTTACTGCGCGGCTTCCGCCTTCTTCGCCAGACCATCCAGCAGTTTCTGATGAATACCACCAAAACCGCCGTTGCTCATCACCAGAATATGGTCGCCAGGCTGGGCGGTTTTCACCACCATATCTGCCAACGCATCGACATCACCACTCCAGTGTGCAGGCTGAATACAGGCTTCCGCCACTTCGGCTACCTGCCACGGAATATGCGCCGGTTGCAACAGGAAGACTTCATCGGCACGACCTAACGACGGTGCTAAATCATCTTTGCAGACGCCCATCTTCATGGTGTTCGAGCGTGGTTCCAGCACGGCAATAATACGCGCCGTACCACCAACTTTACCGCGCAGCGCCGCCAGCGTTGCCAGAATTGCCGTCGGGTGATGGGCAAAATCGTCATATACCGTCACGCCATTTGCTTCACCACGCAGTTCCAGACGACGACGAGCGTTGATAAATGACCCCAGCGCATTAGCAGCATCTGCCGGAGCAACACCAACATGACGGGCCGCAGCAATCGCCATCAGACCGTTGTGCATGTTATGTTCCCCCACCAGCGACCATTTCACTTCACCCACTTTTTCACCATCCAGCAAAACTTCCCATTCGGAAGCGTCGGTGGTCAGCTTTTTCGCCTGCCAGTGTCCCTGCTCGCCCACCAGCTCCTGCTCGCTCCAGCAGCCCATCGCCATGGTCTGTTTCAGGTTGATGTCGTTTTCCGGCCAGATAATACGGCCCTGCCCCGGAACAATACGTACCAGATGGTGGAACTGTTTCTGGATCGCTTTCAGGTCATCGAAAATATCGGCGTGATCAAACTCAAGATTATTGAGGATCAGCGTGCGCGGGCAGTAATGAACAAACTTAGAACGTTTGTCAAAGAAGGCGCAGTCATACTCATCCGCTTCGATAACAAAGAAGTCGCTTTCGCCCAGACGCGCCGAAACCTCAAAGTTTCCAGGTACACCGCCGATCACAAAACCCGGTTTATAGCCGCACTGTTCCAGAATCCAGGTCGCCATTCCCGCGGTAGTAGTTTTGCCGTGTGTACCAGCAACGGCCAGAACCCAGCGGTCACGCAGCACAAAATCGTGCAGCCACTGTGGACCTGACATATACGGAATGTTTTTTTCCAGTACCGCTTCCACACACGGATTTCCACGGGTCATGGCATTGCCAATAATCACCAAATCCGGCTGCGGATCGAGCTGGCTGGCATCGAAACCCTGAATCAGTTCAATGCCTTGCTTCTCAAGTAAGGTGCTCATCGGCGGATACACATTGGCGTCCGAACCCGTTACTTCATGGCCCAACTGGCGCGCCAGAATCGCCAGACCACCCATAAACGTGCCACAAATTCCTAAAATATGAATGCGCATACGTCATTATCCTTTTTTAATCTACCGCTCATTTTACGCATATGTCGGGCAAGTGAGAAACGCATTTCAGGATAATCCGTAATTTGCTGGCGCGATTCACCTGAGCGCAACATTCAGATTATTTGTTAAGATTGTTGCGGTCGCTTTACTCCATAAACATTGCAGGGAAAGTTTTATGAAAACGTTAGGTGAATTTATTGTCGAAAAGCAGCACGAGTTTTCTCATGCTACCGGTGAGCTCACTGCTTTGCTGTCGGCAATAAAACTGGGCGCCAAGATTATCCATAGAGATATCAACAAAGCCGGACTGGTTGATATCCTGGGAGCCAGCGGTGCTGAGAATGTGCAGGGCGAGGTGCAACAAAAACTCGACCTGTTCGCTAATGAAAAACTGAAAGCCGCATTGAAAGCGCGCGATATCGTTGCGGGCATTGCATCTGAAGAAGAGGATGGGATTGTCGTCTTTGATGGGTGTGAACACGCAAAATACGTTGTGCTGATGGACCCCCTGGATGGCTCGTCCAACATCGATGTTAACGTCTCTGTCGGTACTATATTCTCCATCTACCGCCGCGTCACGCCTGTTGGTACGCCGGTAACGGAAGAGGATTTCCTCCAGCCTGGTAATAAACAGGTTGCCGCAGGTTACGTGGTATACGGCTCCTCTACCATGCTGGTTTACACCACTGGCTGCGGCGTCCACGCCTTTACTTATGATCCGTCACTCGGCGTTTTCTGTCTGTGTCAGGAAAAAATGCGTTTCCCGGAGAAAGGCTCAACCTACTCCATCAACGAAGGAAACTACATTAAGTTTCCTAACGGCGTGAAGAAGTACATTAAATTCTGCCAGGAAGAAGATAAGTCCACCAACCGCCCGTACACCTCACGTTATATCGGTTCACTGGTCGCGGATTTCCACCGTAACCTGCTGAAAGGCGGCATTTATCTCTATCCAAGCACCGCAAGTCACCCGGACGGTAAACTGCGTTTGCTGTATGAATGCAACCCAATGGCATTCCTGGCGGAACAAGCAGGCGGTAAAGCGAGCGATGGCAAAGAGCGTATTCTGGATATCATCCCGGAAACCCTGCATCAGCGCCGTTCGTTCTTCGTTGGCAATGACCATATGGTTGAAGATGTCGAACGCTTTATCCGTGAGTTCCCGGACGCGTAATGGTCTAAAAACGCCGGAGCAGTCCGGCGTTTTTGCGTTTTAATTAACAAAAGTTAATTTGACGCGTTTAGAGACACGGAAATAGGGAACCCAGATAGCCAGATGAATGATATTTTTCAGCACACCCCATGCGTCTGAAAGATCAATTGTGGCATGAAGAAATTGTACTGCTCCCCAGATATCAGCAACATTCAATGCGAAGAGCGCCAGAAGAAGGGCAATATAGTAGTGAGGAAGTTGGCGTTTCTTATTAAAAAACAAAAAAGTAGTATAACTCACCAACAGAAATATCGTGGCACATCCGACCACTTCCAGATAAAGCAGAGTTCTGAGCGGTTCTTCCTGACTGCCCTGAGCAAGCCCCCATGTTCGTACAAAAGAATAAATGCTCGAAATAATCACCAGCACTAAAGAAATAGCAGGTAAATACAGCCAACCTCCAATCCCCGTAAGCTTTTTATCAGCACAACTTTTGCATGTTGTACTTAAATCCTCGCCTTCCTTTGCCCACATAAAAATATCCTTGTATATCAGTAAATTTACTCTTTTATTGTATTTTCCGGACTCACTCTTATTACTGGCGAACTCTGACGGTTCTCCCACAGCACCGTTAACCCACGCTGTAATGCAATGAAAATAAACAGCAAAATGCCGATGGCGATTTTCGTCCACCATGAACTCATCGTGCCGTCAAAGTTTATGTAAGTCTGAATGAGTCCCTGAATCGCTACGCCAAAAAGCGTTCCTAATACTGTCCCAACACCGCCGCTTAAAAGTGTACCGCCAATCACCACGGAGGCGATAGCGTCCAGTTCCACACCTACGCCTGCCAGCGCGTATCCGGCCTGGGTGTAAATAGAGAAGACAATCCCGGCCAGTGTCGCCAGTCCGGTGGAGAGCATATAAATGCGAATAGTGGTGCTGCGAGTAGAAATTCCCATCAGGTTTGCCGAAGTCGCGTTGCCACCAATGGCATATACCTGATTACCAAAACGGGTACGATGTGCGAGGAAAATACCAATAACCACCACCGCAAGCATCAGCAGCCCCATCGTGCTTAAGCGACCACCGCCGGGGATTTTCCACGCCAGGCTTGAGAGCGTTTCATAAATGGGATGGTTAATCGGGATCGACTCTTCCGAAACGAGATAGCTGACGCCGCGCAAAAAGAACATTCCTGCCAGGGTAATGATGAATGCCGGGATCTTCAGCGCGTCGATCAGAAGCCCCATAAATGCGCCGAAGGCACAGCCCATCACCAGTACCAGCGGGAAGGCCAATAGTGGCGAAAAGCCGAAGTCACCAATCACCTTTGCCAGAAACACGCCGGTAAAAGCGATCACCGAACCGACAGAAAGATCGATCCCACCGGAGAGGATCACAAAGGTCATGCCGACAGCGATGATCCCCAGAAAAGCGTTATCAGTCAGGATATTGCAGATCACCCGCGTGGAGGCAAAACCGGGAAACTGCGTCAGACAGTAGAGATAGCCCAACACAAAGACGCCGATGGTGATCATCAGTGGCAAGTTACGTTTTATCATGGCTACGCACTCCTTTAATCAGACTGATAAAGCGTTGCGACTGAACAATCAGCACGCAAAGCACCACCACCGCTTTCACCACCTGATTCATCTCCGGCGGAAAGCCCGAGAGCAAAATCCCGGTATTCATTCCCTGAATAATCAGCGCCCCCACCACCGAGAGCAGCAGGTTAAAGCGCCCGCCCATCAGTGATCCACCGCCGATCACCACCGCAAGAATGGCGTCCAGTTCCAGCCATAATCCAGCATTATTGGCGTCGGCACCGCGAATATCCGCCGCCACGATAATGCCCGCAATCGCCGCACACAGCCCGCTCAACACATAGGTGAGCATGACGATGATCCGCGTGTTCACTCCGGCATTTTTCGCTGCCCGAATGTTGATGCCAACAGCTTCAATAAACATCCCCAGCGCCGTTTTGCGAGCCAGCAACCAAAACAGAAGAAGTGTCAGCACTGCAATAATGACCGGCGTTGGCAGGAACAACAGCGATCCGCTGCCGAACCAAGAGAGATCCGGCGAGTTGAAAGTAACGATCTGTCCGGAGGTGATCAGTTGCGCCACGCCGCGCCCGGCAACCATCAGGATCAGAGTGGCGACAAACGGTTGAATTTTGAGGATCGCCACCAGAATGCCATTCCACAATCCAGCCAGAATGCCGGTGCCTAACGCACTGAGTAGCACAATCGGCACGCTATACCCCGCTACCGTCATCGCGGCCGTTGTGGCTCCGGCAATAGCCATCACCGCGCCTACGGAAAGATCGATGCCGCCAGTGGCGATCACCAGCGTCATGCCGATCGCCAGCAGCGCAACGGGAGCCGCGCGGTTAAGGATATCGATGGGACTCCCGAACAGACGCCCATCCTGAAGCACCACCTGCCAGAAATGCGGGGCGACCAGGCTATCGACCAGCAGCACCAGCAACAGCGCTGCCAGTTGCGGCATTCCCGTCGGCCAGCGAAAACGCCTTTTCGACGACGCGGTGTCAGGGAGAGATTGAGGCATCACACTGTTCTCCTTACGCCGCAATGGCGTTCATGATCGCCGGAACGGAAAGCTCTGCCAGCGGGATCTCTGCCACTTGTTTACGATCACGCATGATGATCACCCGATCGGCATAGCCCACCAGTTCTTCCAGTTCCGAGGAGATCACCAGCAGTGCCAGACCATCGGCGCACAGCGTTTCAATCAGGCGGATGATCTCGGCGTGGGCACCAACGTCAATACCGCGCGTTGGCTCGTCGAGAATTAGAAATTGCGGACGAGTCAGCAGCCAGCGTGAAAGCAACACTTTTTGTTGATTACCGCCAGAGAGGAACTCTATCGGCTGTTCCGTAGAAGGGGTGCGAATACCGAGCTGGCGGATAAATCGTTCTGCTATTTCCTGCTGTTCTTTGCGTGAAATCGGTCGCAGCCAGCCGCGCTGGGCTTGTAAGGCAAGGATGATATTTTCCCGTACCGAAGCGGCAGCAATAATGCCATCGGTTTTCCGGTCTTCCGGACAGAAACCAATACCCAGTACCGATGCATGATGCGGCGATCGCAGGGTTTGCGGTTTACCTTTGATCAACGCTGTGCCGCTGTCGGCGGGTTTGATACCGAAGATCACTTCCGCAGTTTCTGTACGTCCTGATCCCAGCAAACCTGCCAACCCGACGATCTCGCCGGGACGAATTTCCAGATCAAACGGCGCGATCGTCCCTTTCTTGCCGTAATTGTTAAACTCGGCAACAGGTTTGTCGCTCAACAATGTTCGCCCGGCACGCTGTAGCGCATGAGTGTCGAGTTCACGCCCCAGCATCATTTTCACCAGTTCGATCTGCGGAAGCTCGCGGGTTTCCCGACAGCCAACAAAGCTGCCGTTGCGTAAGACGGTGATCCGATCACTGACCTGGTATACCTGATCGAGAAAGTGAGTGACGAAGATCAGGCTGACGCCGCGATCTCGAAGCTGACGCATCAGGCCAAACAGTAGTTCCACTTCCTGGGTGTCGAGGCTGGCGGTGGGTTCATCAAGGATCAGCACTTTGGCGGAGAGATCGATGGCCCGGCAAATGGCGACGATTTGCTGCATTGCCACCGAAAAACGGTTGAGCGGTTCGCGCACGTCGAGGGAGAAACCGTAGGATGCCATTAACCCGGTTGCGCGCTTTTCCATCTCTTTGCGCCGTAGCAAGCCGAAACGTTTGGGCTCACGGCCGATAAAGAGATTGTCGGCAACCGACATATTGGGTAACAGGTTGACTTCCTGGTAGACGGTGCCGATGCCAAGCTGTTGTGCATGGGCTGTGTTTTTCGGTGAGATGGCCTGGCCTTCCAGCCAGATTGTGCCGCGATCGGCATGGTAAACGCCGGTTAATGCTTTAATCAGCGTCGATTTTCCTGCCCCGTTTTCACCAAGCAGTGCCATAATTTCACCACGACGCAAGCTGAAGTCAACGTTATCTAACGCTTTGACGCCGGGGAAGAATTTGCTTAATCCTTCGGTGCGGAGGATTTCCTGGTGTTGGTCGGTAGTCATAGTTCTCCCAGTGTAAAGCGTGCTCCTGGCAGGCCTGATAAGACGCACCAGCGTCGCATCAGGCATCTGCGCACAAATGCCGGATGTGGCGTGAACGCCTTATCCGACCTACCAGTCGGCATCGGTTTGTAGGCCTCAATACCCCATATTTTTCTTCTTCTCTAACTCTTCTTTTGCGGTATCAGGCAGATAAAGGGTGGACTTAGTCAGCGTCAGCTTTTCAGGCATGGTGCCGTCTTTCTTGTATTTCTCCAGCGCGTCGAAAGCTGGGCCTGCCATGTTTGGCGTCAGTTCAACACTGGCATTCGCTTCACCATCAATCATCGCTTTGTAGATATCCGGCACGCCGTCGATAGAGCCTGTCAGAATATCTTTGCCCGGCTTCAGACCCGCTTCTTTAATCGCCTGAATCGCGCCTATTACCATGTCGTCGTTATGGGCGTAAACCATGCAGATATTTTTGCCGTTGTTTTCCGCTTTGATAAAGCTCTCCATAACTTCTTTGCCTTTACTACGGGTGAAATCACCGGATTGCGAGCGGATAATTTTGATATTTGGCGCATTCTTAATAGCTTCGGCAAAACCTTTCTTACGGTCGATGGCAACGCTCGCCCCAACGGTGCCTTGTAACTCAACCACGTTACACGGTTTACCGTTGACCTCTTTCACCAGCCAGTCACCAATCAACTTGCCTTCCAGAATGTTGTCAGCAGTAACGGTCGTCATATAGAGAGATTTGTCTTTCACATCGATGGAACGGTCGAGCAAAAAGACCGGAATTTCGGCATCTTTCGCCTCTTTTAATACTGGTTCCCAGCCCGTCGCCACCACCGGAGCGATAAAGATCGCATCCACACCTTGTGCGACGAAGGAACGTACCGCTTTAATCTGGTTTTCCTGCTTTTGCTGACCATCGGCAATTTTTAGCGTGATACCGCGCTTTTCTGCCTCACTTTTCGCCACGTTGGTTTCTGCGGCACGCCAGCCGGACTCCGATCCGACCTGCGAAAATCCTACGGTTAAGGGAGCGGCCAATGCCATAGACGACATGGCTGCTGAGACCGCAGAGACTACAAGTAAGCGTTTCCACATAGGGTTGTCCTCGTCGGGGTGATTATTATTGTTTAAAAGATGTTCGCGAAAAAACTATAGACAATCGGTCATGTAACAGATTGCGTTACTTCACACTTCAAAAAAGTAAATACATCGTTAATCACAAGTTTGTAATCGCTTTCATCTCGCTATGAAAAATGCGGCTACGGTTATGGATTTTCCTGCTCTGTAAACCGTCTTAAAGCTGGCGAAAAAGGAAAAAGAGGACGAAAACAAGCGAAGACATTCGGCGCGAGTTGGCTATAATACTCGGCACTTGTTTGCCACATATTTTAAAGGAAACAGACATGAGCTTACTCAACGTCCCTGCGGGTAAAGATCTGCCGGAAGACATCTACGTTGTTATTGAGATCCCGGCTAACGCAGATCCGATCAAATACGAAATCGACAAAGAAAGCGGCGCACTGTTCGTTGACCGCTTCATGTCCACCGCAATGTTCTATCCATGCAACTACGGTTACATCAACCACACTCTGTCTCTGGATGGTGATCCGGTTGACGTACTGGTCCCGACTCCGTACCCGCTGCAGCCGGGTTCTGTGATCCGTTGCCGTCCGGTTGGCGTTCTGAAAATGACCGACGAAGCCGGTGAAGATGCAAAACTGATTGCGGTTCCGCACAGCAAGCTGAGCAAAGAATACGATCACATCAAAGACGTTAACGATCTGCCTGAACTGCTGAAAGCGCAGATCGCTCACTTCTTCGAGCACTACAAAGACCTCGAAAAAGGCAAGTGGGTGAAAGTTGAAGGTTGGGAAAACGCTGAAGCCGCTAAAGCTGAAATCGTTGCTTCCTTCGAGCGCGCAAAGAATAAATAATTTCTTGTATACTCTAAATAATTCAAGTTGCAGGAAGGCGACAAGCGAGTGAATTCCCGGGCACCTACATAAGTAAGTGACTGGGGTGAGCGAACGCAGACACAGTACATGCAACTTGCAGCATGACGAGTATATCGTAATAACCCTGAACACCGGGCTTCGGTTAGTAAGGGTTTTTATTTTATATTGACACCTGTTTTGTCTTGCAAAAAACAACCGAACCCGGTGTTGGTAAGGCACAAAGCCCTTCTTATCACATGAATGGTAGACACGTGTTTGGGTAAAACATAGAGGTTCACCTGAAACCGTCATAATTTCATTCAATGCAGATCACGTTTTTTCTCTATACCGATTGAAAGACAACAACATCACTTAGATAATCTGTCGAAATAACCCATTTCTATGATGGCGTGCTACTGCGAAAGCAGGCAAGACCAAAATAGAAATGCTCTCCCGCCAAGGGGAGCATTTCTATTTTGGTCTTTTTTTTTGCCTCAACCCAGGGAACACTATGAACTATAACGAAACAGCAGACAAAATCCTCCACTCGGTGGGTGGTGCGGAGAATATCCGAATGCTCACCCACTGCGCGACCCGCTTGCGCATGGAGTTTAACGATCGCGCAAAGGTTAACGATACGCAGATTGGCGCTATCCCCGGCGTGATAAGCGTGGTGGAGAAAGGCGGTCAGTTCCAGATTGTTATCGGCAATGAGGTGCAGCAGGTTTATCGCCTGCTCAATAAGGCGCTGCCGGAGAAGAAAGGCCCCTCAAGCGGTGGCAAAAACGCCAAACCCACCGGTATCATCGCACGCATTATCAGCGTGATTTCGACCACCTTCACCCCAGTGATCCCGGCCATTACCGGCGCCGGGATGATCAAGGCACTGCTGGCTATCCTCAAACTAACGGGCGTGATTAGCGAAACCAGTTCAACCTATCAGCTACTCAACATTATTGCCGACGCGGCCTTCTTCTTCCTGCCAGTGCTGCTGGCCTACGGGGCATCGCTGAAATTTGAATGTAACCCGATTCTGGCGATGACCCTCGCGGGCGTACTGCTGCATCCGGGCATCGGCCAGATGCTGGCAGCGGGGAAAGCGGTTGATTTTGTCGGTATCAACGTCCTGCTTTCCGATTACGCCGGGTCAGTGCTGCCGATTATTCTGACGGTCTGGCTGATGTCGTGGGTGGAGCGCTTCGCGGAGAAGGTTTCGCCGTCGATCATTAAGTTCTTTGTTAAGCCGATGCTGATCCTGTTGATCACCGCGCCACTGGCGCTGGTGCTCGTCGGCCCTGCGGGTATTTTGCTTAACGATCTGGTGGCGGCTGGCGCGGGCGCTATTGATCGCCACGCCAGTTGGTTAATTCCGATGCTGATGGGCGCTCTGCAACCCTTCCTGATTATTACCGGCACCGCCTGGGCGATGACGCCAATCGCTACCGGTCAGTTGAGTAAAAACGGTTTTGAGATGATTAACGGGCCGGGAATGCTGGCGTCAAACGTGGCAATGGGCACGGCGACGCTGTGCGTGGCGCTGAAAACCAAAAATAACAACCTGCGCCAGTTGGCCTCATCATCGGGCTTTACCGCGCTGCTGGGGATCACCGAACCGGCACTGTACGGGGTATTACTCAAGTTCCGCCGGGTACTGATTGCCGCGATGATCGGTGGCGGCTGCGCCGGGATTTATGCTGGTGTGAGCGGTCTGGTGCGCTATGCGTTTGTCTCCCCAGGACTTGCGGCGCTGCCGGCGTTTATCGGTGAAAACCCGATGAATATCGTCCATGCGCTAGTGACCTGTGCGATTTCTATCGTAGTAACCTTTGCCCTAACCTGGTTTATCGCCTTTAAAGATACGCCTGAAGAGCAAGAAGAGGTCAGCGAGGCTCCGCAGCCTGTCGTTAGCCCGAAAATTGAGGGTGAGATTGAAGTACTCAGCCCGCTGCGCGGTCAGGTGATGGCGCTGAACGAAGTGAATGATGATGTCTTTTCCGGTGGCCTGCTGGGAGAAGGCGTGGCGATCCAACCACAGGAAGGGGTTCTGCGTGCGCCGTTTAACGGTACTGTAATGATGTTTCTACCTTCCTGCCACGCCGTTGGTTTACAAAGTGAAAGCGGACTTGAGCTGCTGATCCATATCGGTATCGATACCGTTAATCTTAACGGCCAGCACTTTAGCTCATCGCTGAAAGTAGGCGACAAGGTGGAGGTCGGACAGGAGCTAATCCGCTTTGATATCCCCGCCATCGAACAGGCCGGGTATGACCTGATTACCCCGGTGATTGTGGTCAATGGCGACGAGCAGCACTCCCTGCGCCTTACCACCGCCGCGCAGGTCGATTACGGCGAACAACTGATGGTGCAATCCGCTAAGGAGGTGCAGGTATGATTTATCAAAAGAAAACGCAGTTCCCGGACGGTTTTCTGTGGGGCGCGTCCACTTCGGCCTATCAGGTTGAGGGCGCGTGGAATGAAGACGGTAAAGGACCGTCGGTAGTCGACATGCTCAGCCATCCGCCGGGAACGGCTGACTTCCGCATTGCCAGCGATCACTATCATCGCGTGGAGGAAGACGTAGCGCTGATGGCGCAGATGGGGCTGAAGGCCTACCGCTTTTCGGTGGCCTGGTCGCGGGTGATACCTGACGGTGATGGCCCGGTGAATCCGGACGGGTTAGCCTTTTATCACCGCCTGATCGACGCCCTGACACGCTACGGAATAACCCCCATCGTCACGTTGTATCATTTCGACTTGCCCTGGGCTCTGGAGTTGAAAGGCGGCTGGCTGAACCGCAAAACCGGGGAGGCGTTTGTTCGTTACGCCCGTCTGCTGTTCAGCGAGTTTGCCGATAAAGTCCCGCTATGGCTGACGATTAACGAACAGAACACCATGATCCTGCATCCCGGCGCGATTGGCGTACCCGCCAATCGTGAACTGCCGGATAAGAAGGCGCTGTACCAGCAGAATCATCATATGATGCTGGCTCAGGCGCAGATCTTCGCCCTGTGCCACCGCGAATTCCCTGGGCTGCGCATCGGCCCGGCGATAAACACCACTTCGATGTACGCCGAAAGTTGCAAACCGGAAGACGCTATTGCCGCGCATAACTGGGAAACGCTGCGCTGCTGGAGTTTTTTAGATGTAGCGGTACATGGTCGCTACAACGCCCTGGCGTGGGCGTATTTGCAGGATCGCGGCCTCGCGCCGGAAATGCAGCCAGAAGATGCGCTGATTTTGCAGCAGGGGCGGCCGGATTTTATCGCCATTAACTACTACTCAACCGCGACGATTGCTGCCAGCCGGGGCGATGGTGCCGATGTTGCCCCCCGCGCGGGCGATCAACAAATTATGCTGGGCGAAGAGGGCGTTTATCGGCCAGCGGAAAATCCGTGGGTCGGCAAAACGCCTTACGGCTGGGTCGTTGATCCGGTGGGATTGCGCCTGACGCTGCGTAAAGTGTGCGAGCGCTACGGCCTGCCGATTCTGATCAGCGAAAACGGTATGGGCGCACCGGATAAGCTGGAGCATGATGGGACGGTGAATGACGATTACCGTATCGCTTTTCTTGAGGCGCACATTGAGCAAATGCGTCTGGCAATTGCTGACGGCGTCGAGCTGATGGGCTACTGCCCATGGGCAGCAATTGATGTGGTAAGCACTCACCAGGGATACGCTAAGCGCTACGGTTTTATTTATGTCGATCGCGGCGAGGATGATCTGAAGAGTTTGCAAAGGATCCGCAAACGCAGTTTCTGGTGGTATAAGGATGTCATCGCGCAAAACGGTAACCACAACGAGTCTCAGAGATGATTGTTCAGAAGGTGCTCAATAATAGCCTGGTGCTCTCCCTTGATGACGATAACAGGGAAGTTATCGTCATGGGGAAAGGTATTGGCTTCAACAGCAGACCCGGGGACGAGATCGCCCCGGAGCAGATAGAGAAGCTATTTGTAACCCAGACGCTTGACGAACGCAGCGGCTATCTTGAGGCACTTTCCGCTATACCGGATGAAGTCATCGAAATGGCTGCGATGATTATTTCCCGTGCCAACATGCAGCTTTCGAGCAAAGTTCGTGAGCAGATTTTCTTTACCCTTGCCGATCACCTGGCTTTTGCCATCGAGCGCAGCCGCAAAGGGATCACCATTCAAAACCGCCTACTACCGGAGGTCAGGCGGTTTTATCCACAACAGTTCCACATCGCCAGCGAGGCTGTAACCATTATTCGCCAGCAGTACGGTATTGAACTACCGGAAGAGGAAGCCGGGAATATCGCTTTTCATCTTGTGAATGGTCAGAGCGAAGGCGACGACGTAGCGCAAACCATGCAGTCAGTGAAAATGTTGAAGGATATTTTTAATCTCGTGCAGTACCACTTTAAGCAGGAGATCGACACTGAATCGATTAATTACTCACGTTTTCTTATCCATATGCAGTTTTTCCTTCAGCGTTTACAGGAGGGAGAACTGGATAGCTCGCGGGACAGTTTCCTGCTAGTGCAAGTGATTAAAGAGTATCCAGAAGCCTGGCAGTGTACGCTACTGATCCGCGATTATATCAAGGTTCAACTCGGTATCACCCTCAGAGGTAACGAACTGCTATGGCTCACAGTCCATCTGGTGAGGATAACTGGACTTGATGCATAAACAGGATGCCTCTGTTTAAATTGACGTATAACATTTGCTTTTGAGAACGCATCTTGCCTGTTCAGAGCCGCTTGCTGGAAATAAGCCGCTCCTGCTCATTCTCACCATTTAAATTGCAAGATGTTTTACCCCTGCGCATTAATGAACACCAGCAGCGTTTTTTATGCGTTAACAGATATAGAAAGCGACTCGGAAGGAAAAGAAACAGGCGGGAAAGTTACAAAACAGAATGCGTGTCGTCTCGCAAAAACAACGCCACCCGAAGGTGTAATGCCGATCAGTTAAGGATCAGTTGACCGATCCAGTGGCTGTGTAAGAATCCGGAAACGCTCACTCGTTTCCGGATTTTTTTATGCACATTGGACAGGCCCTTGATCTGGTATCCCGTTACGATTCTCTGCGTAACCCACTGACTTCTCTGGGG